>JBDKIG010000020.1:0-21868 GCA_039797215.1 Verrucomicrobiota bacterium | reverse complement strand
TCAGCGAGTTTGCCACAGGCTTCCAAGGAGGCTTTCTGCCAGAGGCGGGGCAGGTGCAAAGCACCAAGAGGACCCGCGATTCCGGAACTGATCAAAGGAACGATTTTGCTCATATCTTTTATGGTTATTGGTTGGTTGTTTGGTTGCTGAACCAAAGTGGCGCGGACGCTATAGGGGGGGCGCTCCAACCGACAACGGATTTCTCAAGCCCGCCGCAAGCGCCCCATCCAATTCCCTAAAAATCCGCTTGAAAGAGACGTCGGCTGCAAGATTCGCCCCTCCGTCATCCACCTCAGGGTCTTCGCACCTTGGCGTGAAATAGCTCGGTTCCCTGGCTTTTTTATCGTCGATTTATTTCAGCAGGCGGCGGAGGTAGGCGCCGTAGCTGGATTTGCCGAGGCGGGCAATTTGGGTTTCCAGATCGGCGAGCGTGATCCATTCATTTCGCAGGGCGATTTCTTCGAGGCAGGCGATTTTGAGACCTTGGCGGCGTTCGATGACGCTGACGAATTCCGCGGCTTCCATGAGAGATTCATGCGTGCCGGTGTCGAGCCAGGCGGTGCCTCGGCCGAGTTGTTCGACATGGAGCGTTCCGGCTTCGAGATAGCGGCGGTTGAGGTCGGTGATCTCGAGTTCGCCACGGGCAGAGGGTTGGAGGTTGGCCGCGATTTCGACGGCGCGGTGATCGTAGAAATAGAGGCCGGGAATCGCGAAATTCGACTTTGGGACTTTTGGTTTTTCCTCAAGGGAGAGGACTCGGCCGTCGGGTGCGAACTCGACGACGCCATAAGCGCTGGGCTCGGCGACATGGTAGCCGAAGATGGTGGCACCTTCCTGGCGGCGGTCGGCATTTTCCACAGCCTCGGAAAAATACTGGCCGTAGAAAATGTTGTCGCCGAGGACGAGGGCGGAGGGTTTGTCGCCAATGAATTCGGCGCCGATGTGGTAGGCTTGGGCGAGGCCCTCGGGGCGGGGTTGCTCGGCGTATTGGAGAGAGATTCCGAATTGCGAGCCGTCGCCGAGGAGCCGCTGGAAGAGGGGCAAATCCTCGGGGGTGGAGATCAGCAAAATCTCACGGATGCCGGAGAGCATGAGCACCGACAGCGGGTAGTAAACCATCGGCTTGTCGTAAACCGGCATGAGTTGCTTGCTGACGGCGATGGTGAGTGGGTAAAGGCGGGTGCCGGAGCCTCCGGCGAGAATGATGCCGCGGCGTTGAGAGTTGTGTTGCATGTCAGGGGAGGGAATTTTACTTGGCGCTGCCGAGGCGCTCGCGGCTGTAGCGGTTTTTCGTGATGTCATCGGTCCAACCACGATGGGAGAGATACCAATCGACGGTCTTGGCGAGGCCGGTCTCGAAGGACTCACGGGGTGACCAACCGAGTTCGCGTTGGATTTTTGCACAATCGATGGCGTAGCGGCGGTCGTGGCCGGGACGGTCGGCGACATAGGTGATCTGCGCGGAGTAGGAGGCGCCATCGGGGCGGGAGGACTTGGCATCAAGCAGCGCGCAGAGGGTTTTTACGACATCGAGGTTCGCGCGTTCGTTGAGTCCGCCGACATTGTAGGTCTCGCCGAGGCGGCCTTTTTGCAAAACGAGCCAGATGGCGGAAGCATGGTCCTCGACAAAAAGCCAATCGCGGATTTGCTGGCCGTCGCCATAGACGGGGAGGGGCTTTCCATCGAGCGCATTGAGGATCATCAAGGGGATTAGCTTTTCGGGAAAATGGTAGGGGCCGTAGTTATTCGAGCAATTCGTCGTGAGGGTGGGGAAGCCGTAGGTGTGCTGGAAGGCCCGGACGAGGTGGTCGCTGGCAGCCTTGGAGGCGGCATAGGGGCTGTTCGGCGCAAAGGGCGTCGTCTCCGAAAAGGCAGGGTCGTTTGGTCCGAGAGTTCCGTAAACTTCATCAGTCGAGACATGGAGAAAACGGAACGAGGCGCGGCGGGGCTCGGGGAGGGATTTCCAATAATGGCGCGAGGCATTCAGGAGACGGAGCGTGCCGGTGACATTCGTTTGCACGAAGGGCTCGGGCGAATCGATCGAGCGGTCCACATGCGACTCGGCGGCGAAATTCAGCACGGCATCGATTTGATGCTCGGTGAGCAATCTCGAAACCAATGCCTCATCCCCGATATCGCCCTGTTGAAAAACATAGCGCGGATCGTCGGCGAGGTCCGCAAGGTTGGCGGGGTTGCCCGCGTAGGTGAGTAAGTCGAGATTGACCAGCTTTTGTAATGGCGAGCCCGACTCGGTGAGCCTCTGCCGGATGAAATTGCTGCCGATGAATCCGCAGCCACCTGTGACTAAAATATTCATGCCCTTCCCTCGCTCCTCTGCCTGATTGTTTTTATTCCGCGTCTTCGCCCTCGCTCAAAACCTCATCGAGTTTGTCCTCAAACTCGTCCAGTCCGGTGCTCGGGATGATCACCGAATTGCGCCGCCCGTGGGCCGCCTCGGTAATCTTGAGAAACCGTCCGCGTTCATTTTCACGCAGTTCGATAATAAAGTGCTTCCGCTCGATCGTGAGCTCGCGGGATGAGATGGTGTCTTCCATTAATAACTTGCGGTAGCTGGGATAACTACCCGATTCCCATCATCACCCGCAACAGCAAAAGGGCGCCCGATTTTCTATTCGCAATCACCGCCCCTTGCTGAGGAGTTGGTCGGGATTGAGTTTTTTCAGGGCGGGGAGGGTGAAGAGGCCGTCTTTGCGAATGAGTTTTCCGTCGAACCACACCTCGCCGCCGCCGTAGTCGGGGCGCTGGATGCAGACCATGTCCCAGTGGATGCGGCTCGTGTTGCCATTGCCGGCGGTCTTGTAGGCCTGGCCGGGTGTGAAGTGGAAGGAGCCCGCGATTTTTTCGTCGAACAAAATGTCGCGCATCGGATGCAGGATGTGGGGGTTGAAGCCGAGCGAGAATTCGCCGATGTAGCGTGCGCCGGCATCACTGTCCAAAATGCGGTTGAGCGCGGCCGTGTTGTTCGCGGTGGCCTTCTCAATGCGGCCTTCGGAAAATTCGAGCCGCACATTGTCGAAGGCGTGGCCTTGATAAATGCTGGGGACATTGAATGTGACATGGCCCTCGACGCTTTTTTTCACCGGGCAGGAGAAAACCTCGCCGTCGGGGATGTTGCGGTCGCCGCCGCAGGTCACCGAGCCGATATTTTTAATCGAGAAGCGGAGGTCCGTGCCGGGGCCTTTGAGGTGGACCTTGTCGGTGCGGTCCATGAGCGCCTTGAGCGCGGCCATGCCGGGGGCCATGAGGCCGTAGTCGAGCGTGCAGACTTTGAAAAAGAAATCCTCGAACGCCGGTGTGCTCATCTGCGCCTGCTGGGCCATGGCGGGCGTGGGCCAGCGGAGGACGACCCACTTGGTTTTGTTGATGCGCCAATCCATGACGGGACGCATCTTGCCGGCGATGAGTTGCATTTTCGCATCGGGCACATCGCTCATCTCGGTGATGTTGTGGCTGCCGCGCACGGCGATGTAGGCATCCATCTTTTTCATGCGGGCAAGTTCCACGGCGGCGCCGATCTCGAGCCCGGCTTCCTCGGCGCCAAGAGCCATCTCGCGCGAGAGGCGGGCGTGGTGGTTTTGCACGAACGGAATGGCTTGGCAGGCACGGACGGCGCGGATCAGGGCGACGCCGATCGAGTCGGGCACATCAAAAAGGTCGATGAGGACTTTTTCGCCCGGGCGGAGTTTCGTGGAGTGTTTGGTGAGGACGGCGGCGAGGCTGTCGCAGCGTGGATCTTGCATGGTGGATTAGCGGGAAAATTTTTCGGCAAACTCGCCAACGCGTCGCGCGGCGTAGGCGGAGAGCGCGGGGCGGGCGAGGGGATAGGCGATTTTGAAAAGGGCGAGCAGAATGCTCCAGAGGCCCGCCGCGCCGGAGAGACGGGATTTTTTAGCGGGCTCGAGGGATTTGCCTTTGAGGGGTTTCGTGACAACGCGGGTTTTCGGTCCCGCGAGAATCCAACCGAGGGCCGACGCTCCGCCGAGCCAAGCGAGGGGTTTGTTGCGGACGGATTTTTTGAATTTTGAAACGAGGTTCACTTCCTCCACGATGGCGTTGGCATCGCGCGCAATGGCAGCACGGCTTCGGCGCAAGTCCTCGAGGATTTTCTCCTTCGCGTTCATGGTCGCTTCTCCTTGCGGAGGGCTTCGATATCAGCGGTGATCTCGCGGCGCGTGGTCTCGAAGAGTTTTGTCTGGCAAAGGGCCTTGATGCGATTCACGCACACGGCGGCGATCGCCAAATGGAGTGCGGTGAATCCCCCAAGAATCCAGAGCCAGGAAACGCCGAGGAAGTGGGCGGCGAAAAATGCCACAGCGATGACGAGAAGCGCATAGCCGAAGCCGGCAAAAAATAGCGCGACCAGCAAAAGCAGGCCCATTCGCAAACCAAGCGCGAGCGCTTCTTTCGATTCCTCGCCAGCGAGGGCCGCGAGGTTTTGGAAATACGACGCGACCGACCCGAGCAGGCTGAGGATTTCCTCAAAAAGCCCCCGGGGCTCCTCCCGCAACGCCGGTTTGGCGGAGTTGGCGGGATTAACCGATCCGTTGAGAGCCAAAGTGGGTCAGCGGCGGAGGATGAGGCCGAAAAGGAAGCCCACGCCGAGCGCGATGCCCACGGTCTGGAGCGGGTTCGCGCGAATGTAGGCTTCGGCTTCGCTCTGGTAATCCTGAGCGTAGGCGGAGGCATCACTGTAAACCGACTGGGCACGGCCGCGAAACTCGTCGGCTTTCGTGCGGGCTTGATCGCGGAGGTCACCGTAGGAAGCGCTGGCCGCTTCGCCGAGGTCCTTGGCGGCGGCACCCAAATGCTCGCGTCCAGCCTCGTAGGCGGACTTGGCGTGTTTTTTTACGGTTTCTCCGACGGCGCGACCGGCTTCGGTGGCGGCATCGAGGGCTTTTTTGGCGTGCTCGGAACTGCTTTCCAGCTTCTTGGCTGCAATGTTGTTGTCGTTGGTATCGCTCATAATTTTTTTCCTTCGCCCGAATCCTGCCACACAAAAGCCGCTTGGCAAGCCGCAACCCCCCCGCAATCATCACGCTCGTATGTCCATCACCACCTTTGCTCCTGGCCGCGTCGAGATCCTCGGAAATCATACCGATTACAACGGAGGTGTTGTCCTCTCGGCCGCGCTCCATCTGGGCATTACCGCCACCGGCGAGAAATTGCCTGACGGACTCGTGGAGTTGGCCAGCGGCGACGTGGGGAGCGTGGAAAAATTCGACCGCACCGGGGGATTGCAGCGCACGGGAAAATGGACCGATTACCCGCTGGGTGTCGCGGAAATGCTCGCCCGCGCCGGTGCCGAGGCGGGAGGTTTTGCCGTTCGCTACGATTCGACCCTGCCGACTGGGGCGGGGCTTTCGAGTTCCGCGGCGTTGGAGGTCGCCACGGCCGCGCTGCTCATGAAGCTCTACCCATTTTCGCTCTCGCGCATGGATGTCGCGAAACTCTGCCGCCGCGCCGAGAATGAATTCGTTGGTGTAAATTGCGGTCTGCTCGATCAGGCCTCGTCGGTTTTCGGCCTCAAGGACCATCTTGTCTTTCTCGATTGTCGCGCCGAGTCGGTAAAAAACATCCCGCTCCCCTCGCATTTCGGCCTGCTCGTCATCAACTCCGGCGTGAAACACGCCCTCGTCGGCGGCGAATACAACGAACGCCGTGAGCAATGCTTCGAAGCCGCCCGGCGCATGGGCGTCGAGGCCTTGCGCGATGTCACGATGGCGCAACTCGAAGCCGCCGAAATGCCCGACTTGGCCAAACGACGTGCCCGGCATGTGGTGGGTGAGAACGAAAGGGTATTCCAAGCCATTGAGGCTCTTAATTCTGGAGATGGTGCACTCCTCGGAACCCTTATGACCGCCTCGCACCGGAGTTCGATGGATAATTTCCAAAATAGCACGCCGGAACTCGATCTCTTGGTTGAGCTTGCAATCAAACAAAAAGGCTGCCTCGGTGCGCGCTTGAGCGGGGGAGGATTTGGTGGCGCGATCGTGGCGCTGGTCGAAATGCAAGACGCTGACAGCGTTTTGTTTGAGGTTAAAAAATCCTATGAGGCCCAAACGCACCATGAAGCCACCGGCTACCTTTGCCGCGCAGGCGACGGCGCGTTAGCTCCCGACGGCTCCGGAGCCTGATTCCAAGCGGATTCTCGACAAATCCCCGCCCAGGCCGGTAGTCTCACCCGCATGCCAAGCCGCCTTGCCGGGATTTCCCAAAAAATTCTCACCTCCTACGAGGCGGTGGGCGGGTTGAATAATACCGACCGCCACAATCTCCCTTCCAAACGCGCCGTCGATTCGCTGTGCGAGCAATTGTTGCAAGTCTTGTTTCCCGGATTTCACGACGAACATCCGATCCATAAAAACGAACTCGCCGAAACCACTCGCATCCGCCTGGAGGCCCTTGCCGAGCGGCTCGGAGCGCAGATCGCACGGAGCATTCCCTTGAGTGAGTCGTCGGCCACCCAAAAAAATAGCGAGGAGGTTTTACTCCGCTTTCTTGATCAAATTCCCGCCATTCGCGAACTTCTCCGCACCGATATCCAAGCGGCCTTCGAGGGCGACCCCGCCGCGACGAGCGACGAGGAAATCATTCTTTCGTATCCATGCCTCGAGGCGATTGCGATCCAGCGTTCGGCACACCTACTTTACAACGAAGGAATCAAACTCCTGCCTCGCATGATGACCGAGTGGGCCCACTCCCGCACGGGGATCGATATCCATCCGGGCGCAAAAATCGGGCCTTACTTTTTTATCGACCACGGCACGGGGGTCGTGATCGGCGAGACCTGCGTGATTGGAGAGCATGTAAAGCTTTATCATGGAGTCACTCTCGGGGCTCGAAGCTTTGCTAAGGACGACCGCGGCCAGATCGTCAAAGGCGGCCAACGCCACCCCGAAGTGGGGGATTTTGTTACGATTTATCCGAATTCCACGATTCTGGGCGGGGAAACTCTCATTGGTAAAGGTAGCACAATTGGCGCCAATGTTTTCCTCATGCACAGCGTGCCCATCGGCTCGCTCGTGGTTTACGAGGAGAAACAACTGCGTATCCTAGAAAAGTCCAAACCAACCACCGAACTCGAATGGAGTATCTAGACCACAACGCCACGACCCCGCTCGCGCCCGAAGCGCGCGAGGCGATGTTGCCGTTTCTCGAAGGGGAATTCGGCAACCCCTCGTCGATCCACGCGGCTGGTCGTCGCGCCCGTGCGGCGGTGGATGAATCCCGCGACCGTCTTGCGGCGATTCTCGGGGCGCGGCCGCACGAGATCATTTTTACCGGCGGAGGCACCGAATCCTGCAATCTCGCCGTGATGGGACTCGCCCGCTCCCAGTCGGCGAAGGGAAAATATCTCATCATCTCGGCGATTGAGCATCACGCGGTGCTCCACGCCGCCGAGCATTTGGCGAAACACGAAGGCTTCGAAGTTTCGATTCTGCCCGTTGATGCCGCAGGAATCGTCGATCCTCAAAACCTCGCCGCCATGCTCCGTCCTGACACCGTTCTGGTTTCGGTGATGCACGCCAACAACGAAACCGGCGCGATCCAGCCGATCGAGCGCCTCGCTGAAATCTGCGCTGCACACGGAGTCTTTTTCCACACCGATGCGATCCAGTCGTTCGGTAAACTTCCGCTCTCAGTGAAAATGCCGGGCCTCACCGCGCTCTCGATCACCGCCCACAAATTCTACGGCCCGAAAGGCGTCGGAGCGCTTTGGCTCTCGGCGGGAATTTCGATCGAGCCAACGGCCTTCGGGGGAGCCCACGAGAATTCCCGTCGCCCCGGCACCGAAAATGTCGCCGCTATTGCCGGTCTGGCCGCCGCCGCTGAATACGCCACCGCGCAGTCCGCCTTTCAATCCGCGCGTCTCGAACCGCTCCGCGAAAGGCTCTGGAACTCGATCCACGCATCCTGCCCGAATGCCATTCGCAATGGTGATCCCTCCCGCTCGCTGGCGAACACGCTCAATGTCAGCTTCCCCGGTGCGGACGGTGAATCGCTTTTGATGGGCCTTGATCTCGAGGGCGTGTGCGTTTCCAGCGGTTCGGCCTGCATGGTCGGCTCGATCCTGCCCTCACATGTTCTCCTCGCCATGGGAGTCGAGACCTCCACCGCACTGGCAACCGTTCGCTTTTCCATGGGCCACAGCACCTCGGAGGCGGATATCGATCGCGCTGCCGCCGCTGTGGCTCGCGTCCTGCAACTCCAACCTGCCCTCGCCGCGTGAAATACCAGCAACTTCTCATGGATTTCGGTCGCTCTGTCATGCGCCGCGTTCGCGCCACGCCGGATGATCTCGCCAAACCCCGTCGCAATTCGCGCCTGCGCCATGATCCGTTGCTCGAGGATTTCGCCAACCAACTCCTCAAGGCCGCGGGCTGCCGTCATTTGAAAGTCCGAGTTTTTTGGAACCCCTCCCTTCGCACCACCGCCGGCATGGCCATGTGGTCTGATCGGATGGTGGTGCTGAATCCGAAGCTCGTTGAAGTTTCGGCCGCCGAGGTTCAGCGCACGCTCCGTCATGAACTTGCCCACCTTCTGGCCCATCACCGCGCCGGCCGTCGGCGGATCGAGGCCCATGGCGAGGAATGGCGCGAAGCCTGTTCGGATCTAGGAATTCCGCATGAGTCGCGCTGCCACGAGCTTCCCTTCAAGCGCCGCCGAGTCGCCAGGAAATTCTTCTACGCCTGCCCAGCTTGCTCCACGATTCTGGCCCGAGTGAAGCCCCTGCGCCACACCGCTGCTTGCATCAAGTGTTGCCGAAAACATCATGGGGGAAAATACCACGCCAGCTTCCGCTTCCGTCCCATCGAGAGACCGGACAAGATCGCGGCGTGAAATTTTTCCGCTCCGTTATTTTTTCGCTCGTCGCCCTCCTTGGCGCGTCTTGTGAAAAATCCGACCCCTCGCTTGTGCAGGGCTACATCGAGGGCGAATTCGTCCATGTCGCTTCGCCCTTTGGCGGACGACTAGAAAATCTCGCCGTCGAGCGCGGCCAGGAAATCGAAAAAGGAACTCTGCTTTTTGCCTTGGAGGAAACCTCGGAACGCGCCGCGCGCGATGAGGCATTGCGTCGGGTGGACCAGGCCCGCGCCGAGCTGCAGGATTCCAAGACAGGCCAGCGCCCGAGCGAAATCCAAACCCTCGAAGCCCAGCTCGGCGAAATGCGCGCTGCGCTCGTCCTTGCCGACATCGAGTTGGAGCGCCAGCAAAAGCTCCTCGCCACCAATGTCGCCTCGAAGCGGGATTTCGACATCGCCCGCGCCCAGCATGACGAAAACACCCAGCGCGTGGCCCAGCTCGAAGCTACGCTTGTTACGGCCAAGCTCGGCTCCCGCGAAGACCAGATTCGAGCCGCTGAGCAGAACCTCCTCGCCCAGCAAGCCGCTCTGCAAGCGGCGGAGTGGAATCTCTCCCAGAAAAAACAATTCGCCCAGCAAGCCGCTCTCGTCAGCGACACGCTCTACCGGCCCGGCGATTGGGTCGAATCCGCCAAGCCGGCCGTCGTCCTCCTCCCGCCAGGGAATGTGAAGGTCCGCGTCTTCGTTTCCCAAGAACAAGTCGGCCGTGTTCAAATCGGCAGCGCCGGCGAGGTTTTGGTCGATGGCGTGGAGAAGCCGTTTCCCGCGAGAGTGACCTACATCTCGCCCCGCGCCGAGTTCACACCACCTGTCATTTTCAGCCAGTCGATGCGCGAGAAGTTCGCCTTTCTTGTCGAGTTGTCTGTCGATCCCGAAACGGCCCGAAAGCTCCACCCCGGCCAACCGGTTGATGTCCGACTCAAGCTCTGATTCTGCCGCCGGTTGGGCGATCGATGTGCGCGGGATGACCAAGCGCTTCGACACCCGCACCGTCGTGAACCAAATCAACCTGAGGGTCCGTGAGGGCCAGATCTACGGCTTCCTCGGGCCGAACGGCAGTGGCAAAACGACATTCATCCGAATGCTCTGTGGCCTCCTTCGCGCCGATGGCGGGGAGGGGACTTGCCTCGGATTCGATGTCATCCGCGAAAGCGCCGCCATCAAACGACAGGTCGGCTACATGACCCAGCGATTCAGTTTTTACGAGGACCTCACGATTGAGGAAAACCTCGCCTTCGTCGCCCGGGTTTACGGAGTTCCCAATCCCAAAAAAGCCGTCGCCGAGGGACTCGAGCACCTCGGTCTCGCCCACCGCAAAAACCAACTCGCAGGCCAGCTCTCGGGCGGGTGGAAGCAACGCATGGCCCTCGCCGCCTGCCTCCTCCACAAGCCGCGCCTCCTCCTGCTCGACGAACCCACCGCCGGCGTGGATCCCAAGGCCCGCCGCGACTTTTGGGATGAAATCCACGGCCTCGCCGCGCAGGGCCTGACCTTCCTCGTCACGACCCACTACATGGACGAGGCCGAACTCTGCGATCGCCTCGCCTACATCTCTCTCGGCAACCTCCTCGTCGATGGCACCCCTGCCGAGGTTGTTGAAAAAGCCCGCCTCACCACCTGGTCCGTCACAGGGCCAGCGTTAATCGAACTTGCCCAAAAACTCCGTGCCGAACCCGGGGTTGATCAAGCCGTGGCCTTTGGAAAAAGCCTCCATGTCAGCGGAGGCGACGCCGAACTTCTCGACCAAGCCATCACGCGGCATCGCGCTCCGGAGCACGAGTGGACCAAGGTTCCCGCGTGTCTCGAGGACGCCTTCATCCACCTCATGCAGGCCAAATGAACTTCTCCGACCGTTTTTCTTTTGCCCGCCTGTGGGCCATGATCGTGAAGGAATTCATCCAAATGGCGCGCGACCGCCTGACCTTTGCGATGATCCTCGGCATCCCGCTCTTTCAGCTCACGGTCTACGGATTTGTCATCAATACCGACCCCCGCCACATGCCGACCGCCGTGATCCTCGCCGACAACGGCCCTCACGGACGCACGCTCCTCGAGGGCCTGAAAAACAGCACCTACTTTGATTTTGTGAAGCAAGTCGACACCGAGGAGGAGGGCCAAAAAATGCTCCTGCGCGGCGAGATCCAATTCCTCGTGAACATCCCCGAGAACTTCTCGCGTGAGCTCCTGCGAGGCGACCGGCCCGAGGTTTTGGTCGAGGCCGATGCCAGTGATCCCACTGCTATCAGCGGCGGCATCAACTCACTAAATGGGGTTTTCAACACCGCGCTCCTCGCCGATTTCAAGGGCCCTCTCGCCTGGCTCGCCTCAAAACCTCCCTCCATCGATATGAGGGTCCACTCGCTCTACAACCCCGAGGCCATCACCCAATACAACATTGTCCCCGGCCTCATCGGCGTGGTTTTGATGATGACGCTCGTCCTCATTACCGGCCTAGCCATCACCCGCGAAAGCGAGCGCGGCACGATGGAAAACCTCCTCTCCATGCCGCTCCGGCCCACCGAGGTTTTGATCGGAAAAATCACGCCCTACATTTTTGTGGGCTACATCCAAGTCGCGATGATCCTCGTGGCGGCGCGGTATCTATTCGATGTGCCGATCCAAGGGGACTTGGGGTTGTTGCTGATCGCGTCGTTTTTCTTCATCGCTGCGAATCTGGCCATGGGGATCACTTTTTCGACAATTGCAAAAAACCAGCTCCAGGCCATGCAAATGTCGGCCTTCATTTTCCTCCCCTCGATCCTGCTCTCCGGGTTCCTTTTTCCCTTTCGTGGAATGCCCGGCTGGGCCCAGGTGATCGGCGAAATTCTCCCCATCACCCACTTTCTCCGTATCGCGCGCGGGGTGATGCTCAAAGGCATCGGCTTCGAGGAACTCGGCCGCGAACTCTGGCCCATCGCCCTCTTCGCGGTCGTCGTTCTCTTTATCGGAGTGAAACGCTACCGCCAGACGCTGGATTGAGCGGGTTGCTGTGAAAAAATGTCAATTTGCCGAGTCGTTTCGCCAATCGCCTGGGGAAATAAAAAACGCGGCCGAAGCCGCGTTTTTTTGTTGAGGTTGATCGCTCGCGTTTAGTGCGAGTGCCAACGGTGAGGTGCTGTGTTTTACTTGGTCAGGACTTCGAGGGTTTCATCCACGGCAGTTTTGGGCAATGGGAAGTAACCGTCCTTCACGACGACCTCTTGGCCTTCTTTGGAGATCACGAATTTGAGGAATTCGCTGGTGAGTGAATCGAGCGGGGCGTCTGGCTTTTTGTTAATATAAACATAGAGGAAGCGGGCGAGGGGATACTCGCCGTTCACGCAATTCTCGTAGCTGGGATCGACGAATTTGTCGGTTTCCTCGCCAAGGGCGACGGTTTGCACATCCGATGTCTTGTAGCCGATGCCGGAGTAGCCGATTGCGCCGAGGTCGCTGGCGATGCCCTGCACGACGGCAGAGGAACCGGGTTGTTCCTTCACCGTGGGCTTGAAGTCGCCTTTCTGGAGTGCCTCGTCTTTAAAGAAGCCGTAGGTGCCGGAAGCGCTGTTACGGCCGTAGATCGAGATGGGTTTGGCTGCCCAGTCGCCAGTGAGTCCGACCTGGCCCCAGTTCGAGATGTCTTCCGAACCGCTCTTGCGCGAACTGGAAAAAATTCCGTCCACTTGGGCCATCGTGAGGCCTTTGATCGGATTGTCCTTGTTCACAAAAACCGCAAGCGCATCAACGGCGACTGGGATTTCCGTTGGCTTGTAGCCGAATTTTTTTTCGAAGGCATCGATCTCTGCGCTCTTCATCGGGCGGCTCATTGGCCCAAGCTGGGCGGTGCCCTCGATCAAGGCCGGAGGCGCGGTGGACGAGCCCTTGCCTTCGACCTGGATGTTCACATTCGGGTAGGCTTTTTTGAAACCCTCGGCCCAAAGCGTCATCAAGTTGTTTAGGGTATCCGAACCGATCGAGTTCAGGTTTCCGCTGATTCCGCTGACCGGTGCGTAGGGTTTGATTTCAGGATCCACCGCGACCTTCTCAGCCCGCGCAGAGGCGGCGAGAAAGGCCATGGTGGAAAGGATAAGGAATGGTTTTTTCATAAGGAATGGGACGCTATCAGTGGAAATTTGGAAGCGGCTAGACGGAATGGCGAGTGTTACGAACATGTAACATCGCCGTCTGAATGTCATAGGTAAAACGGAATAAGAATTTCACCCGATAGATTCCCCATGTGGATTCCTTTTTTATAATTTTATATTATCGCCGGATCGTGGAGTTTCGCACGCAGAGTCAGTATCCATGCGGATTTTTTCAGGTTACGATCTTGTTACATTTGAAAAGTAGCGGTTCCTGAAAACTCGTTTATCAACGCCGCCGCATGAAAAAACAAATCCTGCTCAACTCCATCATAAAAACGTCCGTGCTGTGTCTGGCCGGTCTCTCCATCGGCACCGCTTCGGCCCAAAACTCCGGCCCTCGTCCGGTCCCTGCCGGTCCGATCGAGCCGACCTCCGGTTTCATTGATGCCGGCACCACCGGCACCGCCTCGGGTCGTCAATCGACACCTGCCACGACGCCCGGCGAGAGCCACACCGATAAATGGTGGAATGGCAAAGGCCTCCTGCAAGGCAGCGGAAATCCTGTTTTTGACGGCCGCAAATCGCTCGAGGAGCGCGGGCTCAAATTCAACGGGAGCTACCAAGGCGCGTTCTTCGGCGTGATCGACAGCGAAAGAGGTTCGCGTGGCTTCTGGGACGAGCAGATCAACTTCGGCGCGGAGCTGAACTTCGGCAAAATGCTTGATGTCGACTTCCTCGAAGGCACGACCGCCTTCGGCAACTTCCGCTATCGCGACTCCTGGCCTCAATCGAACCCGAACGAGTTCGTCGAGGCGAACTCCATGTTCAATCCCTCGAACTGGCAGGGCGGCACGCAATTTCGGGTGAACAGCTTCGGTCTCGAGATCGGAACTGAAAATCTGCTCCCGATCGAGGATATGGTGACCCTCCGCGCCGGCTGGCTCCAGCCTCAGCGTGAATTCATCGACCAACCGCTCTCAAAGCTTTTCCTCAATAACGCAGTGAATAGCGCCAAGGGTGTCGGTGGAAATATTCCCTTCTCTTCGAGTTTCTCCACTTGGGGCGGCACGCTGAAGATCAACCTCCACGAAACCGTGTATTTGAAAAACGGACTCTTCATGTCCTACCCCGAAGGGACCTCGTCGACGAACCACGGCCTCGCCTACCAAGGCTTCGCGCCGAACACCTCGCTCAATGGCCTCTTCTACATGGGCGAAGCCGGCTACACCCCGAAGATCGGCGAGTCGAAACTCGACGGCAAATACGCGTTCGGCGGTTATTTCTACGGCACACCGGAAAACCAGACCCGCACCTGGAGCAATAACAATGTCGATGGCCGCTATGGTTTCTACTTCCAGGCCGACCAAATGCTCTACCGTGAGCCCTCCGCTCCGGCAAAATCCAGCGCTCCCAGCGATGGCAAGAGCTTCAAGGAAGTCGTTTCAACCGAGAAACCCAAGCTCTCCAAGCAAGGTCTGAGCACCTTCAACCTCATCACCATGGCTCCCGGCTATGCGCGCTCGAACAACTACCCGTTCTACTTCCAGACCGGCCTCGTCTACACCGGCCTGATTCCCGGCCGCGACGCCGACATCACCATGATCTCGCTCGGCTACGGCGCGTATCAAGGCGATGTCTACACGCCATCGCGCAGTTACACCGCCGTCATCGAAGGTGGCTACCGTTTCCAGATCAACGGTTGGTCGTATGTGCAACCATTCTTCCAATACTTCTCGCGTCCCAACGGCACCGAGGAAGTGGCGAATGCCGCCGTGCTCGGCTTCCTGACCGGCCTCGTGTTCTAAGAAAAATCAACCCGTCTCTTTGAAAAAAGAGCGAGTGCGAAACTAGGGCGGCTCCGATGTGGTGGAGTCGCCCTTTTTCGCAATCTGGCTGATTTATTGGAATCGCTTCAACACCCAGATCGATTCGGATTTGCCATCGAGGGGGAGATTGTAAGTGCGGGTGTAGGTTTTGGAATCGGGGTCGAAGGAGGTTTCCCAGAAGTCGTTTCCTTTGACTCCTTGGTCGAGAGGGATGGTTTGGGGTTTGATCCGGTGCACGATCGAGGGGGCGAATTCCTCCATGACGGGGAGGTATTGGTCCATGATCTTGGCGGCGGATACGAGTTGGCTGAGTTCGTAGCCCTTGGCGGACTCGAGGCCTTGGAAGCGGATTGGAACGGCTCCGGTTCCTCCTTGGATTTTGACTCGCACGGTTTTTGCGCCGGGGTCGACTTGGATGAGGATAGGGAAATTCCGGAGGAGCTTGCCGCCTTGGACTTCGATTTGGAGGTCGTTCGCCGTGGCGGCACGGTGGAAGGTTTTCCAAGAACCGGGGTTTTCCGCGAGGTGCTTTTGGAAAACCTCGTTCGGGCCGTAATAGTCGTCGACTTCGGCAGGGACGACATCGATTTCCAATTCCATTTCGACGCTGTCACCGGCTTGGAATTTTTCGATTTCAGCGGGCGGGACGATGATGGCGTCCACATGGCAACGGGACTCGGGAGCGGCTGGCATGTTTTCGTAGCCTTGCTCGGTGCGCTTAAATCCACCGACCGCGCCGACCGGGAGGGAAACGAGAGGTGTGTCGTAGGACTTCCCGCCAAACTTCGAGCGATAGGATCGAATCACAAAACCGCGGCTTCCGCTCGGGGTGCCTTCGATTTTCGAGCCTGGAAAACCTAGCCACCACGGGGCGGCTCCGGTGAAAGCGAGGCGATCGAGATGGAGATCGCCAGCCTTCAAGCCGACCGGAGCGTCGAGTTCTTGGATCAAGCCCTCTCGATTTCCGATGGAGATTTTCGGGGCAAAAACATGACCGCGGCCAAGTCGGAATAGGGAAACATCCTTGGCGGGTAGGTCGGCACGAAAATCGTAGCGGAGGCGGAAGAAGACTTTCGAGTGGTCGTCGGTGCGTGGAGTTGAAACCGTCGCGGTGAGGTCCACTTCGCCCTTCGTGCCGTAGGATCCATGATAGACGACTTCAGGGAGGCAGGGGCCGTGCGAAAGGTAAGAGGCCTTCATGCGAGCGGTGTGGAGTTTTTTTCCATCCGAATCCCAGGCGGTGAGCCAGTCGGCCCCCCAGCCTGCGTCGGACCACTGCCAGGGTTTCCCGTCTTTGCCCTGACGCGTGAAGAGGGCGCGGATGTCGGTGATGGCGTTCGTGCTGGCGGAGAATTCGGGGTTCAAACAAATCGTCTCGCCCCAAGTGCCGATGGCGCATTGATCCCAGCGTCCGTTCGTGCTCTCGCCCCAACCGACCAACGAGAGTTGGCCAAGGCTGGCGCTCGGGAGGGTGCCATAAAATCCATACGCGACTCGCAGGAGATACGAGGTTTTTCCAGCGGGGGCAGGGATCAGCGCGTAGGCGCGGAGGTAATTGGGGAGGGTGGGGTGGTGCCAATTTTTGGAGAGTTGCACCGGGATTCCAGTGGGCGTGCCATCGGGTTGGCACAAAATGGGGACGAGTCCGGTGATGCCTGCCGTGCCGTGCATTTCGAGAAGGAACGGCACGGAGCGCGGGCTGGAGCTGGAATTTTCGACTTCGATCACGAAGTCGTCGTAATTCCCAAAGCCATTCTTATCCGGGGTCTGGGGTCTTTTTAATCGATCGGCCAAGGGGGTGTTTCGACTGAAATCCGCTTTCGCCAGAAAGGCGTTGAACTGCGGATCGAACGATGTCGGGACGGTTTGGTTGCCGGTGGCGAGGACCTGCATCGTGACGCCCGCCGCGGGCTCGCTCCCTCCGGGCACCTCGCAAGGAAGCGAAATCCTTTCATGGCGGGAATTGCTCCAGTCGCCTGCGATCGCGCGCTCGGCAAACCATTCGCCATGGGCTGACTTGAATCGCAAAGAGAGCACCGCTTCTTGGAAAACCGGGTGGGCGATGGGTGGGGCATCATCGAAGGTTTGTTCGAAAACCAAATCCTCTCTCGGCGGGAGTTTATCGGAGTTTTTGGAAATGGCGGCGATCTCCTCGGTTGTCAGCGCGCGGTTCCAAACCCGCACATCATCGAAAATTGCTTCGAGGCAGGGTTGTGCGTCGTCTGGGCGGCAACCGAAGCGCAGGGCGCCCGAGCCGGGCTGGCGCTCGAGGCCGATTTCCTTTTCGGCGAGGAGCCGGCCATTCACATGCAGGCGCATCGTTTTTCCGTCATACGAAAGCGCGGCGTGCTGCCATTCGTTCTTTTCGTCCAGTTGCGGCGATGTGGCGTTTACTCGGTGGATGCCCTCCTGAGAGCCGCCGATATTCAGAATTCCAGAGATCTGGCCGAAGCGTCCGATGTTTACGCCGAAGTAACCATCGTGGTTTTCGTTATGGTTTTTTCCGAACAAAACCACTCCGCCCGAGCGGGAGCGGTGGTCGCGTTTGAAAGAGCACGCGATGGTGAATTGCTTCGAATCGAGTTCGGGCGTGTGCGGAATTTTCAAAGGCACGGTGCGAACCGAAAATCCATTTCCAATCCGACCCGGAGAGGGGCCGTTGGCGTAATCGAACTCAGGCAGGACATCGAGGGTGAAGGCGAGGTTTTGGGGCCAGGCGACAAGGGCCATCGAAGTCACCGCAGGCAGGACATTTCCGTCGGAATCTTCGAACCGCAACTCGCGCATTTCGTAGTGCTGGGCGATGCGTCCGGATTCCCAGAGCCAAATATCGGCGAGGGCCGTTTCGCTGTGTGATTCCCGTCCGGCGCGACAGGCGGTCATTTTGTAAACTCGGCCATCGACCCTCACCTCGGCCTCCAACTCCGCCGGCTGCAAATCCTGAAAGCGCGACAGCCCTGATTCTCCGGCATCGCGGTAGCCGAGTCCGTCAACGAGTGGCCCGAAACGAAGTGCCCGGGGATTTTGGATATTCCACTCCAAGGCGTAGTAGCCGGATTCGATGCAAAGCAAGTCGGGGGAGGTTTTGGCGGGGTCTCGGCGCCAATTTTCGGCCCAGAAGCCGTAGGTGTAATCCCGTGGGGAGACAGGTTCAGCTGCGTATGTGTTGGTCAGCAGGGTCGTGACGCCCATAAAAAAGTGAGTGAGGAGTTTCATTGGGTGTGGCTCTTCGCGGGCGGGTGGTTTTTTTGAAAAATCCCCATTGCGGCGGTCGCGAGGAGCAGGAGGAGATTTCGCACGGTCGAGCCTGCCGGAGTTTCGAGAAAAGCCAGCGCGGGGTGGATCCCCGAAAAATCGAGGCAACCGCATTCGATGGGCAACTCGCGCCACCAGGATTGGGCGGTGAGAAAAGTATAAATCGCCAGCAGGAGTAGGGTGGCGGATGTGACAGCGACTCGCCAGCAACCAAAAATCAGAAGGGCTCCGATGAGGATTTCGATCCAAGGTAGTGAGTGGGCGGTTGCATTGGCCAGCCAGTCGGGGAGGGGAATTTGGTAGGCGTAAATGTCGGCCAGCATTCGCAGGGGGGAGCCGATTTTGGATAAGCCGGCGGAGAGGAGGAGCAGCCCCAAAAGAATGGCCCAGAGTCGGGAAACGACTGTCATCTTAAAAGGGGGGGCTGATGGACGATTGGCCCCAGGGACTCCGCTAAACCGGAGCCTGTTACTGCTGTTGCTGAACAGGCTGCCGGTAGCGGTAATCGGCCAGAATCTGGGAGGATGGGTCGTAGGCTTGCTGCTGGAGTGGTGGCTGTGCGAGAGCCGGAGGAATCATGGATGCCTGCGGCGGGCTCTGGCGGCGATGCCACTCGGCCTCGACCAAATCCTCGAAGAGTTGGGAAACGGTTCGGCGGTGGGCCAAGGTCTTGGCCCATGTCTGAATATCCGGGTGGATCGTCAGATTGATTTTTTCCCGCTTGATGCGAGTCGAAACTTTTTTCCGCCGCGCCATTTTATTGAGAGAGAAGGGCGGTGCGTTCGAGGACGCGAGCCTTCATGATTTTGCCGGCGCGGAACTTCACGATGGCGCGTGGTGGGATTTGCACCTCGTTCTGTGGTTTCTTGGGATTGCGGCCGACGCGTGGTTTGGTGAGGCGGACATCGAAAACACCGAAATTACGGAGTTCGACATCGCGGCCAGTGGCGAGTCCTTCGACGATTCCGTCGAGCGTGTGTTGAATCACGCTGAAGACTTCTTGTTGGGTTAGACCGGTTTTGTCAGCGATCGACATGACGAGATCGCGCTTGGTAAGGTTTGGCATAGGAGAGGTTTCGTAAGGAAACTCTTAAGGCTTGGCAATGCCAAATCGGGCAAATTTTTAAAAAAGGCGGTTTTTTTTAGTCCCGAGTGGGTCCCTTCTTGAAATGCCGAAACGGACACCCGAGTCTTGCGACATGAAAACTTCGCACCTCCTCGAAATCCTCGCTACGCCAAGCCCCTCGGGTTGGGAGCGGGATGGGCAGAAACTTTGGATCAAAAACATCAAGCCGCATGCGGATCGCATCGAGAGCGATCCCCATGGAAACGCTTGGGCGGTTTTGGAGGGATCGGAGGCCAAGGCGCCCCGGGTGATGCTCGAGGCTCACGCCGACGAGATTGGTTTCATCGTGCGATATATTGACGACAAGGGCTTCCTCGCCGTCGGGCCGATCGGCGGCTCGGACCGCACGCTGGCTCCTGCCCGGCGGATTCGGCTTTTCGGTTCGAAAGGGATTGTGCCCGGTGTGATCGGCAACACGGCGATCCACATCCGCGACAAGTCGAACGACAAGGCACTCGACTGGAAGGAACTCTATATCGATGTGGGCGCGTCGAATGCGAAGGAGGTGGAAAAACTCGGAATCCGCGTCGGCACTCCGGCGATTTTTGTGGATGACGCGATCGAGTTTGAGAACGACCGGATCGTCGGCCGGGCGCTTGACAATCGCATCGGAGGTTTTGTTTTGGCGACAGCCCTTGAGGAACTCCACCGTGGCAAGTCGCGCCCGAAAGCCTCAACCTTTGCCGTCAATGCGGTGCAGGAGGAAATTGGCTGCCGTGGGGCTCAGATGGCGGTTCATCGCATTCGGCCACAAGTCGCGTTGGTTTTTGATGTGACCCATGCCACCGACACCCCGGGGATCAATGTGAAGGAGCACGGCTTGGTGGAACTCGGCAAGGGCCCGACGATTTCCCACGGCGCGGCGAACCACCCGCTTGTCATGAGGCGCCTGATCGAGGTCGCCGAAAAACACAAAATCCCGCTTCAGCACGAGGCGGTCTCGCGCAGCACCAGCACGGACGCCGATGTGATCTACACGAGCCGCGATGGCGTGGCGTGCGGGTTGATCTCGATTCCCTTGCGCTACATGCATTCGCCGGTGGAAATGGTCTCGCTCGCCGATGCCCGCCATGCCGCCAAACTGGCCGCCGCTTTCATTCGGAGCTTGGAAAAGACCGATACATTTCGTGTGTTGGATTGAAACCTATGGAAAATCTGGGAGGTCAATTCGGCACGGCGGGCAAAGCACTTCAGGTCAATCTCGGCAAAGGATTCTACGGAACCTTTGCGGAAATCGGAGCGGGGCAGGAAGTCGCAAGGCATTTCTTCACGGTCGGCGGCGCGGCGGGCACAGTCGCCAAAACGATGTCGGCCTACGATATGGCATTCAGCGATGCGATCTATGGCACATGTCGGCGCTATGTGAGTCGCGAGCGGTTGCAGACCATGCTCGAACACGAGAGCGGGTTGCTCGTCGAGCGGCTTGGAAGAACGGCGGGACGCGACCGCCGTTTTTTTGTTTTTGCCGACACGGTGGCGGCCCGGAGTTTCCGTCGTCACGATGAATCCCACGGTTGGATGGGACTGCGCTTTCAGCACGCACCAGGCACCGCATTCAGTGACATCATCCTGCATCTGCGAATGCTCGATACGGAGAATCTGAATCAGCAGGAAGCGCTGGGAATCGTGGGCGTGAATCTGATCCACGGCGCATTCCGCAACGCCACTCCGCGAGAGATGATCGGTTCGCTCCTGGATGACCTCAAGCCCGGCCGGATCGAAGTCGACATGATTCGCTTTTCAGGCCCAGCCTTCGGTGCGGTGGATAACCGCCTGATGAGCCTGGAACTCGTCGTTCAGGGCCTCACGCGCGCGACGCTGTTCAGCGCCGATGGGGAAGTGGTCCAACCCGCAGATGCTTTTTACAAGAAGCCCATCCTCGTCGAGCGTGGAAGTTTTCGCCCGGTGACTCTCGTGACGAATGACATGCTCGATGGCGCTCTGCGACTTTTCGAAAAAGAGAAAGGCGTCCAAGGTAACCAGCCGCAGATTTTGATGGAGATCACCACTAAAAACCTGCTCGCCGGCGGCAATCTAAATTTGCGGGATTTCCTCGACCGGGTGGACATGCTTGCGGCGCTGGGGCGGACGGTTTTGATCTCGGATTACGGCGAGTATTATCGCTTGGTGAATTTTTTGACCCGCTACACCGAGCTTCCGGTGGGTCTTCCCATGGGCATCCCCGGGCTGAACGAGATTTTCAATCCAGCCCATTACACGGACCTCGAAGGAGGCATTCTCGAAGCCCTCGGGCGACTCTTCAAAAAGGATGTCCGCCTCTATGTTTATCCAGTCATCACGCCAACCGGGGAATTGGTGACTTGCGAAAATTTCCGTCCGCCCGAGGGCATGGAGCACTTGTATGCCCATCTGCGCGCCAGCGGCTTGATTCGTTCCATCGAAGGATACGATGCCGCCAATCTCGAGATTCGCTCGCCGCGCGTGCTCGACATGATCGAAACGGGTGACTCCGCTTGGGAAAAAATGGTTCCGCCGGAAGTCGTTCGAATCATCAAGGAGCGTGGCCTTTTTGGTGCGGACCGGGGTTGATCCTCTCATGAGCGAACCTCGATCCATTTCTGAAATTCGCGCCGAGGCCGGAGTCATTGCGATTTCTGCGCGGGTGAGGGGACAGGTCGATGAACTCGTGAAAAAAGAGTCGGCCAATGGCAAACCCTATTGGGATCTTAAACTCCGTGATGCCGGGGATTC
>JBDKIG010000019.1:0-21897 GCA_039797215.1 Verrucomicrobiota bacterium | reverse complement strand
GGCTAGCGGCGGAAGAAGTTTCCAAGTGCCTTTCCGCTTCCGACATTCTTCTGATGACCTCCACTTCCGAGGGTTTGCCAATGGCAGGAATCGAGGCCTTGCGCCACGGGTTGGCGATTATCGGCAGCCGGATTGGCGGTTTGATGGATGTCGTTGCGGATGGAAAAAACGGCCTCCTGTGCGATCTCACGCCCGAGGATTTCGCCAAGGCGCTGCGCGGGGTTTTAGAAAATCCCGATCGTCTTTTGGCGATGCGGGCGGCCTCGCTTGAAAAGTCGCGGGATTTCAATCTCCCCGACCGACTGAACGACTACGAGCGGGTGCTGGAATCGGCTGCCCGGTGATTTGGCTTTCACGCTTTGCGCTCAGCGTGTTGGATGCCGAGCCATGCTGGCTGTCCACGATGTCATCTCGCTCACAAGCGTTCGGTTCCCTGCCTTTAATTCCGGAACTCCAACGGTCGAACCTCTCGAAAAAGGCGGCTCGGATCGCAAGTTCTACCGCATCCGCATGGGTGGGGACTCGATGATTTTCATCAAGTATTCGAATCACAAAGAGGAGAACCGCCACTATGTCGCCATCGCGCGATTCCTCTCTGGCGCGGGCGTTCCGGTGCCGGAGGTTTATCTCCACGATGAGGAAGAGAGCCTGATTTGGATGCAGGACCTCGGTGAGGTCGACCTCTGGAGCCATCGCAACGATCCGTGGCCGACCCGCCGCGCGCTTTATCAATCCACGCTGGATGCGGTTTTCGCGATGCACCGGAATGCCACCTCGGCGGATGGGGTGGGGGAGTTGGAGCTTCAACGGGTTTTCGACGCCGACCTCTACCTCTGGGAGCAGGGCTACTTTTTCGAGCACTGCCTTGGGAATTTTTTCAAAATAGATACCCGGGAGTTGTCTTCGCTCCCCGCGCTGCGAGCGGCGGCCGAGCGTTTGGCTTCGCTTCCTCGAGTATTGGTCCACCGCGATTTCCAATCGCAAAATGTGATGATCCGCGAGGGATCGGCTTGGTTGATCGATTTCCAAGGGATGCGCTTCGGGCTCGCCCAATACGACCTGGCCTCGCTGCTTTACGATCCGTATGTCTCGCTCCACGACGGCGAGCGACGGGAGCTTTTGGATTATTACAAATCCCTCTGCGGCGGGGTGTCCTCCGACTTCGACGAAATTTTCCGCTGGTGTGCGGTTCAGCGATTGATGCAGGCGCTCGGTGCCTACGGATTTTTGGGTCTGCAAAAAGGCCGCTCCGAATTTCTCACCCATGTGCCGGAGGCCCTTCGCTCGCTTGGCAAGGTCGCTTCGGGCCTTGATGGGCTCGACCCGCTGATGCAACAACTGGAGGAACTCACATGACCAAAAGCCCCGAAACTGTCGTCATTCGCCGCATCACCCCTTCGCTCGACAACGCCCGGTTCGCCATCAAGCGTCCCGTCGGCGGCACGCTCCAAGTCGAGGCCGATATTTTCAAAGACGGGCACGATGAGGTGGCCGCGCTCTTGAAATGGCGCCGCGTGGGCGAGCCTGAGTGGAACGAAACGCCGATGCATCCCTTGCTCAACGACCGCTGGGCCGGGGAGTTTTTGGTGGCCGAAGCGGGGGCTTGGGAGTTCACGATCGAGGCTTGGGGTGATGTGTTTTTTTCCTGGCAGCATGAATTGGAGAAAAAATTCGCCGCCGGGTTGCGTGAATTGCAAAGCGAGATTTTGGAAGGCGCGGGTTTCATCGAGACGGCATCCAAGCAGGCTGGCAAAGGCGGCGACGGCGAGGCTTTAAAAAAGTTCGCCAAGGAAATGCGAGCCGCCGATCCGGACAAAGCCCACGCCCTCGCGCACGATCCGAATCTTTGCGCTTTGATGGTGATCCACGCCGATCGCTCGATTTCTACAACGGCCGAACCGTTTCATCCCGTTTGGGTGGACCGAGAACGGGCGACCTTTGCGTCGTGGTATGAATTTTTTCCGCGTTCCGCCGAGGGCAAGCCCGACTCGGGCTCGACCTTCCGTGATTGCCTTGGCCGCATCGATGACGCCAAGGCGATGGGGTTCGATGTGATTTATTTTCCTCCGATCCACCCGATCGGCGAATCGAACCGCAAGGGGCGCAACAACTCCACGACCTGCCAACCCGGAGAGCCCGGCGTGCCCTACGCGATCGGCAACCGTCGCCAGGGAGTCAACGGCGGTGGACACAAGGATGTCGAGCCGGAACTCGGCACGCTCGAGGATTTTGACTGGCTCGTTGGCCAAATCCAGAAGCGTAGCCTGGAGATCGCGCTCGACTTCGCGATCAATTGCTCCCCCGACCACCCGTATGTCCACGAGCATCCCGAGTGGTTTTTCAAGCGTCCCGACGGCTCGATCAAATATGCCGAGAACCCGCCGAAAAAATATGAGGATGTCTATCCGTTGAATTTTCACAACGCCGACTGGCGCTCCCTCTGGGACGAGCTTCGCGATGTGATTCTCTTCTGGTGCGGCCATGGCGTGAAAATCTTCCGCGTGGACAATCCCCACACGAAACCCGTCGCGTTTTGGGAGTGGGTCATCGCCGAGGTGAAGGCGAAATACCCGGATACGGTTTTCCTGAGTGAGGCTTTTACAAAGCCCAAGATGATGCAGGAGCTCGCGAAGGCGGGCTACACGCAGAGCTACACCTACTTCACCTGGCGCAATACGAAGTGGGAACTCACCGAGTATCTGACCGAGCTCAACACGCCGCCGATGCGTGATTTTTTCCGCGCCAATTTCTTTGCGAACACTCCCGACATCCTGCCTGAATTTTTGCAGCATGGTGGACGGCCTGCCTTTCTCATCCGCGCCTTGCTGGCGACGATGACTTCGCCGGTCTATGGCATCTACAGCGGATTCGAGCTGTGCGAAAACACACCCGTGCCTGGCAAGGAGGAGTATCTCGACTCCGAGAAATACCAGTTCAAAGGCCGTGACTGGAACGCACCGGGGAACATCAAGGATTACATTACAAAGCTGAACGCCATTCGCGTCGGCAATCGCGCCCTGCGCGGGTTCGACAACCTGCGGATCCACACGGCTGAGAATGACCAAATCCTCTGCTTCTCGAAATCCACCCCAGCGCTCGACAATATCGTTTTCATCGCGGCCACGCTCGATCCGCACAGCAATCAAAGCGCTTTTGTGCATGTGCCCCTCGAGGAATTTGGCATCGGGGCCGACGAGGAGTATGCGATGGAGGATTTGCTCACTGGCGAGGTTTTCCATTGGCGCGGCTCCAGAAATTTCGTGGCGCTCGATCCCCAAAACCGCCCCGCGCATGTCTTCCGAGTGCGCCGTCAAATCGGTCGCAAAGAAGGCGTCGATTTGTTCGCCTAAATTTTTTTAAAAAAATCCTGCAAAAATCCGCTCCCCGTGCGTTTACCCCTTGGAGTTTCTAGGGAATTAAATTCAGCTTGGGCAGATTATGACTGCCGGTTGAAGGGGATGGCCCGGGCTCTGTAATGAAATATATGGCACGCCCAAAAAGACTTAGGTTTCCAGTAAAGATCAATTTAATGATCGAAGAGGAGAATAAAAACAAAGCAATCGAGATCGCCAAAAAGAAAGGCATGAGTGTGGGACGCCTTTTTGAATATTGGCTATCACAAGAACTAAATGGTTCTCTCCCGAGGGAGGATTCCTCGGAATCCTAATTTAAAAAACCTACGGTTTGGCCAAGCCCTCTCAGTGGGTTTTTGGAAGGTAAGACGGTGCTTGGTAGTATCCAGGCGTCGGCTGATACAATTGTTGGAGAGGGGTATAGGATGGCGTCGGGTAGGATGGTTGGATGCCATTCACGCGATTCCACTCGGCTTCCACTAAATCCTCGAAAAGTTGAGCGAGGGATCGGCGCCTTTTATTCGAAATCTCAACGGCGAAATCCTTGATTTCAGGATGGATCGTGAGGTTCAGCTTGGAGCGAGGCGGGCGGCGGAGTCTTTTCTGTTTCATCGAGTGATTATCAGCGGCTGTTGGATTTTCGATTGAGATACGCACATAACTAGGTAATGGCAACGACAATTTGAGCGACAGATGCCATAAAGTTCCATGCGGAAAAACCCGTATTTAATTCCCAAATCGTTTGCGAAGAAATGATAAAGGGAATCGGTCGCCAGGGCAGTCGGTGGGCTTGGGATTGATCTCCTTGTGGCCTTTGACGATCGCGGCCTTGCCTTTGACCTTGCCGACGCGGTTCCGAAGATAGGAGCAAAGCTCGTCGAGCGCTTCGAGTTGGGCTTTTGTCGGAAGGTCGCGGTTCAGATCGCCAACCAGGCAGATGCCGATCGAGATGTCATTCAGGTAGTTGCTCGCGACATGGCCCCCGTTGATTTGGCGAGTCCAGCGCGGGCCGATCTCGATTTGGCCGTTGCCGGAGGAGGCACCGTTGCCGATGACGAAATGGTAAGCGAGGCCGTTCTCCATTTTACGAACTCGGCGGTGGTAATTGTCGAAAATCCGGGCGTTGCCTTGGCGGGTTCCGCTGTTGTGGACGATGATGTATTTCCAGCGACCCTTGCGAATTTTGGCATTGTCGATGGCTTTGCGCACCGCGGGGCTGAGGTAACGCCAACGCTTCATGAAGCCGCCAAACACCGAAGCTGGCGGAGGCTCAAACCCCGCCTCGTCTTGCAGGCCGGATTTCTCGATCCGGATCGGGGCGTCGAGTTTTTCTCCCGAGGGGGTTTTGCCTTTTGGAATTTGAACTTTCGGCGTGGGCGTGGGTTTTTCGACCCGCTCGGGTGTGGAGGATTTCTTTTCAGGAATCTCATCCTCGCCGGGGATCAAAATGTAGTCGTCCGAATCGGAGATCGGCTTCTTCCGGGCTTCGGGTGTAGCGGTGGGCTCTGGCTTGGGTTCGGGAGTTGGAGTGGCGATTTTTTTAGGAGTCGGCTCCGGTGTGGAGGGTCGCGGAGTTTCGCGGGGAACTGGTTTTTCCGGGGTGGAAGCGGGCTTTGGTTTCGGCTTGGGAGTTGCTGCAGGAGAGGGTTTCGAGACGGGACGGATGTCTTCACGCGCCTTGAGAAAGAGGCGCTTTTTTTCTGCCTCGCTCAATTGCGCGCCGAGCTTCGGCACGAACAGCAAGCTGGCAAAAACAACAACGAGAATGCCCAGGGTCGGACTTCGCACGCCGCACGCTAACAAGGGGCGAAGGATTTTCAAGACGATGGGTAAAGGACTTTTTCGAGCCGGAGTCCGCAGGCGGGGGCCGTATGGCAAAATGCCGGAGAGCCCTCGCGGAGTCTGGAGGTGAGCTCCTCCAAACTGCATCGGCCTGCGGCATGGCGGATGATGGCGGCGGCCAGAATGCGAACCATCTTGTAAAGAAAGCCGCCGCCCTCAAAGCGGAGTTCGATTTTTGGTCCATCAAAATCAGTTTCGATGCGATGGATCGTGCGAACCGTGTGCTCGGGTTCCTTCGTCCGGCGCGCGGAGAAGGCGGCGAAATCGTGGCTGCCTTCGAAAAGAGAACACGCCGCACGGATCGAGTCGGGATCCAGCTTCCAGTGAACATGCCATGTTCGGTCGGCGAGCATTGGATGCGTCATTGGCGAGTTCCAGATCGTGTAGGAGTAGATTTTTCCAATAGCCGAAAACCTCGCGTGAAAATCCTCGCACACTTCGCGGAGGCCCATGATGCGAATCGTGGGCGGAAGGTGGGCGTTGAGAGCGGCGAGCCATTCGCGAGGGGTGAAGCGTCCGCTGGCGACATCGACATGGGCCTGCTGGGCATTCGCGTGGACTCCGGCGTCGGTCCGGCCAGAGCCGTGGATCGAGGCCTCGCGCTCGCCGAGGGCGTGGAACGCTTTTTCCAGAAAATCCTGCACGGTGTTTCCTCCGGCCTGGCTTTGCCATCCGTTGAATCCCGCGCCGTGGTAGGCGATTTCGAGAAGAAGCCTCACGCTTGGGCGTCGAGCCAGCCTTGGAGAATGATTTGGGCGGCGACTTGATCGATGACGGATTTCTGATTTCGGGTATTTCGGCCGGCCTCCTGGAGGGATCGCTGCGCGGCGACGGTGGAGAGGCGTTCGTCCCACGCAATGACCTGCAGCGTCGTGAGGGCTCGGAGTTTTTCGATAAACTCCTTCGCCTTCGTCGCGGCGGGGCCGTAGGTGCCATCCATATTTCTTGGCATGCCGATAACGATGGCGGCAACTCCCCGGCTGGCGGCGAGCTCGAGGATTCTGGCGATCGGATCGCCTTTGGTGGCGGGAATCGTTTCGAGCGGGTGAGCGAGCATTCCGAGGTCGTCGCTGGCCGCCACACCGATGCGTGCATCTCCAAGATCTATGCCGAGTGCCTTTTTCATTAGGGGTTGAAAGTCCCACACCGCCTGCCTAGCTTCAATGCCCATGTCACAGCTTTCCTTGGATAAATTCGGCGAAAACCTCCCCGTCTCCGGCATTGTGGGGTTCTCGCAAGTCGCGATCGGACTCGGTGCCGGGTTTCTGATCGCTGATAGCATCGGTCAAAACGCACGCCGCAATGCAGGTATCGCGTTGATTGGACTCGGGGCAGCCGCGCTCGTTCCGCTCGTATGGGGCATCGCCTCAAAGATCAGTTCCCGCCCCGACTCCTCGCGGGCCATGCGCAAGCGCCTCGAGGGCATTCGCGGGGAATTCGACGACAGCGATCAGGAGTAATCGCGCCTAGCTTTTGAGCGTGCCCCGCATCGTTCTGGCCTCGGCCTCACCGCGTCGAGTGGACTTGATGCGCGAAGCCGGCTGGGAGTTTGAGGTCGTGGTGTCCGGAGCCGAAGAAGCCGAACATCACGGGGAGGGACCGGATTTTCTGGCAATCGAAAATGCCCGTCGCAAGTGGGCGGCGATCGCTCCATCTCGTCCCGAGGACATCGTGATCGCTGCGGACACGGTGGTTTGGTTGGAGGGAAAATTTTTCGCAAAGCCGCGAGATATGGCACATGCGTTTGAAATGGTCAGCGCGCTGGTGGGGCGAACCCATTCGGTGGTGACTGGCGTCGTGTTCGGCAGTCATTCGCAAGGGGCTTCGGAGTTTGCCGAGACCACGCTGGTGACATTTCGGGATTTCTCAGCGAGAGAAATCAAGGACTACCTGCGCGAGATCAACCCGCTCGACAAGGCGGGGGCCTATGCCGCCCAAGGCGAGGGGGGCCGAATCATCGCGGAGATCGCTGGACTGCGAAGCAATGTGATCGGTCTACCGATCGAGCGGGTCGGGGAGCATTTGGGTTGGCTCGGGTTGCGGCCTCAGTGTCGGCAAGTATAGACAAAGGCAGGCGGGAAATTCCGGAGCACGACAGAGCTGCGCTCGACCCTACTGAAAGAATTTTCCAATTTGCGGCGGAAAGCCTGCCCTGCCTTCAATCGGTGGGGGCCGTAGTAGGCGAAGGTCGAAAAAACTCCACCATCGCGTAGAACGGATTGGATTTGTGAGAGAATGTGGGTCTGGAGGTTCTCGTCGAAAACAGCCCAAGGCAGACCCGACAGGATCGCATCGGGAGGCGGGACTTTTTCGGTTTCCAAATGCTCGCCGAGCTTGGTCGCACATCCGGCAATGACTTTGGCTCGTGGGAATTTTTTCGACATCCTCCGGGCGAGTTCGGGATCGATCTCCAGTGCGGAAAAACTGGCGCCATGGCGGAGGGAGGAGAGAATTTCGCCGGTGAAGGCTCCAGTGCCAGGACCGAGTTCCAGCACATGCTCGGCATTCTCCAGAGAAGAAGCGCGCACCATTGCTTTCGCGAGGAACGGAGAGGAAGGCCAAATCGCACCCACGGAACCCGGCGAGCGCATCATGGCTTTAATAAAATGCAACGACACGCGGCAGAACTTGCAGGCGCGGATTCGGTGGCGCAATACCAAAAACGATTTTCCATTAGAGTCGCGGCGGTGATTTGCATATCGTGACGCGATGAAATTCGCACCCCTGGTCGTGCTTTGGCTTCTTTCCGGACTCCTCTCCGCGCGGGAGACCTTGATCGACAACACCGGCATTGTTGAAAACCCGAAGCCCACTTGGGAGACCCAGCGACAAGCCCGCACCTTCTCTCTACTCATCCCCGCACCCCGAGGTCAGATCACCGACCGCCAAGGTCGCCCGCTCGCCCAGAGTCGGCTAAGCTACAACCTCGCCATCAATTTCCCGACGCCGCTGGATTGGCCTGATGAAAAAATCCTCGCCTTTGCGAAACAACAGGCCGCCATCGCCAGTGGCCTCATCAACCGCGACATCAAGATCTCCGACTCGACGATTCTCAACCACTACAAGAACCGCGGAGTCCTCCCGCTCGACATCGCCGAGGATTTGCTGCCACGGGAGCTGGCTGCCGTCCAGCGCTCGATGCCGCCAAACCAAATCCTCCGACAGACCTATGTGCGTTTCTATCCGAACGGCCCGCTCGCCGCTCACATCATCGGATACACCGGGCCGCAAGCGCCTCTTTCCCTTCGGCCGATTGAAAATAACGACCTGATTTTTCCCGAGAGCGAGGGGCGCGAGGGCATCGAGCAAATTTTCGATCGCGAACTTCGCGGTCAGCCAGGTCTTTTGCAGATCACATTCGGTGCCGATGGCAAAAAAGCCTCCGAGCGCGTGGCCCGCCAACCCGTTCCCGGCAACAATATCATCACAACCCTCGACCTCGACCTTCAGCAGATCTCCGAGGATGTCCTGGCGAAAAACTCCAAGCGCGGCGCGATCGCCGTGACGGATCCGAACAATGGCGAAATCCTCGCGCTCGCCTCGTGGCCTACTTTCAATCCGAACGATTTCGTGCCTTCCGTGAAGGCGTCCGTTTACAACGCCCTCTCGAACGATCCCTCGAATCCCCTCCTTCCTCGCGCGTTCCGCTCCGCCTATCCGCCGGGTTCTACCTTCAAAACCTTCGTGGGTTTTGCCGGCTTGGAAAGTGGACGGATCAATTCCAGTGAGACTTTTTCCTGCCCGACTTCGTTTGCGGTGGGAAACCATGTTTTCCGCAATTGGAAAAAAGAGGACGCGGGCCGACTCAATTTCCGCCAAGCACTCACGCAGTCTTGCAATACCTGGTTCTACCAAGCCGGACTCAAGATCGGCGCGGAGCCGATCATCGAATATGCCAAGCGACTCGGGCTCGGTCGTCGCACGGGCATTCCGCTCCGCTCCGAGGCGGCCGGGAATATCCCTGATGACGACTACATGCTGCGCGTTCACAAGCGGACCATCAAAGGCGGCGACACCGCAAACATCTCGATTGGCCAAGGCGATATTTTGATCAGTCCGCTCCAGATGGCGCAGGCGATGAGCGTCATGGCGAATGGCGGAGTCCTTCACCAAGCGCGTCTTATTTTACAGGTTCAAAATATCGCCAACCAAGTCATCGCGGCCTATCCCGATCGGGTGCGGGATGAGATCCCGATGCGCCCTGAGATTCGCGAGGAAATGCGGCGAGCGATGGTGGGGGTCACGAGTGATGGGATGGGAACCGCCAGCCGCGCGAAGGTGAAAGGCATCAATGTCGCTGGAAAAACCGGCACCGCGCAGTGGGGGCCGACCGATCGCCAGCGCATCGCCGCGTGGTTCGCCGGATTCCTGCCCGCCGATAATCCCCAGTATTCTTTCGCTGCCCTTTATGAGAGTGAGCCGAATGCCAAAGCCGGTGGGGGATCCCATGCGGCCCCGCTCATCGGCCAGGTTTTCAAGGAGGTTTACAAACGCAAGGAAAAGCCCGCCGACACCTCGGAATCCGCTCCCACAGCGGTTCGCGCGGCAATCCCAGTTGCCGAGGAGACCCCGGTTCCTGTTGCTCAACCAGTCGAGCAACCCGCTGCCACAGATTCCGAAAACGGCCCGCAAGCGCCATTGGACGAGTCGAATTAAATTTTCTAACAACCACTTTGTCACCGCTTGACAGCCCTCAGGGCTTTTGATGCTCTTAGCCTCGGAAACATCCACTCCACTCAACCCACAACAAAACAACTACCACATGAATAAAGTAGAACTCACCGTAGCAGTCCAAAAAACACTCGGCTCCAGCAAAGCAGACGCAGAGCGCGCTGTGAACGCTGTCATCGACGGCATCAAGGCAGGTGTCAAAAAAACCAAGACCGTTCAGCTCATCGGTTTCGGCACCTTTAAAATCGGCCATCGCAAGGCTCGCACGGGTGTGAATCCAAAGACCGGTGATAAAATCAAAATCAAAGCATCGAAGACCGTTCGTTTCGTTGCCGGGAAAGCTTTCAAGTCCGCAGTCTAATTTCCCCTCGTAGAAAACAGGCCCGTTCCCAAGTGGAGCGGGCCTGTTTCATTTTCAGCGCCGGAGGCTCTATCCTTCGAACCGCTCGGCCAAGGCTGCCGCAAAGCATGCGGCTTTTTCCAGTCGGCCCAAAGATACTCTCCGACGAAACACCGGAAATCTCTCCTGCTCGATCTTGCGCAGGATGCGTCGGTAGATCCGAGTCATCGCCCGCGCTGGCAGGAGCGCTTGGAAATCCTCGCCCGGCGCAATGGCGGCCGCATAGCGGGTGGCGGCGCGACCGGCTTCAAATGTCATCAAACTCTGGAATTGCTGCCTTGGTCTGGCTTCGAGGATCTCCTGCTCGGAGATGCCGAATCGCTCAAGGTCCTCGAGGGGTAGATAAATCCTGCCGTGGCTGGCGTCCTCACCGACATCACGGAGGATGTTCGTGAGTTGCAGGGCATGGCCAAGATGGATCGCGTAGGATTCGCTCTGCGGATTGCGGCATCCGAAAATCTTGAGTGATACGAGGCCGGGTGCGGCGGCGACCTTCCAGCAATAGTCTTCGAGATCGATGATGGTGTGGAAGCGGCGCGGCTGGATATCCGAAGCACACCCGCGCACGATTTCGAGAAGGAGATTTCTTTCGATCGAGTGGCTTTCGATCAATCGCTCGATCTCCTCATGGCGGCCCTCCTCGATGGCGAGATTCCATTCTTCCAATCGCCGCTCGCGCTCTCCGGGAGGGAGGGTTTCGTCGTCGGCTATGTCATCCACGGCGCGGCAGAATCGATAAAAAAGCATCGCATTTTTGCGGCGTTTCCTTGGGAGAAAAAAAAGAGCGTAGGCCAGGTTGGAATCTCCAGGCTCCGGGAGTGATGGGGTGGCGCTCATTTTGTTTTCTCCGGAGCAAGAAGTCTATCGCATGGCCCAGACACAGGAGTGTCTCCGGCATTCCAGAGAACGACCATGCCCGTCGCAAGCGCGTGGCTTTTCGCCAAAGCAATCAGGAAGGATGCCGGTGGCGAAACGGCCACGAGGATTTTCGGGTGATGAACGATGGATCGAGCGAAGGCGACTCGCCAGAGGGATTCTTCATCGAGATTCGCAACCGCGAGATTCGCGCATGAAATAGGGAGGCCCGAAATGGCCAAAACCTCGGCGATCCTGTCCCGAGCCGAGTCGATTGCGTTTCCGTGGTGACGCAGGTAGGGCATCGCAATGTTCTCGGCCACGGTGAAGGAGGGAAGGAGATGCGGGTGAGTGAAGAGATAGCCGAAAGTCCTATCGCGCAACCGGCGCGCCGAGTCACTCTCCATTTCCAGCACGGCTTCTCCGAAGACACGGATTTGCCCGGAGTCTGGCCGCTCGATCATGCCGAGAATGTTCATCAGGAGTCCCGTTTTTCCCTCTCTGGATCCTTGGAACGCCGTGACGGTTCCCTTCTCGAAACAGCCCGAAAAATCCACCACCGCGACGGGTGTGCGCCCGTTCCATGCGGGTCTGTGACAAGTGATGTGTTGGCAGTGGAGGGGGATCATTGGGCACCGTGCAAGCCAGCGGAGTTTGCTGCGGTCCATCAACACGGATTCGCCAAAATTGTCAAAAATTCCCTCGCCGCTTTTGGGAACAAATCTTGCTGGATGGCCCCCGCTCCCCGTTCTAATGTTCGCGCGTGAGTTACCGCGTGTTCGCCCGCAAATACCGTCCGCAGACCTTCGCCGAGGTGGTCGGGCAGGACCACATCACCCGCACCCTGCAAAATGCGGTGACGACGAAGCGCCTCGCGCAAGCCTACCTCTTTGTTGGCCCGCGCGGAATCGGCAAGACCTCCACCGCCCGCATCCTTGCGAAGGCTCTCAATTGCAAGCAGGGCATTTCAGCCGAGCCTTGCGGCCAATGCGATTCCTGTCTGGAGATCGCCGAGGGCCGCAGCCTGGATGTCATCGAAATCGACGGCGCCAGCAACAATGGCGTGGAAAATATCCGCGATCTCCGCGAAAGCGCGGCCTACGCGCCAGCCAGCGGGGAATTTAAAATCTACCTTATCGATGAGGTCCACATGCTCTCCACCGGTGCGTTCAATGCCCTCCTCAAGACGCTGGAGGAACCTCCGCCGCATGTGAAATTCATCTTCGCGACGACCGAGGCGCAAAAAGTCCCCGCGACCATCACCAGCCGATGCCAGCGTTTCGATCTCCGCCGGATTCCCTCCGCGCTCATCCAAAAACATCTGCTCCACATTGCGAAATGCGAAGAGATCCAGCTCGGTGATTCCGCCGCCGAAACCCTCGCTCGTGGCGCGGATGGCGGGTTGCGAGATGCCGAGAGCATGCTCGACCAGATGGTTTCGTTTTGCGGCACGCACATCACCCAGAAGGATGTGATGGATGTCTTCGGCTTCACGCCGCTCGAGGTTGTTAAAAACCTCGCCGACGCTTTGTTTGCCGGGGATGTGCGGGTCGCGCTGGAGATCATCGCGGAGCAATCCGACGCCGGGAAGGATCTCATGCGATTGACTGCCGAACTCGTCGCGCATCTTCGTGATTTGCTTGTCGCCCAGGCTACCGGCGCGGTAGGGCGCATTTCGCAGGCCAAACTCCTGGATCTCATTGAGCATTTCAGCGCTGCTGAGGGCTCGATGAAATGGGTCGCCGACAAAAAACTTCAACTCGATGTCGCTATCATCAAGGCGCTCCATCTCCTCGACGAGACGAGCCTCACCGATGTGATCCAGACGCTCACTGGCCTCTGCCATGGAGAAGTTCCCGCCCCGCGCCCCGCGCCTCGTGCCCCCGCTCCGTCTCCTCAGCCTTCGCCAAAAGCCGCGCCTGTGCCTCCTCCTCCGGCGGCGTCACCCGTCCCAGAGCCGGTTGCAAAGATCGCTCCAGCCGAGCCGCCCGCGCCCGTGCCATCCTCGGGATCCGATCAAGCCGTAGACAATGCCGTCATCTGGGAAAAAATCGCGGCGGATTTTTCTAAAAACTCCTTTATCCGGTTCGGTTGGTTGCGTGACGGGGTTTTTGACCGCATGGATGCCGGAAAAATTTTCATTCGCTTTCCGGAATCTGCCAGAGAAGCCGCGACTTCGTATTTCATGGAGGAGGGCCTGAAGGAGATCGAGCGCCGACTAAAGAAGGAATTCGACCGCCCAATGAAGTTGGAGATGGAGTTCGACGAGTCCTTGCAGGCCGAATCGCCGGTGGAGGAAAAGCCGGAGCCCCGTGAGGAGCCTGTTGCGGCGAAGGAAATCGCGCCCCCCCCTCCTGAGGAGCCGCCAGCCGATCCGATGGCGGATTTTATGAATGATCCCTTGATCGAAAAAGCCCTCGAAATCTTCAAAAGCACCCTCCAGACTCGCCAAGCATGAACATCGCAAAAATGTTAAAAGAGGCCCAGCGCATGCAGGAGCGCATGGCCGAAGCCCAAACCCAACTCTCCGCCCGCACCGTCGAAGCCACTTCCGGCGGCGGCAAGGTGGTCGTCAAAGCCACCGGCTCGGGCGAGATCACCTCGATCAAGATCGATCCGCAGGTCGTCGATCCACAGGATGTAGAAATGCTCGAGGATTTGGTCTTGAGCGCCGTTCGCCAAGCTGTCGAGGACGCCAAAAAAATGGCGGGTGATGAAATGGGTAAGCTGACTGGCGGGCTCAAAATCCCCGGTCTCTCGATGTAATGGGAGTCTGCTCCGACCAATGGATCCGTCGCATGGCGACGGAGAAGGGAATGATCGAGCCGTTCGTGGACGGCCAAATCAAGAAATCCGAAACCGGTGATCGCGTGATCAGCTACGGCCTCTCGAGCTACGGCTACGACCTCCGCGTCTCGAATGAGTTCAAAGTTTTCACCAATGTCTTCGGGAGCGTGGTGGATCCAAAATCTTTCGACGACCGCTCGTTTGTGGACATGGAAACCGATGTCTGTGTGGTGCCGCCGAACTCCTTCGCGCTCGCCCGCAGCGTCGAGTATTTCCGCATCCCGCGCGAGGTTCTCACGATCTGTGTCGGCAAGTCCACCTACGCGCGGTGCGGCATCATTGTGAATGTCACCCCGTTCGAGCCTGAGTGGGAGGGGCATGTGACGCTTGAAATTTCCAACACCACGCCGCTCCCAGCGCGCATTTATGCGAATGAGGGATTGGCTCAGGTTGTATTTTTCCAGGCGAGTGAGGTTTGTGAGACGAGCTACGCCGATCGCGCCGGGAAATACATGGGCCAGCGCGGTATCACGATTCCAAGAATGTGAGGGAAGCCCTCGCGGTTATGGTCGGCGGGGCGGCAGGTAGTCTGGCCCGCTGGCTGGTTTCCGAGTGGGTGGCATCCTTTGCTTGGTCGGCTACTTTTCCCTACGGAACTCTCTTGGTGAATATCGTCGGGTCCTTCGGCATCGGCGTTTTTTCGGAACTGCTGCTCGAGGGCGGTTTGTGGAGTCCGGGTTCCGGTGTCCGCGCTCTGATCTTCGCCGGTCTCTTCGGCGGCTTCACGACTTTCTCCTCTTTCAGCCTGCAAACTCTGGCCCTTCTTCGCACTGGCCAGGTAATTCTAGGCGGTATCAATATCCTCGCCAGTGTGGCTCTCTGTCTCGTGGCCGTCTGGGTCGGGGCTCTTGCCGCCCACTGGTTTCTCGGATTGATGAAATAAACTCCAAGCCGCGAGCCAAAGCCCTCAGGTCAAGGTCGCGGCTGGTTGGTGATTTAGTCGCCCCATTTGCCCAGTTCATTGGGAGGGGCTTTGGGCGGCAACGGGATTGCAGCGGGAGGCATTTCTATATTGTCGGGGAAGAAGGCTGTTGGTAGATGCTTGGCCCCGTCCGCCAACCTCCACCTCCATGTTTCATTTCAATGTCCCCCTTGGGCCGCTTCCTGCGGAAACAAGCCAGCACACCACCCCGAGCTATTATTTTTCCAATGAGCAAGAGCATTGATCACCGCGCCTATTCGCGGGCCTGTCTGAGGATTCTCGGTGTGTTGCTGGGGATTTGGTTTTTTGTGAGTTTCGGGTGCGGGATTTTATTCCGAGAGTGGATGGATGAGCATCTGCCACCGGTGGGAACGGCGCCGTTTGGATTTTGGATGGCGCAGCAGGGATCGATCATTTGTTTCATTTTGATCCTGGTTGCCTATGCGGTGCTCATGAAGAGGCTGGATTCGAAATTCGGCTATGCCGACGGGGAGGAGGGGCAATGACGAACAGCACGCTCAACTTTATTTTCATCGGGATCACATTCGCGGTTTACATCGTGATCGCATTGCGGTCGCGTGCCGGGTCCACGAAGGAATATTACACGGCCGGTGGCGGGGTGTCGTCGTTGGCAAACGGCATGGCGACGGCGGCGGACTGGATGTCTGCGGCGACATTCATCTCGATGGCCGGGGCGGTGGCGATGAGTGGATATGACGCCTCGCGGTTTCTGATGGGGTGGACTGGCGGTTTCGTGTTGCTAACGATTTTGATGGTTCCGTTTTTGCGGAAGTTCGGTAAGGCGACAGTGCCGGATTTCATCGGGGACCGGTATTATTCGAAGTGGGCGCGCGGGGTGGCGGTGATTTGCGCGATCTTCATTTGCATGACCTACATCATGGGACAGATGCGTGGGGTGGGGGTGGTGTTTTCGCAGTTGTTCGGGATCGGGATTCCCGCAGGGGTGGTGGTCGGTGCGGCGATTGTTTTTTTCTACGCGGGCCTCGGGGGAATGAAGGGGATCACCTACACGCAGGTGGCTCAGTATTGCGTAATGGCCTTCGCCTACACGATTCCAGCCGTGTTTATCGCGATCATGATCACGAACCAGCCGGTGCCGCAGTTGGGTTTGATCGGACATTACTCATTGGATGGCGAGTTCGTGCCTTTTTTTGAAAAACTTAACCGGATCAATGTGGAGTTGGGTTTCCAGGAATACACGACGGGGAAATTGTCGATGGTGAACATGTTTTGCATCACGGCGGCTCTGATGTGCGGCACGGCGGGGTTACCGCATGTGATCGTGCGGTTTTTCACCGTGAAGAGCGTGCAGGCGGTGCGAAACTCGGCCTGCTGGACGCTGGCCTTCATCGCGGTGATCTACCTCACAGCACCGGCGATCGGAGCGTTTGCTCGCCTGAACTTGATCGAGGAACTCCATGACACGCCCTATGTCGAGGCCCCGGCATGGTTGCAGGAATTCGAGGCCACCGGGCAGATGGTGTGGGTGGATAAAAACGGCGACGGGATAATTCAATATTTCGGACCCGCAAAATCGGCGGAAGGAAAGAATGATGTGTTTCAAGGCGATAACCCGATTTTCCCGGCCTACGATGCTCCCGAAAATCAGCGGGTGGGGGCGCGCGGAGAGCGTTTGTTGGCGAACAAGCCGGATCTTTCGAACCCCAACGAACTGTGGTTCGGCAACGACATCATGGTTATGGCGAATCCCTCCATGGCCGGGTTGCCAATGTGGGTGGTGTCCTTGCTCATGGCTGGCTGCATTGCGGCCGCGCTCTCGACCGCGGCGGGATTGCTTTTGGTGCTCTCGACCTCGATTTCCCACGATCTGATGAAAAAAATCGTGAAGCCGGATTTGAGCGACCGAGAGGAGATGAACTACGCGCGCGGGGCCTCCTTTGCGGCCCTAGCCGTGGCGGCGTATTTCGGCATCAACCCGCCCTCGGCCTTCATCGCGCAGACGGTGGCTTTCGCCTTCGGGTTGGCTGCCTCGTCATTTTTCCCAACCCTGTTGATCGGGATTTTCTCCAAGCGCATGAACAAACTCGGAGCGATCTCGGGAATGCTCGCGGGGATGGTTTTTACGAGTTCCTACATTGTCTATTTCCAGTTCCTCGGTGGCACGAAGGAACAAATGCTCTTCGGAATTTCTTCCGAGGGAATCGGATTTGTGGGCATGTTGATCAACTTCGCTGTGGCATTTCTCGTGAGGCCCTTTGGCGGCGATCCTCCCAAGGAGGTGCAGGAAATGGTTGAGCGAATCCACATCCCCAGCGGCGCCGGCGAGGCGACGCACCACTAAGAAGCTTGCCGGATGCCCGCCATGGGTTGTGGCCAAGGCAGTCCTCTCGCATTTTTTTGATGCGCGGTTCTGCACCAACTTTCCGGTTTCCGCCTTCTGCTATCCGATCTTTTTCAGAATTCCCCGGAGATCTTTGGCGGACCACTGGCCCGTGACATTCGGTTGGTGGAGCCAACCATAGTTCAACGCCGAACCCGCCGCCGCGAGCATCACGCGGGAGGCCATGCCGAGTGGACCCATTCCCATCACTGCGAGAGGCAGGGGCGCCTTTTCAAGTAAATCCAGAAGCCGGGCGACATCACCCGGCGTGTTTGTGTGAGTGGCGATTTTGAGCACATCGGCCCCGGCATCGACCGCTTGTTTGCCCAAATCCTCCAAACGCGAAGCCGACGGTGTTTTTTGAAAATCATGGAACGAGGCGATGACTCCCACGCCCGCCTTTCGCGTTTCGCTTAAAACCTTCGCCATCCCGCCCAGCGAGCGGATTTCAATATCCAGCAACGCGGCGACGGGCAGCAACTCGAGCAACGCCTCGCGACGAGCGGTCGCCGACATCGCATTTTGACCGCCCTCGGCCGGATGCCGAGCCGTAACGATCCACGGGATTTTTGAGTTCACGATTCCGGTGCCGAGAAAGTCCGCGCGCCACTCGAGGAAATCCACCTCGCCGCGCCCCAATCGCTCCGCCGCCCGGAGAGCTGCCGGGGAATCGACGATCCCCACGACCGCCGGGGAGGTGCCCCCCGGCATGGGAGTTGGTTTAATTTGGCGCTTGCTCATCACGCTTTCATGCGGTCTCCCCATCCCGAAATCAATCCGCAACTCATCGCGAGTGGATCACTCTTCAAAATCGAATCGAAGGGGAACATCCAGCGTCGCGCCTGCCTTGGCATTTCGGATTCGGCAACGCCACGCCCCCTCGATCGCCGCGCGGTCGAGTCTTGGGAATCCACTGCCCTTGATGATCGCGACATGCGTGGGGCGGCCGCGGGAGTCCACCGTGATGCGCAGGACGACCGTTCCCTCCTCGCGGGCTTGGCGGGATTCGAACGGGTAAATGAGGGAGGGTCTTTTGGCAAAGGATGCCTGCGAGGCATTCACATTCGGAGAACCGCTTCCGATGGGGCCGGTCTTTTTGGGGCTGGCGTTGGGTTTTCCAGCAGGTGAGGCGGCGGATTTCTTGGGTTTTGGAGTCGGAGGTTTTGGGGCGGGACGCTGCGGTTCGGGAGTTGATTGAGGTTCAGGCAAAACCTCTGGCTTTTCCTCCAAAGGGGGAGCTTCTTCGGGGAGAGGTGTTGGTTCTGGCGTTGGCTGCTCGAGCGGCTCTGGCGGAGTTGGCGGAGTTGGCGGAGTTGGCGGAGTTGGCGGAGTTGGCGGAGTTGGCGGAGTTGGCGGAGTTGGCGGAGTTGGCGGAGTTGGCGGAGTTGGCGGAGTCTCCTCGGCAGGCGCGGGGACTTCCTCAGAGGCTTGTTCTGCTGAGGCGACAAGTTCCACCTCTACGCCGCCCGGCGACTCCTCTTCCAAAAGCACACCCGGCGTTTCTGAGGATGGTGACCATGCGAAAAGAACCGCGGCGTGGACGGCGGCAACGACAGCGGCGCAGAGCCACAGAATGGTTCTGGAGTCGGCAAGGAGCGCCATGGTTTAGCGTTTCGCCGGATTGGTTTCGAAGGTCACCTTGGTGATTCCGATCCGGCGGGTCTGATCCAGCACGGCGATGGCGAGACCGAGGCGGGCGTTCTCGTCGCCGTGGATGAAGACCTTGAGTTCTGGATTCGAGGATTTGAGCCGGTCGAGTTCGGCGAAAAGCTCGGCTTCGGGCACTTCCCGCTTGTCGAGGTAGAATTGCCCCGCTTCCGAAATCGCGACTACGACATGCTCCGATCTCTCGCTGGATTCGCCTGTTGCGGCCTTCGGCAAAACCACGGGGATGCCTTTGTTTTTCACCATCGAGAGCGAGACCAGAACGAAGGTGGCTAACAGGAAAAAAATGATGTCGATGAGGGGCACGATCTCGAGGCGTGCCCGGCGCTTGGCTTGGAGGCGGGGAATTTCCATCAGGCCCGGCCCTGCAGGTGGAGTTCCACATGGCTCGCAGCATCCTGCATTTCCAGGCGGGCTTCCTCCTCGCGGGCGTTCAGGTAGTTGAAGGGCAGCAGTGCTGCGATGGCGATGCCGAGGCCGAACGCTGTGGCGATGAGTGCCTCGGCGATGCCGCCGGTAATGGCTGTTGGCGCACCGAGTTCCTCGCCGCCGAGCATGTTGAAGCTACTGATCATGCCCGTCACCGTGCCGAGGAGACCCAGCAGGGGCGCGAGCGTGATGGCGGTATCGAGGATCGTAAGGCCGCGGTTGAAGCGCTTGAGTTCCCGATTCGCGGCGCGAAGCATCGCCTCGCTGAAGGATTTCTCGCGGTGCGACAACGCATACCCCAACGCGCGGGCCACGAAGTCGTTCGACTCGTTTCCAAGCCTTGCGGCGGCGTCGGGATCATCCCGCTCGACGAGTGTGAGGATTTCGCCGACGAGATTCGGGCGGCGGCGACATTTTTCCATCACGATAAAAACCAAACGCTCAAGCACGACGGTGAAGGCGATGAGGGACAGGGCGAGAAGCGGCCACATGATCGGGCCGCCCTTGATGAAGATTTCAATCATGGTGTTTGCGAGGTTTTGCGCCGGGGCCGGGTCATGAAAAACAGCACCACGCCGCCGAGAGCCACTAGCGAGATACCGACCATGGCCGAGACCAGCACGGTATCGCGGGTGTTTTTATTCGGGATGAAGCCGAATTTGTGGAACAGGAAAAACACATTCGCCTCGAATTGCTTTTCGTTGTCCGTGTGGCGGGTGACCGTGCCGGTCGTGGTGCTCACATAAACGCGGGTTCCCGCCCCGTCATCCACATCGAAGCGGAAGACGGGAAGGATTCGAAATATGTTCACATACTCGTGGTTGAACGCAGTCAGGTAGTCGGTCTGCCGAACCTCCGCGCCGCCGAGGAACGACGCCGCGATCTGGGCTGCGAATTTGGCGTCCTGCGTGGGATCGACCGTTCCATCCACGGCGCTGACATAAGCCGGGGCAGTGGGCGCGCCGTAGATTTGATACCATGGCACGCCGCCAATCATCCGGAGGTTTACCGCGCTGACTTGGCCGAAATCCGGCCCGAGTTGCTCGACAGCCTCCTTGACTCCAGTCCGTATCTCCCCCGCGACGATTCCCTTTCCGGAAGGTTTCACAGATGGCGGCGGGGGCTGCTTGTGCGCCATGATGGTGTGAAGCACACCACTCAGCGCGGAGGTCAGAACAACAAGGCTGAAGATCAGCCCGAGCCAGCGGTGGAGGAATCGGATTGTTGAGGTTTTCATTACCAGCGCCATTCGACCCCTCCATAAAACCCGCGCCCTTCGCCCGGCAGGTATTGGGCGACATCCATGCCGCCCGCATCCGCAACCACGCCGGTCGTGGCCGTGTAGTTGGTGCCAACGATATTCTTCACTTCGAAATAGACCGAAAGGCCCTTCGCCAACCGCCAGCCGATCTTCGCTCCGAGCAGGGCGTAGCTGTCGGTGAAGACCGTGCCAGCCGAATCGATGCTGTATCCAACGGGCACATATTCGAAGTTCGGCCCGATGTAGAAGCCACACGGGTGCTCGTAGACTAGCTCCGCGCGGATGTAGTGCTCGGGGATGCCGGGCAGGGCGTTGTTTCCATACACTGCGTCGTTCACATACTGGAAGTTGTTCCAGAGGTAATTCACGCGCAGGAGCAGGCGGTCCCAGTTTGGCTTTTCCGAGGCGTATTCCACCTTGAAGCTTTTTTCCTCGGGTGTCTTGCTGGTGAAAATGTTGTGTAAAACATCCCAGTTTGCCGCGAACTCGATGCCTTGGTGGCGGGTGTTTCCGGCATTCACCGTCTGCGACAGGCCGGGCTGGATTTCGTAGGCGAGGAGTTCGTTTTCCAGCCATGCGTAGTAGTAGCAGAGGTCCCAGGTGATGTGCTTGAAGCGGCCGCGGGTGCCGATTTCCAGCGTGGTGCCGGTCTGGGCGTCGAGTTGAACGAGGCCGACTTGGCCATCCGACGCCTCGACGAGTTCGCCAAAGGTCGGCGGCTCAAAACTCCGGCTGGCGTCGGCGTAGAATTGCACCTGCTCCACCGGTTGGTAGAGCACGCCCAGCTTGGGACTGAAGCCCCACCAGTTCTGCGAGTCGCTATTGTCGGGGCCGGTTGGGAAATTATCCGTGCTGGTCCTCTCGACATAATTAACCTGCAACCCCGCGAGCGCGGCCCATTGGGGAGTGATCCAAAATTGCTCGAGCGCGTAGGCGTCGAGGTTCAGGGCAAACTGGTCGGTGTCCGCAAATTTCGCGCCGCGCGAGCCGAAGTTGTTCACATAACGGGTGTCGCTCACATAACCCCAGGTGGGCGTGAACCCGAGGGTGAAGTTGTTTTTATGCCCGAAAAGATCGGCCATGTAGTCATTGCGAAAGCCGACACCGAAGTCATTCGTCAGCTGGTCGATCACGAAAAGAATCGGGTGGTCGAGGTCTTTGCGGGACCAAAATCCGCTCAAGCTCAGGCGATTGTCGTCAATTTCCCAAGTCGTTTTGTTCGCCACGCGCAGGAGCGTGTAGTCGCGCTTCCAATCGCTTGTCACATAATCGAAACGCGCGACGGGCTGC
>JBDKIG010000018.1:0-23186 GCA_039797215.1 Verrucomicrobiota bacterium | reverse complement strand
GGAGCGGCCGATTCCTGCTGACGCTCGGAGCGGCGCTCCTCGACGGCTTTGGCTCCGCTGACGACGAGTTTGCGGCCCATGAACTCCTTGTCGTGGAGCTCGGAGACAGCACGCTTGGCCTCGTCGATCGATTGCATTTGGATAAAGGCGAAACCCTTCGACCGCATCGTGTGGCGGTTCACGACGATTTCGACATTCTGGACCGAGCCGACTCCGTTGAAGAGCTCGAAAAGATCGCTCTCGGCGGCGTCGAACGACAAGTTGCCCACATAGAGTCGGGGAGAGGTAACCTCGACGACTTCGGGTGAGCGCATGCCGGTCGGGCGTTCGCTTCGGCTGCTCCGCTCGCGCGTGGCGCGCTCGGTGGAGCCGTTTTCGGAGGAGCGGGGACGGCGCTCGCGGTCTGTGCGTTCCGCGCGTGCGGGACGCTCGGGCTCGTCTTTTTTGCCGGTGAAGAAGCCGATGATCTTCGAGATCAAGGAAGTCTCTTTTTTAGCGGGTTTTTCGTGTTGCTGTGTGGAGCGGGGTGTGCGGTTCGAGCGATCTTGACGGCGCCCTCCGCCGCGTCGCGGCGAGCGGCGTGAACCGCTCGGTGTGTATTCTGATGACATGGTTATGTGTATTGCGTTGCGTTGGCGGCCGGTGCGGACGGGGAGTCCTCCCCGTAAAAACGGCACGACCGCGTGTTGGGCCTTGGGCGATGCGTATCCCCTTGAAAATGCGTGCTGAACACACGCCGTAAGGAACATGAATGACGCGATGAACTCTGACCAATGACCAATAAAAACTGGGTCGCCGGAACTGAATTGCATAAACGAAAGCGCCTAAGGCTCGTGCAAACTCCCACACATCCCCCACGAACTCAAGGAGCAATTTGGCGCCAATTCAAGTGCCCCGCGTGTTGCCGAAAAGGCGGATGTGCAGGCGGTCGCAGAGGCGGTGGCCGTGGCGGAGGCAAAGGCCGACGAGCATTTCGCGGCGGGAATCGATCGTCGCGGGGTCCGTGCCCTCGGGCATGAGGAGGATTTTCGAGGGAGAAACTGGGAGCCCGGTTGCGGCGAGGAGGGCGTGGATTTCGGGAAGGTCGGCTTCGCTCGAAACGACGAACTTGAGCTGAAATGGGTAGGCGGTCAGCCACTCACAGAGGATTTCCGGGCGGTGGCGGGATTTTTCGTGGCGCTCGATCCAAGCGGGTTCGATCGAGCCGGGCGCGGGGGTGGAGTCGGCGAGCTTCGGGCTGATCGAGGCTAGGTCGCACGCGATACCGCCGGGGGCGATGGTGCCGGCCGTTTCAATGGTGATATGCTTGCCGAGCGAGCGCAGCGCGGCGGCGAGTTCGTGGATGCCTCGGGCGACCATGGGCTCGCCGCCGGTAAGAACGACATGGGCGGCGGGATGTTTTTCGACCTCGGCGAGGATTTGGGCGACCGACATCTCGGTGCCCTCGGGATTCCACGAGGCGTAGGGGGTGTCGCACCAGCGGCAGCGCAGGTTGCAGCCGGAGGTTCGGATGAAAACGGATGGCACGCCGGTGAGTTCACCCTCGCCTTGCACCGAATAAAAAATCTCCGAGATCAGCATGGCTTCGGCGGCAGCGGGCCGGCGGAGAGATAGGTCGTCGGATCGGAAAGTCTGGCGAGTTGAAACGCCTCGCGGCGCTCGACGCAGGTGCCGCATTCGCCGCAATGCGTTTCGCCGCCGACATAGCACGACCAAGTCCTCGAGAAATCCACGCCGAGTTCCGCGCCGCGACGGGCGATGTCGGCTTTCGTCCTATCGATGAATGGTCGCAGCAACTCGACTTCCGCATAGGTGCCGAGCCGGATGGCGTCGCCCATGGCGCGCATGAATTCCTCGCGGCAGTCAGGGTAGATCGCGTGGTCGCCGGAGTGGGCGGCGATGACGAGACCCTCCGCGCCCTTGCTCTCGGCAAAGCCAGCGGCGATCGAGAGCATGATGCCGTTGCGAAAGGGGACGACGGTTTTTTTCATCGTCTCTTCCTCGTAGTGGCCCTTGGGAATCTCGCCGCCGTTTTTGAGGAGGTCGGATGAAAATTCGTGTCCGATAAAATCCAGCGGGACGGTCGTGTGCGGAATGCCGCAGGATTCCGCCTGCCATTTGGCAAAGGGAATCTCGCGGTCGTTGTGCTTCGCGCCGTAGTCGAAGCTCAGCGCCGCGACGATCTCGTGCTCCCGCCGGGCGTGGTGAAGCGCGACGACGGAATCCATCCCGCCGCTCAGGAGCACGACGGTTTTCATCGGTGATTAAACAATCCCCACGGCGCGGAGTTTGTCCTCCACATGGCGGAAGTGGCGATCGGGCGAGCAGGCGTGGGTGATTTCCTCGGCCGAGAGGTGCGCGGAGACGGTGGGCTCCTCGGAGAGGTTCTTGGCGAGGCCGCCGCCCTCGCGCCAGGTTTTCATCGCGGCGCGCTGAACGGCTTCGTAGGCGGCTTTGCGCTCCATGCCTTTCTCAGTGAGCATGAGCAGAGCGGCCTGGCTCGCGTAGAGACCGCCGGTGAGTTCCATATTTCGCCGCATGTTTTCGGGATAGACGATGAGCTTCGAGACGAGCTTGGTCAAAAGCGAGAGCATGTAGTCGAGCAGGGTGCAGCTGTCGGGCAGGATGATGCGTTCGACCGAGCTGTGGCTGATGTCGCGCTCGTGCCAGAGGGCGACATTCTCGAGGGCGGCCATGGCGTTTCCACGAATGACACGCGCGAGACCACTGAGTCGCTCGCCGGTGATCGGGTTGCGCTTGTGGGGCATGGCGCTGCTGCCTTTTTGCCCTTCGCTGAAATACTCCTCGACCTCCAAAACCTCGGTGCGCTGGAGGTGGCGGAATTCTGTGGCCCAGCGGTCGATGCTCGAAGCGATGATCGCGAGGGTGGTCATGAACTCGGCGTGGCGGTCGCGTTGGATGATCTGGGTCGAGAGCGCGGCGGCTTTGAGGCCGAGTTTTTCGCAAACGGATTTTTCGACGCGAGGATCGAGATGGGCATGGGTGCCGACCGCACCGCTGATTTTGCCGACGCGGACGCGCTCGCGCATTTCCCGCAGGCGCTCGAGCGAACGGGAGAACTCGTCATACATGAGCGCCATCTTGAGTCCGAAGCTGATCGGTTCGGCGTGGATGCCATGGCTGCGGCCGATCATCGGGGTGAATTTATGCTCCTTCGCGCGGACCGCCACCGCCTCGCGCAAGGCGAGCAGATCAGCTTCGAGCAAATTGCAGGATTCGAGCATTTGCACCGCGATGGTGGTGTCGAGCAGGTCGGACGAGGTGAGGCCTTGATGGATCCACCGCGAAGCCGGGCCGACATATTCGGCGACATTCTCGAGGAACGCGATGACATCATGGTTCGTGCGTTTCTCGATCTCGCGGATTTTTTCGATGTCGAAGGCCCCCTTCGCACGAATCTCTACGGCGTCGGATTTCGGGATCGTGCCGAGTTCGGCCATCGCCTCGCAGGCGAGGGTCTCGATCTCGAGCCAGATTTCGAGTTTGCGTTGCTCGGTCCAAATGGACCGCATTTTCGGCAGGGAATAGCGTTCGATCATTGAAGGGTCATCAAAACATCGGAAGGCGTTTCGGTAAAAGAAAAAGGCGGCGGAGGACTCACAGAACCTCCGCCGCCTTTGTTTTTGTCTAACTTCTTAGATGGCCTTGTCGCCGGTTTCGTCGGTGCGGATGCGGATCGCTTCGTCCACAGGCGAGACGAAGACTTTTCCGTCGCCGATTTTGCCTGTTTTGGCGGATTTCACGATGGCCGAGAGGGCGCCGTCGAGCGTGGAGTCGGCCACAACGACTTCAATTTTGATCTTTGGCAGGAAGTCCACAGTGTATTCACTGCCACGGTAGATTTCGGTGTGGCCTTTTTGGCGGCCGAATCCTTTGACTTCGCTAACGGTCATGCCCTCGATCCCGAGATCGGCGAGCGCTTCTTTCACCTCTTCGAGTTTGAAGGGTTTGATAATGGCTTCGATTTTTTTCATTGGAATTATTGGTAAGTGGGTTGGGTTCGTCCCGACCGGCGGCCGCGTCCTGCAACCGCCCGGCCGGGATGAGATTGGTTATTTGTCGAACAGGTAGCCTTCTTCGCCGTGCTCGGTGGTATCGAGGCCGGTGGATTCGGATTCCTCGGAAGCGCGGAGCCCGATGGTGAATTTCACGATGTAGGCGATGATCGCCGTGGCGACAACCGAGAGAACGATCGTCAGAATGCTGGCCTTGATTTGGTTCATGAGCAGGCCGTCCTTTAGGCCTTCGACCACGGCATTGGCCTCGGAAGAGGCAAAGACGCCGGTGAGTATAGCGCCCATCGTGCCGCCCACGCCGTGGACGCCGAAGGTGTCGAGCGCGTCGTCATAGCCGAGCATTTTCTTCAGGTAGACCACTGCGAAGAATGGAACGATACCAGCGGCGACCGCCATGATCATGGCGCTGGCTGGAGTAACGAATCCAGCGGCGGGTGTGATGACCACGAGGCCGGCGACGATGCCCGAGCAGAAGCCCAGAACGCTGGGTTTGCCACGGGTGAGCCATTCGACCGCAGCCCAGACGAATCCGGCGGTGGCGGCGCAGAGGAAGGTGGTGGTGAAGGCGTTCGCGGCGATGGCGTCGGCGCCGAGCGCGGAGCCAGCGTTGAAGCCGAACCAGCCGACGAAGAGCATGCCGGTGCCGATCATGCAAAGCACCATCGAGTGAGGGGCCATCTGTTTTTTGCCGAAGCCGAGGCGTGGTCCGAGGATGATGCAGAGGACGAGCGCGGACCAGCCGGAGCTCATGTGAACCACCGTGCCGCCGGCGAAGTCGATCGCCTTGATGCCGGCATCAGGGTTGAGCGGGCCGCACATGAAGCCGTTGACGGCCCAGACCATGTGGGCGAGCGGGAAATAGACAACAAACATCCAGATCGCGGTGAAAAGAAGCACCGCGGAAAACTTCATGCGTTCCGCAGTGGCTCCGAAAATGAGCGCCGGGGTGATGATCGCGAAGGTCAGCTGGAACATCGCCCAGATGTAATCGGAGATCCAGTAGTAGCCGGCGCCGACATTGCCAGGCTTCATTCCGTTGAAGCAGGCTTGGGCGAGGTCGCCGAGGAAGGCGTTGCCGCCCGAGAAGGTCAGGCTGTAGCCACAGAGGAACCAGAGGATCGTAACGAGACCCGCGATGCCCATCGTCATGGCGAGGATCGAGAGCACATTCTTCGAGCGGACGAGGCCGCCGTAGAAAAGGGCCAAGCCAGGAAGCGTCATAAACAACACGAGCGCCGTGCTGGTCATCTGCCACGCATTGTGACCGGGACCAGGGCCGGCGATTTTCGAAGCCACATCGGGAGTTCTCGCCCCGTTGTTGACATAGGCCTCAAGGTCCGCGATCCGCTGTTCGACCGTTGGCTCGGCCGGAGCTGCCTCGGCGGTTTCGACGACGACCGTTTCGGTAACGACGGCGACGGCTTCCTGCGCGAAGGCGGGATTTGTTGTGAATAGACCGCTCGCTGCAATAGCCAGCGCGGCGATCCCTGATTTAATGAGTGTTGTTTTTTTCATTGATGCTGTGTTTTGCACCGCTCTTTGCGGTTCGGGCGGTCTTTAAGCAAACGCCGTGCCAGCCAGTCGTGCGTAGAGGGAAGGCTTTTGAGGATGCGAAAAAATCAACACCCGCAGAGGGCGTGTCGTTTTTTGATCAGGCCGAATGGCCGTGCGCGAAAATCCTCAATCCGCCGACAGCATCGCGCGGAGATTTGCGAAAGACATGGCGACATCCTCCTCGGCCACGGGCTTGGACATGATGTCCTCGTGGCTCTCGGCATGAACGCCTTCGCCTTCGATTTCCTTGAGAAACGGGCTGGGGCGGCAGTGCATGGCCGAGCCGAATTTCATGCGGTTGCGGCAATGCGTGATCGTGAGGGATTTCATCGCGCGCGTGATGCCGACATAGAATAGGCGGCGCTCCTCGTCCACCGTGCCCTCGCTTTTGGAACGCTCGTGGGGCAGGAGCCCGTCCTCGGCGCCGACTAGAAACACATGGGGAAACTCCAGGCCTTTCGCGGCGTGGAGCGTGATGAGTGTGACGCCCTTGCCGTCGTCCTTTTTGTCCTCTTCGCGTTCGCGGTTCAGTGAGAGTTCATCGAGGAAATCCTGAACCGTTCCGCGCCGCTTGGACTGGTGGTTTGCCAGGGCATTCAGGATTTCTTTCGCTCCGGATTCGCGGTTCAGCGCCTCCTCGGGCGTTTTGCAACTGCGTTTGAGGTCGTCGAAATAACCAGACTCCTTGAGGTAACCCGAGACGATTGCACAGGCATCGGCACCAGGTGTGAGGAGGTGGATGCGCGTGGCGGCGAGATCCTCGGCAAATGAACGGATGGCCGCAGCGGTCTTGCGCGAAACCTCGGGTTCGAACGCCGGATCGGTGAGCGTGTCGAAGAGGCTCCGATGTGCCTTGGCGCTTTGCTCGAGGGCGATCTCGACCGATGTCGCGCCGATGCCGCGCGGGGGGGTGTTGATTATGCGCAGGAGTGAAATGTCGTCCTGCGGGTTCACGAGGCAAGTGATCGTGGCGAGGATGTCCTTCACCTCGCGGCGGTCGAAAAAACTTTTCCCGCCGACGAGCCGGTAGGGAATCCGCATGCGGCGGAGATTTTCTTCCAGTAGGCGGGATTGGGCGTTCATCCGGTAGATCACTGCGAAATGCTCCCACGGCAGTCCGTTGGCATTCCGAATCGCGCCGGCCTCGCCGACGACGAACTCCGCCTCGGTCTTGTCGTCGGGCACGGAGACGACATGGACCGGATCGCCACCTTGGTTGGGGCTCCAGAGGTTTTTCGCGCGGCGGCGGGGGTTGTTTTTGATGAGCCGATTCGCGGCAGTGAGGATTTGGTTGGTGCTGCGGTAATTTTGCTCGAGCCGGACGATCTCGGGATTGGGAAAATGTTTTTCGAACTCGAGGATGTTCGAGACCTCCGCGCCGCGCCACCCGTAGATGCTCTGGTCGTCATCGCCCACCACGCAAACATTGGGAGGTTCGCCCGAGGCGAGAAGGCTCACCAAATCGAGTTGAAGGCGGTTCGTATCCTGGAACTCATCCACGAGCATTTGGGAAAACCGCGAGCGCCATTTTTCGCGAACGGATGGGTGGTCGTTCAGAAGTTTCACCGCCTGCACGAGGAGGTCATCGAAATCCATGGCGTTCAGCGCATGGAGTTCGCGGTTGTAGCGGGAATAGACCGCGCCAATCACGGTCTCGTCATCCTGCGGCGGGGCCCAGCCATTATTCTTGGCTTTGCTGATGAGGTTTTTCGCGAGGCCGGGGTCGAGTTTTTCATCCTTCGCCGTCACGCGGTTGATGACCTTTTTGATGAGCCCGAGCTGGTCACCTTCATCGAAGATCGTGAAATTGTTTTTGTATCCGAGCTTGTCGGCATCGGCCCTGAGAATCCGCATGCAGAGGGCGTGGAAGGTCGAGGCCGTGATATCGGCCGCCTGCTCCTCGGTGAGCATTCCGGCGATTCGCTCCTTCATCTCGCGGGCGGCCTTGTTGGTGAACGTGACGGCGAGGATTTTCGAGGCCGGGGTGCCGGTGGAGACCAGCCAAGTGATGCGCGCAACGATCGTGCGGGTTTTTCCCGTTCCCGCGCCGGCGAGGATCAGCAGGGGGCCGGTCTCGTGGGTGGCGGCGCGTTGCTGCTCGGGGTTGAGATCGTAAAGTCGGAAGCGGGACATGGCCGGCGAATCTGCCCCGTCCAGTGGGTGGGCTCAAGATTTCGCTGCCACCGACTCAAACATTCCTCGCGAGGCGGAATCCGATGACGCTGTATCGGGTATCCGGGCTCCGGCTGATGCGGCGGTGTCTCGTCTCCTGGCGGTCTTTCAAATTCGAGGTGCTCTCGCTGCGAATCCGGTGTGCGGTGCCGGTTTCATCGCGGTCCCAACACCATTCCCACATGTTCGAGGTGATCTCGTAAATTCCCAACTCATTGAAATAGGATGAGGAGGTCTCTTTCCCCAACGGTTGGTCATCGGGCTCGTTGGGTTTATCGATTATTGCCTGCTTTGTGATCGGTTGAATGGCCATCACGCCGCCGATGGCAGCCCATTCCCATTCGGCCTCAAGCGGTAACCGGTAGCCATTCGCCTTTTCATTTCGTTTAATCCATTTCGAGCCGCTGGCGCCGTAGTCTCCCTTGCGGAAAACAGAGTTATCGATTTGGTAGACCGGCTCCATGGCCTCGTGCTCGCTCTTGGCGTTGCACCACTTCACGGCATCATACCAACTCACTTTGGTGATTGGTCGGAAGTCGCCGTTGCGGTGTCCCTCGCCTAGCTCATAGCCGTTGTAAACTCCCCACGCCCGCACCCATTCCCACTCTTCATGCATCACAGGATGCCTTCCGATTTCGAAGGTTTTCACCACTGTGCCCTTCAACTCCGAATACTCCGGAAGCGTCCCGCCTTTCACCTCGATCATGATGGTGGCGCCGTTTGCCATTTTCGGGGCTTTTTGAAAGGCCAAGAGCAGCCGCTTTCGGTCACCCAGCTTACGGATACCGAGTTTTTCCAGGTCGGCATCCGTGAGTTCACACAAGATTTCATCCGCCACACCTTCATCCGTAAAGCTTTGAAGAAGGTGCTCGAGATGCGTCACTTCCAGCGCGGCTTTGAGTCGGGTATTAATCATCTTCAGCAGAGCTCACTGGTTGCGTGCGAGGCGGAAACCGATGACTCCGTAGCGGGTCTCCGGGCTCCGGCTGATGCGGTAGCGCACGGTGCCGTGGTTGGCGTCGTGGTTCCAACTTCCGCCACGGATGCGGTGCGCGGAGCCGCTCTGATCCATGTCCCAACACCATTCCCAGACATTGCCGCTCATGTCGTGGAGGCCGAGTTCGTTGGCGGATTTCAGGCCGACCGGCTTGGCCGCGCCGTTGGAGTTTTTTCCATACCAGCCGACCTCCTCGGGCTTGTTGCTGCCACTGTAGGCGTAGCCGTTGCTGAGCGGACCGCCGCGCGCGGCCCACTCCCATTCCGCCTCGGTAGGCAGCCTGTAACCTCTCGCCTTTTTGTGCCAAGTGATGAGGCGCGAGCCATCGGGGCCGAACTCACCGTTGCGAAAAATTTTCCCCTCCATGTAATAGACGGGCTCGAGGAGTTCGTGCTCGCTCTTGGCGTTGCACCACTTCACGGCGTCATACCAGCTCACATGCGTGACCGGATGGGAACTGCCGCTGCCGTAGCCGGTCTCAAGTTCGTATCCCTTCGCCAGCGCCCAAACCCTCACCCATTCCCACTCCTCCTGCATGACAGGGTATTTACCGATCTCGAAATCCTCCACGCGCAAGCCGCTGAGCTCCGAATCGGTCGGCATCACGCCGCCGCCCACCGAAATCATGACGGTTCCCGCGAGCGGTAAGTCGCGGTTTTGCGAGAAGGCGCTGAGCAGGCGCTTGCGCTCGCCGAGTTTTTCGACCCCGAGCTCGCGGAGATCGCTGTCTTCGAGTTGGTCGAGGATGGCATCAGTGACGCCCTGTTCCTCGAATTTCGGCGTGAGGTATTCGAGGTGCTCGGCTTCCAGGATGGCTTTTAGTTCATTTTCCATGGCCCCAGAATGACGAGGCGATGGATCGAGGAAAGCGGGGTGATGACCTCTAAAAAGAAACCCCCAGCGAGAGGCTCACGATGTTCGAAGTGAAATCCGGGTTGCCGAAATTGACATTGTAGAAGGCGCTGGCGGTCCAATCGCGGCCGAGGCGGACACCGACCCCGAGTCCTGCAAAGACACTGTCGCGCCCTGGATTTGCGGTTTCGTAAGCAAACGCCGCGCCGGCTCCGCCATCGAGGGCTGCATCGATCGTTCGCGGGCTGTCGAGGAATTCGTGGAGCCACAGCATCCGGATCTCGGGAACGAGCGCGATGTTCGGATTAAGATTCCAGGTGTAGGCGATGCGGCCGCCGAGCGTGGTGCGGAGGCTGTCGGCATCCTGCTGGCTGAGCGCGAGGTCGAGGCTGTCCGCGCCGTTTTCCGTGAAGGAGTCCACGCCAGCGTAGGTGAATTGCGCGCCGAGGATCGGGCCGAAGGTGAAGCCGCCGAGTTGGTAATCCTTGCCGAGATTGAGAGCGGCGGTGAATTGGCCGCTGCTGGGCTCGGCTCGTGCCGTGCGATCGATCATTCCAAACTCGATCTGGCGGCGCGTTTGCCAGCCTGTGTAGCCGCCGCCGACGAGGGCATCGGCATAATAGCCGGCGTGCGAAAAGCTCGCGTATCCACCGAAGAGGGCGCTGTTGCCGCGCGAGGAGCCGCCGCCGTTGTATTTGGCGTCGTTGTATTGGTAGCCGGCGTAGAGGCCGGTGGAGAAATTCCCGCTCCAGCGGTAGTCCGCCCCGGTGAGAAAGCCGCCGGCGTCGTTTCGGTAGTCGGGGCTCCCTGTGAGGCCGGAGGCGCGCGAAAAGGAGCCAGAGCCCAGAACCCACGCGCTCCAGTTGGTGGGTCCGGTGGATTGGATCCCAAAGTCTCCCACAGGCGTGCCATCCCGGTCGTTGCGGAGGGGTTGCTCGGGCATTCCGAGGGTTTGGAAGCCCTCGATGCCGAGGCGCAGGGAGCTAAGGCGCTGGGTGAGGAGTTGAGTTTGAACAAAGGACTGCTCGATCGCGAGGTTGGCGAGGGTTTCGTAGAAGCCGGGCGCGATTTGGTCGAAGGCGGAGGGGAATTCGGTCTCAGTCAATTCATCCAATGCGATGCTCACATCCTGGCGATCGCCGCCGGTGGCGGGAATGAAGGAATCGAGGGCCTTGGCCACGCGGCGCTGGTTGGGCGTGACGGCTACGCGGGTGTAGGTATCCGGCGCGATCAGCAAGGTGCCGGTGGTGCCGTCGCTCAGGAAGCGCCCGCGAAAACCTTCGGGAGTGGCGATTGTGTCGAATGATCCGGAAATGGTTCCCGCCTGCAGGAACGGGTATTTTTCACCGTAGGCGAGCGGGTTTCCAGCGATCGGAATGACTTGCAGCGTTCCAGCCAACGACGCGCGACCTCCGACCACGAGCCGGTCGAAGCTCGAGGGGCTGGCGATTTCGATTTCGAGTGAGCCGCTGGATGTCTGCTGGTAGTTTCCAGCGATCGTGAGCGTGCCGATCGAGTTTCCCGGCGAGACGGTGCCCCGGTTGAGGACATTACCCTCGATGCGGCCGATGCCGCCGAGAACCGCGCCCTGCCAAACGGTGAGGTCCGAAACCGTCGTCCGTCCGTTGAGGGAGAGAAGGCCCTGCTGGATGTCGATGTTTCCGCCCAGAAGGAGATCGTTCCAGACAAACAGCGAGCCCGGGCCGGTTTTGATCAGCGACCCCGTGCCGGAAACGGGGCCGTTCAAAACGATATTGCCGGGGGAGGTTTGGAAGGTGCGCGTGGCGGGGAGGTCCAGAGCAAGAGCGAGGGTTTGGGTGGCGGAGGAATTGTTGGTGACATTGCCGCCGAGGGTGAGAGGTGCGGAGGCGTCATGGCCCGACGAGCTGGGATTGGCCCGTAATGTGAAGGCTCCACTTCCGGCGGTAAAGGTCAGTGAGCCGATGGAATTGATCGTTGCGGCGGAGATGTCATTGGTCGAAGTGCCGCCGGTGCCTGTGAATTCCATGTTCGAGCCATTGGCAAGCGGTGGCAGAAATCCCGTGCTCCAGTTTCCCGACCCGCCGCTCCACTTCGGATCGCCGACAAAATAGCCGAGCTTGAGGAATCCGTCGGAGTTGGCCAGCGACCAGATGCCGATCGGTGCCACGCCAGTGAATCCCGTGGTATCGACCGCAAACGCATTCGCATCGAAACCCGTCACCACGCCCCAATCGATGATGTCCCACAAATACGAGGTGGAGGGATTCCAGCCAGTAGGGTTGCCGAGGACATGGATCGTGAATTTGCTGGCGGGTGTGGCGGTGATGGTGGCATTGCCCGAGCCGCCGCCTGCTCGGATCAAGTCCCAGTCCGTTCCCGCCGTGCCAGAAACATTCGTGATCTCCCAGTTGTATCCACCGCCGCCCTCGAGTGTGAGATCCCCCGTGTCGAGGATTCCTGGGGAGTTTCCAGGGGAAATCCGCCCTCCCGAGGAAATGACGGTGTTACCGACCGTTCCCGATCCGGCTAGCGTTCCGCCGTTGGAAATCGTAACGGGGCTGTTTGTAATGCTTCCGTCCACCGCTAGCGTGCCCGCGTTGATGGTGGTCGCACCCGAGTAGGAATTGTTGCCAGAAAGTGTGAGAGAGCCAGAGCCGGTTTTGGAAAATGAGCCGCCGATGCCCGAGATCACGCCCGAGAAGGTCGAGTTGCTGGAAGAATTGGTGGTGAGGGATCCAGAGCCGAGGGTGATGCCGCCCGAACCGGCGAGGGAACCGAGGGATTCGTTGAAGCCGGCGAGGTCGAAAGTTCCGGAGGCGACAACGAGGTCCGAGGTATCTGCGATTCGCTCGGAGGCTCCGAGGGAAAGTGTGCCGGAATTGACGGAGGTGGTGCCGTTGTAGGTGTTGTCACCGGAGAGGATGAGCGTGCCCGAGCCATTTTTCGTCAGGTTGAGGGAGGAGCCGGAGATGAGGCCTCCGATGGTGAGGTTGCCGGAGTTCACCGTGACTGTGCGTGAGGCGTTCATGGTGACGGATCCGGTGCCGAGGTTGAGGTCATTGGTGCCGATGAAGTCGATGTCGGCATTCCAGTTTTGGGGGTTGTTGGTGGAGAGGGTGATGGAGGAGCCGCTTGTGTTATCGACGGAGCCACCATTGATTGTGAGCGCGCCCGTGCCGATGGCGGAGGCGGAGTTGATGTTCAACTGGCCAGCGGAGAGGGTTGTCCCGCCCGAATAGGAGTTATTGCCGGAGAGGGTGAGGGAACCTGGGCCGGTTTTGGAAAATGAGCCGCCGGTGCCCGAGATGACGCCGGAGAAGGTGGAGTTGCTGGAGGAATTGGTGGTGAGGGTTCCAGCGCCGAGGGTGATGTTGCCTGAACCGGTGAGGGAACCGAGGGATTCGGTGAAGCCGGAGAGGTCGAAGGTTCCGGAGGCCACAACAAGGTCCGAGGTATCGGCGATTCTCTCGGAGGCTCCGAGGGAAAGTATGCCCGAGTTGACGGTGGTGTTGCCGTTGTAGGTATTCGCACCGGAGAGAATGAGCGAGCCAGAGCCGGTTTTGAATAACGAGCCACCGGTTCCCGAGATCACGCCCAAGAAGGTGGAGTTGCTGGAGGAATTGGTGGTGAGGGTTCCCGAGCCGAGGGTGATGTCGCCCGACCCGGCGAGAGAACCTAGAGATTCGTAGAAGCCAGCGAGGTCGAAGGCTCCGGAGGCCACGACGAGATCCGAGGTGTCAGCGATTCGCTCGGAGGCACCGAGGGAGAGTGTCCCGGAGTTAATGGCAGTTGGGCCATTGTAGGTGTTGTCACCGGTGAGGGTAAGTGTGCCCGAGCCGTTTTTTGTCAGCATTCCGGTGCCGCTGATGGAACCTGAATAGGTGCTGGCCGTGGTTCGGTCGAAAATCAGCTGGCCGTTGTTGACGAGGTCGGTGTCGAGGGTTCCGGTTGCGCCACCGCGTCCGATTTGGAGTGTTCCGCCTGCGGCGAGGTCGATCGATCCTCCCGCGCCCCGGGAAAGGGTGCCGCCGACCTCAAGGATGGCGTTGCCGGAAATGGAAAGGAAGGCCGAGCCATTGGGGCCCACAGAGAGATTGTTGGAGTTGATCCAAGTTCCTCCGGTGAGGGTGGCGTTGCCAGAGGAGTCGGATTCCGTGCCGAGAAATGAATTTGTGGTGGAGAGGTTGCCGCCGGTCATCTGGAGGGTTCCATCCCCCTCGTTGCCGACATGGAATTGGTAGATGTTGAACGTAAGATTTCCGCCGGAGAGTTCGAGGGTGCCGGAGCCGAGGTATCCGACATAGAAATTGCCATTGGTCGTCCACGAGCCAGCCGTCATGTTCGCGGTTCCAGTCGAGCCGATGTCGTTTCCGAGGAACGACCAGTTGTTTTCAATGCTTCCCCCCGAAACAAGAAGGGCGCCGTTGTCTCCCGCAAGATCTCCGACGATCAAATCCCCCGCGGGATCCGTGATGGATCCGCTCGGCGAGACTGTGAGCGTGCCGCTGCGAATCGTCGTGCCTCCGGCATGGGAGGCCGTGGCGTTGAGGGTAAGGGTTCCGTTCCCGGTTTTAACGACTCCGCCGTCGCCGCTGATTCCGCCCCCAAGGACCAGGTTGAATCCGTTGGTGTCGAGAGTTCCGGTTTGCTCGAAAATATAACTCCGCGCGCTGTCGACGATGCCCCCCTCGAGTTGAAGGGTTGCACCGGTTCCGTTGAAGGTCAGGGAACTCGAATCCGCGCCAAGTGTGGCTTTTTTTCCGCCCAATCCAGCTCGCAAGGTTCCCGCGCTGATGATCGTTCCGCCAGTGTAGGAATTGGTGGCCTCGAGCGAGAGGATTCCGCCACCGGTTTTGTTCAAGGCTCCGGTGCCGATGGCTCCGCTGACAGCTCCCTTAAGTTGAGTGGTGGTGCCATCCGCCACATCGAATGTGCCCGCGATGCCATCGACATCGGCAGCGCCAAGTTGGAACCGGCGGGTATTGAAACTCATGGTCGCGGTGGTCTCGAGCGTTCCGCCGTTGTCCAGATCGATGAATCGGCTGGTGCCCCGCCTCCCGAGGTTTTCGACCGCGCTGATGCTGACCCTTCCACCGGAAATGAAGGTGGTCCCAGTGTAGGTGCTGTCGCCTTCAAGCAAAAGCGTGCCGCCACCGGTTTTGGTCAGCGTGCCGCCTCCTCGAATCTGTTCAGAGGCGCGCGTGAATCCCTCCCCACCGAAGGCGAGATCGAAACCGGCGTTGTTGATTTCGCCGCTCACCGTCAGCGTCGTTGAGGAATTGTTCGTCCAGGTTTGATCCGCCGCGAGCGTGATGTCGGGCGCCAGGGTGGTGTTCGAGGACGCGAGGTTTTTGACGATTCCGCCGTTTCCGAGTGTCAACTCCGTTCCGGAAATCGTGAACGAGGGCACCAGCGTCACGCCGTCGCCGATCACCAAGCCATTCACGGTGCGCGTTCCGGAATTTGGTTCAAAACCCGGGAGCGCGGAAAAAACAAACCCGGCCTGGTCCGAGGTTGTGTCATTCGCCGGGGCCGATCCGCCAGTCCAATTCGCTCCATCCGACCACGCCGACGAGGTGTCCCCATCCCATAGAATCAACGACGCCCTTGCGTCGGGAGTGAACACAAAAACAAGCAGCCCGATGGCGGCCGGGACGAAAATGGGTGGCTTCATGACGACGCCGTGATAGCCATCCGGCCAACCGCGCCGCCATAAGGTGAAACCCTTTCTAGCCTAAGAAATTTCCCGCCGTGCGAAGCGGGCGATCACTTCGGGGTAGAGTCGGTGCTCGGCATCCTGGATGCGGGCGTGAAGGGATTCCGCCGTGTCGCCGGGCAGAATCGAGACTTCGCACTGCGAAATGATTTCGCCTGTATCCATGCCGCCATCCACGAAATGCACGGTGCAGCCGGTTTTTTCGACACCCGCTGCGAGCGCTTGTTTCCAAGCCTCCAGACCCGGGAATGCCGGAAGCAGGGAGGGGTGGATATTGATAATGCGGCGGGGGAAGGCCTCGAGCATCGGGGATTTCACCAATCGCATCCAGCCAGCGAGGACGATGAGTTCGGCTCCGCTCGCGCGGATGTCTTCGACGAGTTCCGCCTCGACCTCCTCGGAGAGTCGAGTGCGGAATTTCGGCTCGGAGACGACTCTCGTGGCGACGCCGAGATTTTCAGCAAGCGTGAGGAGGCCGGCCTCCGGGTGGTCAGAGATGGCGAGAACGGGCTGGATTTTTAATTGGCCCGCCATCGCGGCATTCAGAATGGCTCGGAAATTTGATCCCTTTCCGGATCCAAGGACGGCGATCTTCAGTGGCTGCATGGCGCGGCACTATAATTGGCGACGGCGGTTGGAAAAGTTTTCAATCAGGCGCACGGAGTTGGGGATTGTTCAGAAGTGGGGTCGCGTTTATCAGTGCCTGCCTTGTCAATGACTGTGAAAACCCGCCTCGCCTCGCTCCACAAGCAAGTGGACCGCGCACTTGATCGTTGGCTGCCTTCCGAAAAAACCAAGCCGGCCACTTTGCACCGGGCCATGCGCTATGCGGTTTTTGGCGGCGGCAAGCGGCTGCGTCCGGTTCTATGCCTGGCCGCTGCGGAGGCCTGTGGTGGCGAAATATCGGATGCGCTCGCCGCGGCCTGCGCCGTGGAGTGCATCCACACCTACTCGCTCATTCACGACGATCTGCCGTGCATGGATGATGATGACCTCCGCCGTGGACGGCCAACGACGCACAAGGTTTTTGGTGAAGCGGTGGCTGTGCTCGCCGGAGATGCTTTGTTGACGGCGGCCTTTGAAATTCTCGCCCGCTCTCGAAAAACCAAGCGCTACGACGCTGGCGATCTCGTTGCCGAACTCGCCCGGGCGGCGGGAAGTTTGTTTTTGGTGGGTGGACAGGTCGCCGACATGGAAGCCGAGAACCGCCCGACGAAGCCCGAGGAATTGGTTTTTATCCACCGAGGGAAAACCGCCGCCATGGTGGCCACGAGCCTGCGAATTGGGGCGATGACTGCCAACGCCAAAACGGCCAAGGTCGAGGCGATCGGCAAATTCGGGGAATCCCTCGGCCTCGCTTTCCAAATCGTCGACGACATTCTCGACATCACCCAAACCAGCGAGCAACTCGGCAAAAGTGCCGGCAAAGATGCCGCTGCCGGCAAGGCGACCTATCCTGCTGTTTTCGGAATCGAGAAATCCCGCCGAGAGGCCGCTCGACTCACCAAGGCGGCCCGCAAGGCTCTTGAGCCATTTGGAAACAAAGCCGACTTCCTTCACGCCATCGCTGACCAGCTTCTCGGTCGCGAGAACTAGCTTCGTATGCAAAGAGCAATCTTTTTGGCGGTCTTTGGTGGTGCGGCAGCAGTCACGGCGATGTTTTGCTGGGCTGCTTGGATTTTTTTCATCCACCCGATGGATGAGGCCGTCAAAACGGCCAACCGGCTCCAGCAGGTTTTTTCGGAGCAATCGGAAATCACACCCAGAATTTCCGCTAATGCCGGCGTGTTGTTTTCTCAAACCTCCCGCGTGGAGAATCTCGTCACGGCTCGCCGAAAAGCTGCCATCCAACTGCCTATCGATATTCCACTCGAGGATGGGAGCCAACCAATGGTGAGCGCTGAATTTCTGGCCGAGGCTGGAATCGCAGGCCGCGAAACCCTTGAGATCAATGTCCGCCGCGGTGGTCGCGAGGTGGATGCCAGAATCCCGGCCACTAAAATCCTCGATCTCCAATTGATCGGCTCGCCCATCGTGGATTCCAACAAGACTTCTTGGGGAAACCTTCCAGACCGAATCCAAGTCCGCGTCCTTCGCCAACTCCGCCTCGCCGCTAGAAAAAAATTTCTCGAGGAGGGTCTGCTCGCTGAAGCTGATCGCGAGTTTCTCTCCCGCATGCAAGCGCTCGCCGCCCAATCCGATTGCGCCTTGGTCATTCAAAAATCCAAAGCCCCATGAGACTCCTCCTCGTTGACGGTCACTATTATCTCTACCGGTCCTTCTTCGCGATCCGAGGCCTTAAAAACTCTCGCGGCGAACCAACGAACGCCATCTACGGATTTCTCAAAGCCCTCCGGAAAATGCTCGCTGATGTGAAGCCCGACCGCGTGGCTGTCATCTGGGACTGCGGTCTCCCGGCGCGCCGCACGGAACTCCAACCCGCCTACAAACAAAACCGCACCGAAATGCCCGACGACCTCCGCCCGCAGGAGGATTGGCTCCAGAAAAACACCCCGCTTCTGGGCGTGAGCTGCTTGGAAATCCAAAACACCGAGGCCGATGACCTCATCGCCGCCTATGCCGTTCAAGCCCGCCGCGAGGGCGCCGAGGTCGTGATTGCGACTAACGACAAAGACATCCTGCAAATTGTGGGCGAGGGGATCTCCATCTACTCAACGGTGAAAAACGACATCAAGGACGGAGGATTCGCGTTGCTCGGTATTGAAGCCGTGCGAGGAAAATGGGGCGTCGATCCCGCGCACATCGCCGATGTTTTGGCACTCACTGGCGACAGTTCCGACAACATCCCTGGAGTTCCCGGCATCGGAGAAAAAACGGCCGCAGGACTCATCAATGCCCATGGTGGAATAACCCAAATCCTCGCCAACCCCGACGCCATCCCGAATCCCAAGCTCCGCGAGAAAATCACCACCCACCGCGACCTCATCCTCGCCAACCGAGAAATGGTGCGCCTCGACGACCACCTGGACCTCCCCGCGCCGTGGCCCTCGCTCGAAATACAGCCGCGCTATCCCGAATTGATCGCCGCCATCCGCGACTGTGAATTCAAATCCCTGCTTAAGGAGATTGAAGACGAAGCCGACATTTCCAAAAAAGACTCAGAGCCTGCCCGAGTCCAAGGGGAGCTTTTTTGAGGCAGGGTTACCGCTGATTGACCGCTGCATTTTAGCGGATTAGGAATTTCCCTATGAAATCCCGCTCGCCATTTCCACTTTTTGCCGCCCTCGTTTTACTCCTCCCGCTCGTCGCGTTTTCCCAGACTGCCACGCCAACTCCGAGCCCTACGCCGTCGCCCGTTTTGATTTACGACCTCGAGCTGGATAAAACTGGCCGCAGCGTGAACTTCACCTTTTTCAAAGATGGTTTCCTCGTGGTCGATCCGGGCGAGTCTTCTTTTTCCTCGATCGTCGTGCTCACCGACCCGAACACCTTTTCGTTTTACCAAGCAGCGGACTTCGTCTCTGGCAGCTACACCGAAATCCTCGACTACGCCGGCCGCCGTAACGCCGTGCTTTTCGGTGCCACGGCCGGGAGCAATTCCACCACTGAAAACGCTGCGCTCCAAGTCATCGGTCCCATCGACCGTAGAAGTGGAGTCGGCGGCGGCATGAGCGCCGAGTTTTCCAATAAAATGCGCGGCTATCTCCTCGCCTCCGGTGCCGAGGTGGAATCGACAACTACGAATGGAACGGCGACGCAGTTTGAATATGGCTATGCTGGATTCAGTAACGCCAAGGCGGAATTCAACAAAGGCCTCACGAAGCAGGTGAACAACGAAGGCCTCGATGCCGCTGGAGCCATCACTTTCCTCGAGCAATACCTCTTCGCACGAGGCATTCCGGGCCCGACTCCCACCCCGAGCCCCTCGCCCAGCCCAACGCCGTAGAAATACAAATCGGCGCATGCGCATCCAGACGCTCTACCTCGATACTTCGGTGATCGGCGGATTCCATGACATGGAGTGGATGGACGACACGCGGGAGCTTTGGGCGCAAGCCAAGGCAGGTCAATGGAGGCTTTTAACTTCCATTATTGCTGAGGCTGAATTGAGCAATGCCCCGTCGAATGTTCGCGAGCTTTTTAAACAGACATTCGATGCCAGTAATATTTTGGACACTAGCATTCAGGTTGAAGAACTCGCTCAACACTACTTGGCGGCGGCAGTAGTTTCTCCAAAGTTTGCTGATGACGCCCTGCATGTAGCAATGGCCACAGTTCATCGAGTTAGCTTTGTGGTAAGTTGGAACTTTAAGCATCTCGTCAATGTTCGGCGCGAAGATGGTTTCAATGCGGTGAACCTCTTGCAGGGATGGCCACCCATTCGTATCGTGAGCTCCAAGGAAATTATTTATGCCGGTGGAACAATTTCAGATTGAATCGGAAAAAAGCTTTGATGCTGTTGCGGAAAGCCGCCGTTGGAAGCAGGCTGTGGCAGCAGAAACCATAGGCATGGGGGTCGCGGAACGCATGGCTTGGTTTCGAGCAAAATCCTCCGTGGATGCGATTCGTGAGCGGCATTGCGATACTACCTCCCTGCTCCGCGAGGAGCCTCCGGCTTACGGAGTCGGTCAACGCTGATAGGTCGTTTTATTTTTTCCCGGCCGACCGCTGCATGAGGCTCACGAGGAGGCGGGTGAGGACTACGCTTTCGGAGCCTTGGCTGGTGACGAGTTTTTGATTCGCCTCGGCGCACCCTTGGAAGCCGTGGAGGAGTTCGTCGAGCGTATAGTGGACTGAGTGTTTGGCGGCTAGACCGAGGCCGTAGGTATTGAGCGTGCCGTCTTTTTTGCGGGGCAGGTGATTGGTCTCGTGGGCTGGAATGCGATTCAAGTCACGGGCGAAAAATTGAGCCTCGGCTGGGGGGTGGAGTTTGTGGCGCACGAGAAGGCTTTTGGCCAACAGCAGATTTCGGGTCGTGGGGACGATCGAGGCGAGAAGGATGCCAACGCCTTTTTCGCCTTGATGGAAAAGTTGCTCGAGCGTTTCCAGAGCCAGCGGGAGGTTTCGGGCGGAGATGGCATTTCCGAGATCGAAAATGCCGCTCTCTCGCGTGGCGGGCACCAACTCGCGGATGTCCTCGGCTGTGATCTCGTGACCTGTGCCAAGGGAGACCTCCAGCTTGTCGAGTTCGGAGTGGAGTTGGACGGTCTCGAGTCCTATCCGGGCGGCGAGCATTTCCACCGCGTCGTGAGAGATTTTGATCCCTCGCGAGCGGAGTTGCTGGGCGGTCCAGTCGATCACTTCCTCCTCGCCGGCACCGAAGCCGAGCGAGGGCTTATCGCACAGCAAGGTGTTGCCGGCCTTCGTGAGTCGCTTGTAGGCGCTGCGGCGTTTGTCGGCCGCCGGGGCGCTCATCAAAAAAGTCACGCCATCGGGCAGTCCGGCTTCAAGAAGGTCGCAAAGGTGTTCGAGTTCTTCAATGACGGCTTCGGAGCGCCCCGCCACGGTGTCGGCGAGGAATGAGGCGCTTTTCAACCACACAAGTTTTGTGCCGCCGAGGAAGGGGAGGGTGGAAAGGGCCTGCGTTGTTTCACGGATGCGGGAGATCGAGGGATCGACCGTTTCCACTGCGCCATCGATAACTTCCAAACCAAACGCATCGGCTCCCGGCGCGAGCTTTGCTGCAAGTTCGGAGGCTGTTTTTTTGACGGCCGCCTCGTCCGATCCGCTGACGAAATGGATGGGCGATGTTGGTTTTTTGGCGGGCACGGCGGTTGGAATTCGGGGTGAACCATGCCCCGCCCGGCTTGCGATTGCAAAATTTCTTCGTGGCGCGGGCGCGGGTTTTTGTAGTCTTGCCCGCTCATGTCACAACGCAACCACACAAAGCTTTTCATTCCCGGCCCGATCGAGGTCTCCGAAAAAACCTACCGTGCGATGTGCCGTCCGATGATCGGCCACCGCAGCGGCGATTTCAAAAAACTCTACGGCGGCATCCAGCCCCGCCTGCAAACCCTTTTCGGCACCACCCGCCCCGTCTTTCTCTCCACCTCCTCCGCCTGGGGCGTGATGGAGGGCGCGATCCGCAATCTTGTTTCAAAAAAAGTCCTGAACTGCATGTGCGGTGCGTTTTCCGACAAGTGGCTTGATGTCTCGAAACGCTGCGGCAAGCAGGCCGAGGCCTTGCAGGTCGAGTGGGGCAACCCGATCACGCCAGAGCTCGTTCGGGAAAAGCTCGCCCAAGGCGGGTTCGATGCCATTACGCTCATTCACAACGAAACTTCCTGCGGTATCCTCAATCCGCTCAAGGAAATCGCCGCCGTCGTGCGCGAATTTCCCGAGGTGATGTTCATCGTGGATAGCGTCTCATCCTTTTCCACCATGCCGATCTCGATGGATGAACTCGGAATCGATGTCCTCCTCACCGGCAGCCAGAAGGCCCTCGCGCTGCCTCCGGGCCTTGCGCTCTTTGCCGTCTCCGAGCGCGCCATGGAACGCGCCAAGACGATGGGCGACCGCGGCTACTATTTTGATTTCGTGGAATTCGCCAAAAACCAAGAGCAGGACATGACGCCCAGCACGCCGTGCATCTCTCTCATCTACGCACTGGAGTCGAAGCTCGACGACATCTTCACCGAGGGCGTCGAGGCCCGCCACGCCCGCCACGCCGCGCTGAACGCCATGGTCCACGACTGGGTGAAGGCGCGCGGTTTTGAGTTTTTCGCCCCCGAGGGCTACCGCTCCGTCTCGCTCACCTGCGTCGCCAACAACCGCGAGATCGACATCGCCGAATGGGTGAAGCGCCTCCGCGAAAAACACCGCATCGCCATCGACGGCGGCTACGGCAAGCTCAAGGGCAAAACCTTCCGACTCTCGAACATGGGCGACGAAACAAAGGAGACAATCACCGAACTCCTCGCCGCCCTCGACGACACGCTGGCGTAGTTTTTTTCCTCAAGCCGGTTTTTCTTAAACCGTGGATTCGATCACCCAAGCCGCGCTCGGAGCTGCTGTCGCCGAAGCCGGCATGGGCGGCCGCCGTCTCGGCAACAAAGCCATTCTCTGGGGTGCTGCTCTCGGCACGCTCCCTGATTTGGATGTCGTCGTCTATCCTTGGCTCGATCACATCGAGAGGCTCGAGTGGCATCGCGGTTGGTCGCATTCGTTGTTTCTCCTGATGCTCGCCTCCCCGCTGCTCGGTTGGCTTGTGGCAAAAGTCCACCAAGGTCAGGTGAGCGTGCCGAGGGCCGCTTGCACGGTTTTTGCGATCCTCTCCACGCATGTGCTAATCGATGTTTTCACTGTCTATGGAACGATGGTTTTTGCGCCATTCAGCGATTACCGCGCGGGTTGGAACAACCTCTTCATCATCGACCCCCTCTTCACGGCACCACTAATCCTCGGAATCCTCCTCGCCATATTTTCAAGAAATTCCCTCCGCCTGCGCGTGTGGGCTAACACCGCCGGACTTCTTCTTGCCTCACTCTACGCCGCCTGGAGCCTCGGTGCGAAATCCGTTGCCGAATCCCGCATGCGCGACAACCTCGCATCCGCTGGCATCGAAACCCGCCGGTTCATATCCAGCCCCACACCCTTCAACACCCTGCTCTGGCGCGGCCTCGCCGAGCGCGAAAACGACTTCGTCATCACCTACCACTCGCTCTTGGATCCTGATGCCCCGGCCACATTCGACCTCATCCCGAAAAACCACGAAGCCCTTGCACCAATTGCCAGTTCCCGCGCCGCCCAACGACTCGCGTGGTTCTCCGATGGATTTTACAGCGTGCAAAAGACCGACCGCGGCTGGCTGATCAGTGACTGGCGTTTCGGCGAATGGCGCACAGCCGACGGTCCCCTCTCGGAAAACAACCCGCCCGTTTCGATTTTTTCCTGGCTGTTGGAACCCGGGAACGAC
>JBDKIG010000017.1:0-23857 GCA_039797215.1 Verrucomicrobiota bacterium | reverse complement strand
GCCAGACCGTTACGGTCTCGGTGGATTCCCAAAGCTGTGGCCAGCTTGGCATCGGAGATCTTTTGGTTCTGAAAAAAAGCCCGCGCGTGCTTCCGCTGGCCATGCTCCCCGAAAGGCCCTTCACCGAGGTGATTCGCCAGAAGCTCAAGTGGACCGGTAGCAATATATGATTTCTCTCTCCGAAATCCTCCTTCCCGAACACATCAACCTCCAACTCGACGCGCTCGATTCCCCCACCGCCGTGGAGGAACTCCTCTTCCCGCTGCGCGGCGATATCCGCATCGGAAATTGGGACACCCTTCGCGCCAGCATTCTCGAACGCAACGCACCGGCGGTTTCCACCGATGACGGATTCGGCATCGTCATTGCCCACGGCCGGACGAATGCCGTGAATTCCCTCGTGATGGCCGCTGGACGCTCGCCGAATGGCTTCCCCTCCCCCGATATCCAGGGGTTGGTGCGGTTGGTTTTCGTCGTCGGCATCCCCACCGCGCTGAACCAGGAATACCTCCGAGTGGTCGGCACGATCGCCCGCCTGTGCGGCAAGCCGGAGACCCTTCAAAAACTCCTGCAAGCTCCAAACGCCCGCAGCTTTTCAGATCTCCTGCAGAGTTGGGAAAATCAACTCTAGGCGCCTAGCGCGAGGCACGAGGCGATTCGACGGCGGGCAGTTTCCACTCCCGCGCCGACCGGCGGTATTCCTCCTCCGGAAGTAAAACATAGACCGGATTTTTTGAAGGATCGATGGAGGCGATGAGACGCCGGAGGTTTTGCTCCGAGAGCACCGTGCATCCCGCCGAGGGTTTCGCGCCCTCCGCCCGCCAGATGTGGAAAAAAATCGAGCTCCCCGCGCCGGGAACGGCTCCAGGGGCTGGGTTGTGCGCGATAAAGAGCTTGAGCGAATGGGCATGGTCGCCCTGTTTCATTTGCTGTTTTTTCTCCCACGCCGTGCGCGGATCGGCCTTGAGTCGCAGATGGCGGTTGTAGTCCGGCGAGGCCACATCCTCCACCCACAGATCGCGCGTCGTGATCTGGCGATAGGGCAGCGCTGGGTTTTTTTGGATTCCGCTGGCGTAACCAAAAGCTCCACCGAGCGCAAAAACCCCCGCCGGCGCTCGAAGATCCCCCTCGCGCTTGGCGGCGACACCTGCTGGAACCGGATGCAAACCCAGTCCCCATGCGAGTCCATTTTTTCCCAACCTGCCGCTCCACGGCCCTCCTGCGGGAGTCCATGAGCCGCCATTTTTTTCAAACACCCGCACCTCCACCCGCGAGGAATTCCAATCCGGCGCGATGCCGAGAATGCACTGGCGACAATCCGGAGGCAGCTCGAATGCGAGCATCGCCGAACTTGAGATTCCCAAGGCAAGGAGGAGGGCGAGTTGGATTTTGAAGAGATGTTTCATGGTTCTCGACCGATAAGGAAACAATACAGCGCCCGACTGCAAATTCCGAAAGCAGGATTTCTCGGGAGTGGATTCGGCATCGCGCTGTGTTTGCGTGGGGGAGGAAATGCATGGCATTCTGAATTTATGGAAAAGAAAAAAGTTCTGATCATCGGCGGAGTGGCGGGCGGAGCGTCGTGCGCGGCGCGGTTGCGGCGGTTGGACGAGTCGTGCGAGATCACGATTCTGGAGCGCGGACCGCATGTGTCGTTTGCAAATTGCGGCCTGCCCTACTTCATCGGCGATGTCATCACCGCCGAGTCGAAGCTCGTTCTGGCCAATGCCGAGCTTTTCCGCGAGCGATTCGGCATCGTGGTGAAACTCCACCACGAGGCCGTGGCGATCGATCCCGCCGCGGGCCGCGTGACCGTCAGCCACACGCTCACCGGGGAGGATTTGGTTTTCCCCTACGACGCCCTTGTCCTCTCGCCGGGAGCCGCGCCGATCCGTCCACCGCTCCCCGGCATCGACCTGTCGGGCATTTTCTCGGTCCGCACGATTCCCGATTCAAAACACATCCGCGAATGGATCGACTCGCGCGGCGCGACTTCCGCCATTGTGGTTGGCGGGGGCTACATCGGCATCGAAATGGCTGAAAACCTCCTCCATCGCGGCCTGAGTGTGACGCTGGTGGAAATGCAGACCGAAATCCTCCCGAATCTCGACCCCGAGATGGCCGTGCTCGTGCGGCAGCGATTGGAGGAGCGTGGTTGCCGCTTCGTCCTCGGCGACTCGGTTGCGGCCTTTGAGGGCAAGGAAAACGGCGCCCTCCAAGTCCTCGCCAAATCCGGCGCGAAACTCGAAGGCGACCTGGTGATTTTGGCTCTGGGGGTTCGCCCCGAAACCTCCCTCGCCCGTGAGGCCGGTCTGAAAATCGGCGTCACCGGCGGGATCGAGGTGGATTCCCGCATGCGCACGAGCGATCCGAGGATTTGGGCGGTTGGCGATGCGGTGCAGTCCATGAATATCGTGACCGGCCAACCAATAGTCCTCGCCCTCGCAGGCCCTGCCAACCGCCAAGGGCGCATTGCGGCCGATAACATCGCTGGGCGCGACTCCGAGTTTCGCGGTGTTCAGGCCACCTCGATCCTGGGCGTTTTCGGCCTGGCGGCGGCATCCACCGGGCTCACCGAAACCGCCCTCCGCCGCGCGGGCGACTCCGATTTCGAATCCGTTCACATCCATCCGATGAACCATGTCGGCTACTACCCCGGCGCGACACAAATCCACCTGAAACTCCTCTTCCGTCCTTCGAATGGAAAACTCCTTGGCGCCCAGGCAGTCGGCGAGGCGGATGTCGCGCGGCGGATCGATGTGATCGCGGCGTTCCTGCAAAAAGGAGGAACGGTTGAGGATTTGGCGGAAGCCGAACTTTGCTACTCGCCGCAATTCGGCGCGGCGAAAGATCCCGTGAACTTCGCGGGCATGGTCGCCTCCAATGTGCTCGATGGCGACATGCCGGTCGCCAACTGGGAAAACCTCCCTGGCGATGCGTTTTTACTCGATGTCCGCGACGACGATGAATTCGCCGAGGGCCATGTGCCCGGCGCAACGAACATCCCGCTTGCCACGCTGCGCCAGGATTTTTCGGCTCTGCCGAAGGACCGCCCGATTATGGCCTACTGCAAGGTCGGCCAGCGCGGTTACTACGCCGTCCGGTTTTTACGACAGCACGGAATCGACGCGCGAAATGTCACCGGCGGCATCCTCACTTGGAACGCCCTGCGCGGGATGCACCGCGGCTAATCACCCAACTCGACATTCCAATAGGCGATATCGAGGAAATGCTTCCAACTATCATGCGGAGTGGTGGCGACGGAAATGTGGACGAATGGCCGCCACTTCGGGCGCTTCGGTTTTCGGATGAGCGCCATGCGAGCCTCGTGCGGGAGGCGGTTTCCCTTGCGCGTATTGCAGGGGATGCACGAGCAGACAATATTCTCCCAAGTCGTCTGGCCACCGCGATCGCGGGGCATGATGTGATCGAGATTCAGGGAGTCGCGAGAGAAAACAACGCCGCAGTATTGGCAGGTGTTCGCATCACGCTCGAATACATTGTGGCGCGTGAATTTCACCTCTTTTTTCGGCAGGCGCTCAAACATCAGCAACACGATGATTCTCGGAATCCGGATTTTCATCGAAATGGTCTGCACCATCTCGCGATCCGGGTTGTCATTGGAAAAATCCTGCCAACTCGCGAAGTCGTGCGTCACGAATTCGTTGCCGGGAGCCGTGGAGACGACTTGGGCGTGGCCTTGATAAAGGAGGGTGAAAGCGCGTTTGGCGCTGCAGGTGTTGACCGCCTGCCAGAGCCGATTCAGAACCAATACAGGTGTTTCGAGGGCCGTTTGCATGGGTAGTAGCGTCACGCTGGCGAATCCCACAGCTAGAGGCGGGATGCCCCGCAGACGCCGGACACTAAAAGCCCGCCTCGCCGAGTGTCAACAGGCTTCCCGTCACATCATTCGTTTTCGGCAAAAAACCTCCGTGCCTCGCCTCCCTCGTTCGTGAATACTCTCGGACCTTGCCGTGAAACCCGCACCCACCACGCTCCGTGCATCCAAATCCTCCGGCCGGCGTCTCGCTTGGCTGACAGCCTACGATTACCCGACCGCGCGCCTTCTTGATGCCTGCGGGCTCGATCTTTTACTCGTCGGCGACTCGCTTGGCATGGTCGTCCTCGGCCAACCCGACACCACGCAAGTGACCATGGCCGACATGCTCCACCACACCCGCGCCGTAGCCCGCGGAGCGGAAAAAACCCTTGTCGCCGCCGACTTGCCCGCCGGGAGTTGCGCCACACCGGAACTCGCGGTGAAAAATTCCCGACTCCTCCGCGAGGCCGGTGCAGACCTTGTGAAAATCGAGGGCGGCCGGGAAATCCTTCCGATGGTTGAGGCGATCGTCGCCGAGGGAATTCCCGTCATCGGCCATCTCGGAATGCTCCCCCAGCGGGTCGTGGAGGAAGGCGGCTACCGGATCAAAGGCAAAAGCGACACCGAGGCCGAACGCCTCGCGGCCGATGCCCAAGCCCTCGCGGAGGCCGGAGTCCAAGCCCTCGTGCTGGAACTCGTCCACGCCCCACTCGCTGCGCAAATCACCCAAAGCGTCCCCTGCCCCACCATCGGAATCGGGAGCGGCAAGGATTGCGACGGGAACATCCTGGTCTTCCACGATCTCGTCGGCCTCTTTCCCTGGTTCCGACCCAAATTCGCCACGCCGCATGCGGACTTGGCTGGAGAGATCGGGCGGGCTGTCGGCGAATTTGCGCGCGAAGTGCGCGGCGATTAGACGAATTCGAAATCCGCCACGATCGCATCGTGGTCGGAGGTCGGCGTGGGGAGGATTTGGTGCGACACCAGACGAAGGGCGGCGTTGCGGAAAATGTGGTCCACCACATACGGGCGACGCTTCCAAGTCGGCTCGGTTTTTTGAACCGTGGAAAATCCCGCCGCCTCAAACTGCTCCACGAGATTCTCATCCGGCGCCGTGTTCATATCCCCCGCAAGAATCGCGGGTCCGGTCTGCTTGCGGAGTTCCGACTCGACCAGATTCCTCTGCTCGGGAAAGGCATCGCTTCTCGTCCCGATCATGAAAAAAGCCTGCAGGTGGGCATTCAAAATCCGCAGACGCGAGCCTGCGATCTCGGTCGTCGCACCGATCAGCAACCGCGAGGAGGCACTCCGTTTTTTCCCGCCAAACTCGAATTCGATCGGAGCCGCAGGCAAATCGATGCGCTCAAATTCACTCAAGAGCGTCTTGGAGAAAATCGCCAATCCGATTCCAAAAGGAATCTCGAGGTTGTTTTTGCGGGGATACGAAAAGACCGAATCGTAGCCGGAGAGGATGTCTCGGAGTCGGTTGTAGTGCGGCGGCGGTTCGATCTGGCGCCCCCCGTCATAGCCACGCTCGACCTCCTGCAGGCAAATAATGTCGGCATTTTGCCCGGCGAGAAATTTTCCAACCCCATCCAAATCCACGCGAGGATTATCGGGGTCGGCCGCGTCCCAAGGTTGACCGTTTTGGATATTGAATGTGAGGAGCCTAAACATTCGGGGGCAAGAGTTCTCTTGAAGCAGGCGCAGTCTTCGGGAATCCCCCCGCCTAGATCAACAACTTTTCTTCCGTTCCCCGGGGAGTGGAGGTGTAGGATCACCCTGATGAAAAAAATATTGGCGATTCTTGGATTGGCAGCCGCGTTGGCTGGATGTAGCTCGCCCAACAGCGGCGGCTACCCCGTGGAATTTCAAAAAGCGGCCGCCACTACGCCCGGCGTGGATCTTTCCTCCTCGGATGGTGAGGCCGCCATCGGGCGCTTCCGCGATTTTTTCCAGAATGTGACGCCGGAAAGCATCCGCGAGAAAACCGCCAAACTCTACGCGGAGGATATTTGGTTCAACGACACGCTGAAAACCCTGCGCAGCCGCGCGGCGGTGGAGGCTTATTTTTTGAAGACGATGGATCATGTCGATTCGTTCCGAACCGAGGTGGACGATGTGGCGCGCTCGGGCGGGAATTTTTATGTGCGCTGGACGATGGATGTCCGGTTCAAGGGCGCGAAAGAGCCTGTGCGCACGATCGGGGTGACGCTCCTGCGCTTTGACCACGAGGGCCGTGCGGTGCTGCACCAGGATTTCTGGGATCCGGCTGTCGGATTTTACGAGCATTTGCCAGTGCTCGGCGGGGTGATGCGATGGATCCAATCGAAGATCTGAGCGGGCGGCGCGAGGCTTTCGCGCAGTTGTTCCAGAGCGGGCCGCCGGTTCTTTCGCTCGCGCCGATGCAGGACATCACGGACTGGCCGTTCTGGCGGTTGATGGCCCGCCACGGTGGGGCGGATTTGTATTTCACCGAGTTTTTTCGGGTCACGCCCGACTATGTGCCGGAGAAATCCATCCTCCGCTCGCTCGTGGAAAACCCCACCGGCCGGCCTGCGGTAGCGCAAATCATCGGCAACGACCTCGGGGCGATGGCCCGTGTGGCGCAGGCTCTGGAAAAGCACCCCGTCGCGGCAATCGATCTCAACCTCGGCTGTCCCGCGCCGGTTGTTTACCGCAAATGCGCCGGCGGCGGGCTGCTCCGCGACCTCCCCCGGGTGGACGAACTCCTCGGCGTTCTGCGCGGTGCGGTGCGAGGGGCGTTTACGGTTAAAACACGCATCGGTTTCGAGAGTCCCTCGGAGTTTGATGCCTTGCTCGAGGTTTTCGCCCGACACCGGCTGGATTTGCTGACGGTTCATGGGCGGACCGTAACGGAAAAATACGGCCCGAGGGTTCATTTGGACCGAATCGCCCAAGCCGTGCTCACCCTGCCTTTTCCCGTGCAGGCAAATGGCAATGTCAGCTCGGCCGCGAGCGCAATGGAAACCCTCGAAAAAACCGGTGCCGCCGGGTTGATGATTGGGCGCGGCGCGATCAGGAACCCCTGGGTTTTTTCCCAAATCCGCGACCGGCTGGAGGGACGCGAAGCGCGCCTGCCGACAGGGCGCGAGGTTTTGGGTTACATCGCGGAACTCTACGAGGCGGTTTGCACTCCTGGCGTTGCGGAGAAAGCCCAGGTGCAGAAGATGAAAAAATACATGAACTTTCTCGGCGAGGGTTTGGAGGAGTCCGAGGATTTCCTGCACGCGATCCGGCGCTGCGATTCGCGCGGGGAGTTTTTTGCGATTTGCTCGCGTCACCTCGACCACGACCGCCCGATGCCGCTCGAGGCGGCAACGGTCACCCGTGGATAACGAGCTGGATATTGTCCGGCAGGCTCGCTGCGACCTGCGTGGCGACATTTCCCTTGAGCACTTTCGCCAGAGAGCCGCGGTGCGAGGCGCCGAGGATCAGGAAATCCGCGCCGATTGTGGCGGCTGTGTCCACAATGAGTGAGGCGGCTTCCGTGGCCGTGGCAAAAAGCGGAATCGTCGGGATGTTTCGGGCCTTACCGATCTGAACGGCGGCGGAGAGAATGGCGTTGGCTTCAGGGTCGTCCTTCCAAGAAACGCGGCCCTTCGAGTTTGCGCCGGGATAGAGCACGGCGATCTCGCGGACATACAGGACATAAAGAGCCGCCTTGCGCAGCTCGGCCTCATCGAGCGCGAAACTCAGCGCTGGCGTCAACCCACGCACGGATACGAGGATTTTTTGAGATTCCTGCACGGGCTGGCGGAGATTTTCGATGACCTCGGGCTTCACGATCTTCGCGACTTCACTGCTCACTGTGAGCGTCGTAATGCCGCTCAGGCGCCGCGAATAAGCCCATAGCGACAGACCGACAATCAGCACGCAAACCACGAAGAAAAGTGCATCGTGCTTCGTGTAGGCAAGGGTGACTTCGACCGCAACGAGGATGACTGCAGTAACGGCCATCAACGCCCGCTCGGGAATCGCCATCTCGAGTTTGAGATTGGTCGCGGAGGATCCGAGATTGATCGCAATCGCACCCACCACGCCGATCGCATAGAGCCCGGCAAGGCTGTCGAAATTATCGGTCATCAACAGGATCAAGATCGGCAACGCGATCGAGATGGCCAGCGGGGCTACGGGAACGCCGGAGGAGTTCAGCTTGGAGAAGGACTTCGGCATGTCTCCTTCCCGGGACATCATGAAAAGCAAACCAAGTTGCGCCGCCACGGCGGTATTCACCGCGCTAAGAAGCAGGAGGGCAAAAACCACGCCGACAACCAGTCCGAAGGCCTGCCCAAACAGCGGACCGAAGGCCATCGCGGCATATTGCTCAGCCATGAATCGAAGCATGTCCTCCTTGCGTTCAACCATTTGAGGAGCGAGCGAGGGCGAGAGCGAGAGCACAGCCCAGCCCAGCAGGAGCGTTCCAAGGGAAACCTCGAGCGCAACCGGAATGATCGCCTTGGCTGAGGTTTTTCCGACCCGCGGATGGCCGATGGGCGAGTTTTTGTCGGGCTTGAGGGTCCCGGTCAGGTTGGCGATGGCCTCCACGCCGCTGAGGGCGAGAATGACACCCACAAAGGAGACCCAAATATGACTCGCGGAGCCATGCAGGGGCTGGAGGTTTTCAAAAGTCAGATGCGGAATCGCCAGTGCGATAATGGCGATAATGACGGCGACCGTCGGCAAGGCCAATGCCACCGCAAAACTCCCACTGTGTTTTGGTCCGAGATAGTTGATCGCCCCGATCAGAAGGATCACGCCAATGGTCGAAACCATGATGTAATCCTTGGGAACCCCGAGGTAGCTCAGCGCGGCCCAACCACTCAGTGCCGCCGTAACAGTAAGGTCCGCAACCAGCAGGAGCGCGGCCACGACGGAGAGGACTTTGCCATGCACGCCGGCTGCAGAGTAAACGCCACCTCCATCGGGGAAGCAGCGGCAGATCACGATGTAGTTCAGCCCGACGATCAGAGTGAGAGCGCAGACGGCGGCAATAACGGGCAAGGAGGAAAACCCGGTCGCCGCAAAGGCGAGACCAAGCACATAGGCCTTGCTGGTTCCCCAATCTCCGTAAAGGAGTGCCGAGGCCCGTTGCCAATCGAGATTGCGCGGGCGCTGAATGGAAATGTTGTCCAAGAGGCCGTGGATATCATGGCAGAGGCGGCGCTCGATCAAACCAATTCTACTACCAGTTGCGGGCTTGCGCGACAGAAGCGCCTCCCCTAGCTAGGGATCAGTGAATATCTACGCGCGGACGATTCGTTACTTCCGGCCCTTCCTCTGGGCCACAGCAGGCGGCGTGGCGCTCACCCTGGCCAACATCGGCTTCAATCTCCTCAAGCCCTGGCCCTTTAAATTCATCGTCGATGGCGTGCTCGACAAAACGGCGGGAACGGCCGACACGCGCGAGCTTTTGCAAAAATGGTTCGGTGATTCAGAGGCCGCCACCATGATCCTCTGGCTCTGCGTCGCCATGGTTTTGATCAGTCTCCTCGGTGGCCTGATCAACCTCGTCTCGAACTACCTTTTCGTTCATGTCGGCCTGCAAGCGCTCTTGAAACTCCGGACCGACCTCTACAGCGCGCTCCAGGCCTTGCCGCTGAAATTCCATGATTCCCGGCGCAGTGCGGACTCGAGCTTCCGCGTGGCCTATGACTCGCAGAGCATTCAGACGATTTATAACAAAGGCTTCGCCACCGTGCTGTCCTCGATCGTGATGTTGGCGGCGACTTTTGTCGTGATGGTCCGGATGAATTGGCCACTCACCCTCGCCTCGCTGGCCATCCTGCCGCCGGTGGTTTGGGCGATTCGTTTTTACGCGGTGAAGGTCCGGCGGCAATCGACCGACATCCACGAACGCGAAAGCGACCTTCTGACGATCGCGCAGGAGGGATTGAGCCAAATCCGGATGGTGCATGCGTTCGGGCGCGAGTCGTTCGAGGTCGATCAATTCCGCCGCCGCGCGTCGAAAAGCCTCGAGGCGAATATGCGGTTGAATATGACCTCGGTGGCGAGCGCGCTGGTGGTCGGCACGCTGATGGCTGCTGGCACGGCGCTCATGTATTACATCGGCTCGCTGCAGGTGATGAATCCCGCCGCGAATTTCACCCTTGGCGACTTGCTGGTTTTTTCCGCCTACCTGCTGATGCTCTACCAACCCCTCGAACAGCTCACCTACACCGCTTGGGCGCTGGAAGGCGCGGCGGCCGGAGCCCAGCGATGCTTCGAGGTTTTAGACAGCCAGGATGATGTGCCCGAAGCTCCAGACGCCGAGGATTTCGGCGCAGCTCAGGGACGGATCGAATTTCGCGGCGTGGCGTTCGGCTACACCGACGAGCGCCGGGTCCTGGAGGATATCGACTTTACGATCGAACCCGGGCAGACGGTGGCTTTTGTTGGCGGAACGGGAACGGGAAAAAGCACACTGCTGAGCCTTGTGCCGCGCTTTTACGATCCCAGTGCCGGCGTGGTATCGCTCGATGGGCGCGACTTGCGGCAGCTGAAAAAGAAAAGCCTGCGCTCACAGATCGGCATGGTTTTGCAGGACACCCTGCTCTTTTCCACGACCATCCGCGAAAACATCGCTTACGGAAAACCCGGTGCGACCGAGGCCGAAATCGTCGAGGCCGCACGGAAGGCGCAGGCGCTCGATTTCATCAGCAAAATGCCACAAGGATTCGATAGCCCGGTTGGCGAGCGCGGCGGGCACTTGAGCGTCGGCCAGCGCCAACGCATCGGAATCGCCCGGGCATTTCTCAAAAACGCGCCGATCCTGCTGCTCGACGAGCCAACCAGCGCGCTCGACCCCAGCACCGAGAGCGCGATCATGGGGACCATTTTCGAACTGATGCACGGACGCACGACGCTGATTGTCACGCACCGACTGACAACGGTCCACGGGCTCGGCCGGATCGTGGTGCTCAAAGACGGCCGAATCGCCGAGGACGGCACCGGCCCGGAGTTGCTCGCGAAAAATGGCGTTTACGCGGCGCTCTACCGGGACGCCATGGCGCACGCAGGTTAGCGCTTCGCGAGGAATTTCTCGGCGGCCTTCAAATCCTCGGGGGTGTCGATGCCGGGGCCGGCGGGCTTGGTTTTGATCACGCGGATTTTCGCGCCGTGTTCGAGAGCCCGGAGTTGCTCGAGCTTCTCGGATTTTTCGAGCGGCGTTTGTTTCCACTTCACGAAATCGAGCAGGAATTTTCGGCGGTAGCCATAGATGCCGAGGTGGCGGAGGCGTGCGGGATCGGCGTCCCCGTCGCGGTCGCAGGGGATTGGCGCGCGGGAGAAATACAGGGCGTTTCCGGCGAGGTCGGTGACGACTTTCACGCAGTTAGGATTAGCGAGGTCGGCGGGGTCGAGCGCGCAGGCGGCGGTGGACATTTCCAGCTTCTTGTCCTCGCGCAGGGCGGCGGCGAGCTTTTCGATCAGGGCGGGCTGAATGAACGGCTCGTCACCCTGGACATTCAGCACAATGTCGAAACCCGGCAGGTTTTTGGCGACCTCGGCGATGCGGTCGGTGCCGCTCGGATGGCGCGGCGAGGTCATCGCGACCTCAGCACCGAACTCGAACGCCACCTCAGCGATCCGCATGTCGTCCGTCGCAATGATCACTGCATCCACCCCGCGAACTTTTTTACACCGTTCCCAGACATGGCGAACGAGCGGCTTGCCTCCCAAGGGCAACAGCGGCTTGGCAGGCAGACGGGTGGAAGCCCAGCGGGCGGGTATGACAATGGCGGTCTTCGACATGTGCGAGGAATTAGATTGGTTTTCCAGCCTGCGCCAGCTTGATTCCTTTCCTGAGATCAACAATTATCCGCCACCTGAAAACTGATCGGCGAACTCGCCGAATATTGAACAAATCTCTCGTCTGCCTGTCTCAAAAATCCACCAACCTAGCCAACATCACTTCATGAGTATCAACACATCCGAGCTCACCCAGCATGTCCAAGACAACCGCAAGTGGGTGGAACCCCTCGTCAACGAAGTCTCCCGCGTGGTCGTCGGTCAAAAAGTCCTCGTCCACCGCCTGCTCATCGGCCTCTTATGCAATGGCCATGTGCTCCTCGAAGGCGTTCCCGGCCTCGCCAAAACGCTCACTGTGCGCACTCTGGCAAATTCGATCCGCACCGGCTTCCAGCGGCTTCAATTCACTCCCGATCTCCTGCCTGCCGATGTCATCGGGACTCTGATCTACAATCCCCGCGACGGCGAGTTCACCACCAAGCTCGGTCCGATTTTTTCGAACCTCATCCTCGCCGACGAAATCAACCGGGCCCCGGCGAAAGTTCAGAGCGCCCTGCTTGAAGCCATGCAAGAGCGTCAGGTCACCATCGGTGAAAAAACCTTCCCGCTTCCCGATCCCTTTCTTGTGCTCGCCACGCAAAACCCGATCGAGCAGGAGGGCACCTACCAACTCCCGGAGGCCCAACTCGACCGTTTCATGCTGAAAGTCCATGTCGGCTACCCGACCCGCGAGGAGGAGCGTTCAATTCTCGATTCGATGGCTACTTCCTCGCCGCGCCTCAGCGTGGACCAGGTCGTCGGCCCCGATGACATCATCCGCGCCCGCGGCATCGTGAATGACATCTATGTGGACGACCGGGTGAAGGATTACATCGTGAACATTGTCTGGGCCACGCGCGATCCCGCCTCCGCGAAGCTCAAGCTCGACGGCATGATCCGCTACGGCGCCTCGCCGCGTGCCACGATCTTCCTCACGCTTGCTGCGAAGGCGAACGCCTTCATTGCGGGTCGTGGCTATGTCACTCCGCAGGATGTGAAGGGCGTGGGACTCGATATTCTGCGCCACCGCATCGGCGTGAGCTACGAGGCCGAAGCCGAATCGATCACGACCGAATCCGTCGTGGAACAAATCTTCGCCGGCGTGCCGGTTCCCTGATTTTTTCTAGAAAACGGGCGATCCTGTTTTCGAAGGCCATGACGCGCGATCCCAAGGAAATTCTGAAAAAAATCCGCCGCATCGAGCTGCGGACGCGACGACTTGTGAACTCCATGTTCGCCGGTCAATACCACAGCGTTTTCAAAGGCCGCGGCATGAACTTCGAGGAGGTCCGCGAATATGCGCCGGGCGATGAAATCCGATCGATCGATTGGAATGTCACCGCCCGCATGAACGCGCCCTATATCAAGAAATACACCGAGGAGCGCGAACTCACTGTGATGCTCCTCGTGGATGTGAGTGCTTCGGGAGTTTTTGGAAGCGTCGAGTTGAGCAAGCGCGAACTCGCCGCCGAGGTCGCCTCGATCCTCGCGTTCAGCGCGATAAACAACAACGACAAGGTCGGCCTGATCCTCTTCACCGATCAGATTGAACTTTTCATCCCGCCGAAAAAAGGGCGCCTTCACACGCTCCGCCTCATCCGCGAGATGCTGTATTTTGAGCCCGAGGGGCGCGGCACCGACCTCGCCGGGGCTCTCGATTACCTGAATCTCGTTCTCCACCGGCGCTCGGTAGTTTTTATGATCTCGGATTTTCTCGCACCGGATTTCACAAAATCCCTCACGGTCTCGAGCAAACGCCACGACCTCGTGGCGATGCCGGTGATCGACAAGGGCGAGAGCGAATTGCCGAATGTTGGCATCATCACGCTCGAGGATGCCGAGACCGGCGCGCAGATCGATGTAAACACCAGCAGCAAAGCCGTCCGCCGCGCTCTTCGTGAGATCAATGAGGGGCGACTGGAAGACCTTGAGTATCTTCTCCGATCGCGTCGCGTGGACATCGTTCGACTCTCCACCTCAGAGGACTATCTCCTTCCGCTCCGGAACTTCTTCGAACTACGAGAGCGCCGTCAGGCTGCATGAACCCCTTCAATCAAGGCCCCACACCGACTCCCACCCCCGCCCCGCTCCACGACATTGTCGGACCGGTCTGGTATTGGCCCTATCCACTCTGGATGACGATCGCCGGAGCGGTCGTGTTGGCCGCCCTTCTTTTCCTGCTTTTCCAATTGGTAAAAAAACTCCTCGCCCGCAAGGCCCCGCCGCTCACCAACCGGCAAAAGGCGATCGAGGCTTTGGAAAAACTCCGCTCCGGCGTGTCCGGGGCCGATCCCTACAAATTTGGCGTTAATGTTTCCAACGCCCTCCGCCGATATATCCAAGCGGAATATGGATTGGAGGCCTCCACGCAGACCTCGATCGAATTCCTCGACACGCTCCGCGAGAGTCCGTTTTTCACCGACCATGAAAAAGACGGCCTCGAGGTTTTCCTCTCGAAGACCGACTTGCTGAAATACGCCCGCTCCGGCGCGCCGGAAACCGAACTCCTTGACCTTCTCGACATCTCGGCCCGCCTCGTTTGCGGCGAGGCCCAATCGCCCGGCAAGGAGCCCGCCAAATGAGGAACTGGCTCTCCGAATTTTCCTTCGCCCACCCCTGGCTGCTCCTGCTTCTGCTCGGCATCCCGGTTCTGGCCTGGCTGAAAGGCAAATTCGGCGGCACGGCGGCGGTGACTTTCTCAACAACCTCGATGCTGGCGGAAATTGGCAGCCGCCAACGCAATCGCGCCGGGGCCTTTCTTGCAGGACTCAGCTACCTCGCCCTCGCGCTATTCATCATCGCCCTCGCCCGCCCACAACTCGGCCGCGTGACAACGCGCGTCCAGGCTACTGGCGTGGATATCATGCTCGTTCTGGATGTTTCGCGCTCGATGCTCGCCGAGGATTTCACGATCGGAAATAGCCGCTCAAACCGGATCGACACAGTCAAACTCGTCACCGAGCAATTCATCCGCCAGCGCCCGAATGACCGCATCGGCATCGTCGCTTTCGCCGGCCGTCCCTACCTGGTGAGTCCGCTCACACTCGACCACGACTGGCTCATCCGGAATCTCGAGCGGTTGCGCATTGGGTTAGTCGAGGACGGCACAGCCATTGGCTCTGCGATCGCCTCTGCCGCCAACCGACTGAAAGACAAAGAGGCGAAAACCAAGCTCATCGTTCTTCTCACCGACGGTGACAACAACGCCGGCAAGGTTCAGCCACTCACCGCCGCCGAGGCGGCCAAGGCCCTTGGCATACGCATCTACACGATCGGCGCGGGCACCGAGGGCGAGGCGCCATTCCCGCTCCAAAATGCCTTCGGCCGCACCGTGTATCGCAATGTCCTCGTGAAATTCGACGAGAAGACACTCAGCGAAATCGCCACGATCACGGATGGTCAATACTTCCGGGCGACCGACACCAACTCGCTCCGCAAAATTTTTTCCGAGATCGATAAAATGGAGAAGACGAAGGTTGAGGTGGAGCGGACCGCTCAATACCGCGACCTCTTCCATTATGTCCTGATTCCCGGCATCGCCTGCCTGCTTCTTGAAATCCTGCTTTCGCAAACCGTATGGAGACGACTTCCCTGACATTCGGCTCGCCTGTGTGGTTCTGGTTGCTGGCGGCGATTCCGCTGGCGGCCATCATGTTCCTGTGGTCGCACAGGCGCGGGCGGGAACTCGTTTCCAAAATCGTCGCCCCCCGCCTGCGTGAGCAACTCGCCGGCTCGGTCAGCCCGATGCGCCGTGGTATTCGCGCCGCGTTCATGCTCGCCGCCCTCGCCTTTGCCGCGCTGGCCCTCGCCCAACCGCGCTACGGATTCATCGAGAAGGAAACGAAGCAGAAGGGCCGAGATGTCATTGTGGCCATCGACACCTCCCGCAGCATGATGGCTACGGATGTCTCCCCCACCCGCCTCGCCCGCGCCAAACTGTTCACTCAAGACCTCGTGCGCCTCATGCAAGGCGACCGCGTGGGGCTCATCGCCTTCGCCGGATCGGCCTTCCTCCAGGCCCCGCTCACCCTGGATTATTCGGCGGTGACAAATGCGCTCGAGGAACTCGACACGAATTTGATCCCTGTGGGCGGCACGAACCTCGCCGCAGCGATCAACGCCGCGCTGGAGGCATTCGGTAAGGCCGAGGGGAACACCCGCGCGCTCGTGGTTCTCACCGATGGCGAGGAACTAGACACCGATGGCATCGCGGCGGCTAAACGCGCCGCGCAAGAAGGCGTGCGCATTTTCACGGTCGGCATCGGCTCGCCCGAAGGATCGTTGATCCCCATCCGCCTCGATGATGGGCGGCCCGATTTCGTTCGCGATAAGGATGGCAAGCCCGTCACCTCAAAGCTCGACGAGTCGCGCCTGCGCGAGATCGCCGCCGCCACCGGGGGATTCTTCATTCCGATCGGCCCCGAGGCGGCGCGGGATATTTTCGAGAAGGGCATCGTGCCGATGGAACTCTCGGAAAACGGCGTTTTCAAGGCGCGCCAGCCGATCGAACGCTACCAATGGCCCCTCGCTGTGGCATCCATCCTCCTCGCCCTCTCACTCCTTCCTGGCGACCGCCGTCGGCGCCTGACGAAAACCTCCGCCGTGCTGCTGGCCTTTTTGCCAAATGCCCATGCGCAGTCAGGTCTTGAAGAATTCAACAACGGCCAATTCGACAAAGCTGCCGTTGCTTTTGAAGAGAAACTGCAAGACCAACCAAGCTCGCGCGAGTTGCAGTTCAACACTGGCGCGGCCGCCTACAAAAAGGGCGACTACGAAAAGGCCACCACGCATTTCACCGAGGCTCTCCTTTCTCCGAACCCAAAGCTTCGGGAAGCAGCGGCCTACAATCTCGCCAACACGCTTGTTCGAAAGGGCGAGGCGGCGGCGGAGCCCGAAGCCAAGAAAACCAACTGGAAAAACGCCATCGAACAATACGATGAGGCCCTGCAGCTCAATCCTGACAACAATTTCGCCAAGGAAAACCGCGAGCTGGCCAAAAAACTGATCGACGACCTCGAGAAGCAACAGCAGCAGCAAGAGCAGAAACAGGATCAAAAGCAGGACCAGCAGCAACAACAGGAACAGGACAAAAAGGACGAACAAAAGAACGAGCCCCAGCAGCAGCAAGATCAACAGCAGAACCAAGACCAGAAGCCGGAGGAACAAGACCAGAAAGACTCCCAACAAAAAGAGCAGGACGGTCAGCAGGGCCAGCAAGACCAGCAGGAAAAAGAAGGCAAGGAGCCCAAGGACGAGGAACAGAAAAACAAGGACAAGCCCAAGGAGCAGTCCGGCCAGCCGGAGCAGGAGCCCGAATCCGAGAAAAAGAAGCAGCCCCAGGCCCAACCACAAGCCACGCCCACGCCTGGCGACAAAAAGAAAGGCGACCTCAAGAGCGCCAACGAACAACCCCAACCCACCCCGACCCCGGCCAGCGACGCACAGGGCGTCCCAGCCCAGGCCGAGGAGGAACAAGAGGGACAAATTTCACCAAGCCAAGCGCGCGCACTTCTCAACGCCCTCCGTGGCGAAGAGGAGAAAGTCAATCTCATGGAAACCCAGCAACCCTCGCAAGATGTCCTCCGCGATTGGTAGCCCCTCAGCGATGACCACAATCCGCACAACTCTCTCCCTTCTTTTCGCTCTCACTCTCGCGACCACCCTCCGTGCGCAGGAAGCCACCCTCGGCCTCAGCAGCCCGACCACCTCGCCTGGTCAACCGGTGGAAATCGTCCTGACCGTGCGGGACGCCCGCTCTGCGGAGGTGCCGGAAACCCTGAATGTCCCAGGCCTGAGGATTCAACTTTCGGGACGCTCAACGCGTTTCGAGATGAATAATCTTCAGATCACCTCGTCGCTCACCTGCACCTACACGGTTGTCCCCGAGCGAACGGGTGAATTCGATATCCCGGCAGTCAATGTGCAGGTCGGCGGAAAAACCATCCAAACGAATCCTCTCCGCCTGAATGTGGTGGATTCCTCGCTGGGAATGCCCATGGCTCAGCCCGCCCCCATGCCCCTCACGACCGATCCCCGTATGGCCCCGCCGACGCCGCAAGGCCAGGCCGTGCCCTTTTTCGGAGAGCTGGTTCTTTCCAAGAAAAAAGCCTGGGTCGGCGAGCCGATCCCCGTCGAACTGCGCTACTATTTTCTAGGAACGATCGGCGGCGAGGTTGGTGATCGCCCGAACCTCACCGGCGAGGGATTCACCACCCAAAAGCTCAATAATGTTCCGAAGCGCGAACAGATCGTGAACGGCGAAAACTATATCGTCTTCGCCTTCCAAACCTCCATCACCCCCGCAAAATCCGGAATACTCGAAATCCCGCCCGCCGCGCTGGAGGCCCGCCTGCAACTCCCCGGCAGCGTCCCTCCGGGCTTCGACGACTTCTTCCGGAATTTCGGCGGCATGGTTCCTCCCGGCATGTTCACGAATGCGCGCCAGGTGGCCGTCGAAACACGCCCGGTCCAAATCGAAGTCTCTCCCCTCCCCAAGCAAGGCCGACCCGAGAATTTCCCGGGAGCCATCGGCAAATTCAAAATGAAGGCTTCGGTGAACCCCAAAAAAACCGGTCCTGGCGATCCGGTGACCCTCCGCGTGGTGGTGACGGGACAGGGAAATTTCGAGGCCATGGGGGCCCCGGTTCTGACGGGCGAGGAGAACTGGAGAACCTACCCGCCAAGCGAAAATTTCCAACCCACCGACGGCGTGAATTTTTCAGGAGAGAAAGTTTACGAGTTCATGCTCGTCGCCAGAACCGACCAAACCCAGACGCCTGGAGTGAGCTTCAGTTATTTCGATCCTGACGCGGGAAAATACGAGACGCTCACGCAGGCGCCTCTCCCCGTCGAAGCCCGCGCGGGGGAACCCAAGCAGTCTACTGTCAATACGGGTCCCGCACCCCAAGATGGCAAATCCGAGTCTGCTACCGGCCCCGGGGCGCCGGCGCCGACTTCCCCGGCGAAGCCTGCAGGTGCCTCGAGCTGGACCCTTCCGATTCTCAACCCGGCATTTCTGATGGCCAATGCCGCCTTGGGTTTGTTGTGGCTCCTGGGATCGATCGTCGCGGCCTTTCTTTTGGTTAGCCGATCCGAAGGGGGGCTTCACCGTAAGAAGGCCCGTAAAACCAAGGCCCGCCTGGCTGCCTTGCAGAATTGCCCGGACAAGGAATTCTTCTCTCGTGCTGCGGAATGCCTCCGCTTCCAACTCCATGTCGAGGATCACCCGCTCGAGGCCGAAGCGGAACTCGACAGCCTCGATCTGGATGACGACTCGAAGGATATTTTGCAGGACCTCCTAGCCCGCGATGCCGAGTGCAAATACTCCTTCGGTTCGACGGCTGCTCCGGAGCGCGAGACGCGTTCCCGCATTTTGGAAGCCCTCAAAAAAATCTCCTCCTAACCATGCTCTACAGGATACTTCGATTTTCATTCGTTCTCTGCGCAGCCCTGGCCATCTCAGGTGGGGTGGCACGCAGCGACTTTCTCTCCGAAGCCCGCGACCGCGTAGCCAATGGCGAACACGAATCAGCCATCCCGTATTTCGAGAAACATCTCCAAGCCGCCACTCCATCCGCCGCCGCCTACTTCGAGTTCGGCCAAGCCCTCGCGAAGGTCGGCAAGGAGGCTGAGGCCGCCTTGGCTTTCCGCCGCACACTCATTCTCGACCCACGCTTTCAGCCCGCGGAGGCCGCCCTGCTTGAAGCCAATGCCCAACTCGGCCTCACCTCGCCCTCGAGAAATTGGCGCACGGAGGTCACAAACCGCCTATCGCTCGACAGCCTAGCGATCGGAGGTGCCGCCGCATTCTGGCTTGGTGCGTTTTTGTTTTTAGCCGCCTTGGTTGCCTCAAAACTGCGTCCAGGCCTCCTGCCTGCCTCCCTCCTCCTCGTCATCTCGGGCGCAGCCGCGCTAGTGCTTCTCTGGCTCGTCGATCCCCGAAAGACGGATGCCCGCAACGCCATGGTTCTCTCCGCCGCTGGAGCCGTGATTTACAAAACCCCCTCGGAGGATCCCTCCCAAAAAATCACCACGCTTGGCCAAGGTAGCATCGTGAAAATCCTCTCCAAACGAGGTCGCTGGTGCCACGGAGAATTGCCTGGTGGACAGCGCGGATGGTTTTTGCAGGAAGGAACAACGCCAGTCATTCCTGCCGCGTGAAGTTTTGGCCCAGCCTGCTGGCGGTCCTCGCGATCTCCACCGCTTCCGCTGCTTCGCAGGCTTGGCAGGAATCCCTCACTCCCGACCAAGTCGGCCCGTTTCCCGAATTTTCTTCATTCGTCGCCGATTACAAAATCGGGTGGTCCGAAATCGAGGCCGCGCAGGCCCACACGGCCATCACCTACAACGGCACACAAGTCGCCCTCGACACGAAAGGCGGCACTGAGGGACTCGCCCGATCGCTCTACCAGTTGGACGCGACTTTTCAGGGAACTGTCGATCGCTCCACACTCCACACGCTCCGTTCGGATCAGGTGGAAGCTTACAGCGACCGCTCGCTCACGACCATTGTCACCGGCTCCAATGGTGCGCTTCGCACTTTCAGCGAGACTATCCCTGCCGGGAAAAAAACGCCGAAATGGAAGGATTTGAAAATCCAGCCCGTGCGGGATCTTTTTGCAGGAATCCTCTTCATCCGCAGCCAACCCCTCGCCCCGGGCGATACCGTGCGATTGCTGATATATCCCGGCGGCTCGTCATTTTTTGTGGAAATTCATTCCTCCGGCCCGCGCACGATCCACCTCGAGGACGGCCCACGCGAGGCTCTCCAACTCGACTTGAACATCCAACGCGTGAATCACAAAAAAGACCACATGCTCGAACCGCACTCCAAATTTCGCTCCGGCAAAATATGGATTTCGAACGATGCCGAGCGAATCCCCCTCCGTGCCGAGGTGGATATTTTCATCGGCTATGTGTTCGCCGAGATCGTGCACTACCAACAAACCGGCCCACTCCCCGCACGCCCTGCAACGAAGATCGGCGTTGACAAAAGTCCCACCCGCGAGAGATAGGTTTTATTGCAAAGCGCCCCCCGCGCTTTCAGTTGGTGGTCGTAGCTCAATGGCAGAGCTCCAGGTTGTGGTCCTGGCTGTTGCGGGTTCGAGTCCCGTCGATCACCCCATCTTTAAGTATTTTGAAGATATAAGTTTATCTTTTATTCTTTCCACCTGTCTCCACGAACTTCCGCCGGATTTCCCGAGCAAATCTTACCGCTAGGCAGATTCTTTAAAACCACCGAACCGGCCGAAATCACCGCTTCATCACCGATATCGATCCCGGGCGCCACAAAAACTGTGGCCCCAACCCATGCGCCATCCCCGACTGTGATCGGCCCGCCCTGGAAGGCGAAATCCGGATCACGAAAATCATGATTGCCCGTGCAAAGAAATGCCCGCTGCGACACGCAAGCATGCGAACCGATGCGCACCACGGCGTAGTTCAAAATAAACACCTCTTCGCCGATCCATGCATGGCTCCCGACCTCCAACCTCCAAGGCAGGTAGATATTCACCCGAGGCTTGATCACCACACCCGGCGCGATTTTTGCCCCAAAGAGCCGGAGCAACCCTCGCTTCCAAGACGAAGGCCAAGGAATCGCCGAGAGGAAAAAGACCATTTTGCAAAGATACCAAAGCGACTCCACAAACACCGACCGACCGCGGTCAAGAGTGCGGGAGGCATCGAAACGATCGAGGCGCATTCTGGTCATGGGAATCTTGGTGAAGACTAGAGCCTATCCTGCATGGCAAGGAATCAAAATCCCGTCAGCATCCCTCAAACAACCGTATCAACGCGGGCACACAGCGGGTTTTCAAATCGAGTTGCTCAACGATTCGTCTCCTCGCCGCCTCTCGCATCTGGAGGAAGTCTTCCGGCTTCGCAAGCACCTCACAGACTCTCTCGGTGAGACTTTTGATATCGAAAAAATCGACCAGCAGGCCGTTTTTTTCATGCTCCAGGAATTCGGTCACCGGCGGCGTGGCGGAACCGATGACGAGGCAGCCTGCGGACATCGCCTCGAGCATCGACCAAGAAAGGAAGTAGGGGTAAGTCAGGTAAACATGGGCGCGGGAGATTTGCAGGACGCGCACATGGGCCTCGTGCGGAATTCGCCCGAGGAAATGAATCCGCGTGAGGTCGATCCCCGGCCCGATCTCGCGCAGAAGCCGCTCCCGCCAGGTCAGACCGTCCTTCGGCTGGTTCCCATAAGGAGTCTCCCCTTCCCTCCCGACGATCAGCACCCGCGCCTGTGGACGCCGCGCGAGGATTTCCGGCAAGGCCCGCAGGAAAATGTGCAGCCCCCGATACGGTTCCATGCCGCGGTTGATGAAGGTGAGGATTTCCTCGCCCGCGTGGAAGCGCGACCCATCCGGCAACTGAATCCGCACCCCGGAATCAGGTTTGAGTTTTTCCGTGTCGATCCCCTCGTGCCACACCTCCAGCCCGCCGCGCAATTCCGCAGGAAAAAGCGAGGCCTGCCATCGCGTCGGCGTCCACCGCACATCGCACTCGGGCCAGGTCAGCAGCGCCGTGGCGTTTTTCGTGCGAACCTCGAGGCGGTTGTCGAGCGTGACCGGAAACTCGGGATCGAACCCGATGTCCGCGCCCTCGGGCCGATAGTAGTATTCGAAGTAGCCGCAAATCCTCGCCTCCGGGAAAACCTCGCGCAGAAAGAGCATATCCCCCCACCCCGTGTGGCCCGCGATCACATCCGGCGAGAATCCGTCCTTCTTGAGGGCCAAACACACTCGCAGCACCGCTTGGGCACGGACGGCGCTGCCCTCGAAAACTCGAGCGTAGTGGTGCGATTTCGACTCCGGATTTTTCAAGGAGTAGCCGACCAACTTCGCGCCGGTCACCATGCCAGCCTGCCGCTTCAGATTCGCAGCCTCACCCAAAGCCACCACTTCGCATCCATCGGCAATCAATTGCCGAGCCACATGTAAAAACTGGCCGGGGAAATTTGGGTGAATGAAGAGGATTTTCTTCTGCACAGGATGCGTGATTCATACCATGGTGAAGAGATGTTGGCCAGATTGACAAGGTTCGGAGAGGGGATATAGCAGTAGGGGCCTTTGCACTTACCCCCTCAATAAACTCCATCAAGTTTTTGAAAAAAATACCGATTCTATTTTTGGTCTCTTGAACAATTTCTCAACCCTGTGATTAGAAACTACGCAACAGTCGCCGATTTCCAGTTAGACAAGTCGACTTTGTCAGGCGACTCGGGCTCCGACACCTTGGGGTTCACGGCGGCTGTGGTTTTCAATGACGCAACCCTCTTCGGAATGGCCGCCGCCACCGTGGATGGCAATAGCAAGATTGAGGTTTTGACGCTCTCTGATGCAGTCGGCAACCAAGTGACCTTGGGCGGCAACGCCTCCCTGGTGGGTTTTCAGACGGTTTTTGGCGGTGCCAGCGCCGACCGGATCATTGCCACAAGCTATCCTGTCGGCATGGCTGTTTCTCTTTTTGGAGGCGACGGAAACGACACGCTGGCCGGCGGAGCGGGAGACAATCGCCTCGAAGGAGGCAATGACAACGACAGCTTGTCGGGAGGCAGCGGCAATGACACGCTTGATGGAGGCATCGGGGCGGACAGGATGGTCGGCGGGGCGGGCAACGATTTCTTCATCGTGGACGACGCGGGGGATGTGGTCACTGATTCGGTCGGAATCGACTCGGTTTTGGTAAATCTGAGCGGCGGCTACACGCTCGTCGGTGGGGTCGAACATGGAATTCTGGGAACGGGAGATCGACTGACAGGCAGCACGGCGGCCAATTCTCTTTTGGGAAATTCCTCCGACAACACGCTCGATGGTGCCGCGGGAAACGACACGCTCATTGGCTATGATGGCGACGACTACTACATGATCAATGTGTTGGGGGACCGCGTGATCGAGGCGGCGGGAGAAGGGGTGGATTCGGTGTTCAGCACAGTCACCAACGCGACGCTGTCCGACCATATCGAGTGGATGATTCTCGGAGGAGCTGCAACCCGTGGAACGGGTAACTCCAGTGACAACACGCTTCTGGGCAACTCGCTCAACAACTCGTTGGATGGCGGAGCGGGAGAGGACAGCTTGATCGGGGGAGTGGGCAACGACACCTACTACCTCGATCAGGCCGGAGACTCGATTGGGGAGAATGATTCTGAAGGAACCGATTGGGCGGTGGTGAATTTCAATGGAGGCTACACGCTAGCCGACCATGTCGAGCGCCTGT
>JBDKIG010000016.1:0-23944 GCA_039797215.1 Verrucomicrobiota bacterium | reverse complement strand
CTGGAAAAATGAAACTCCCCGATCACTGGAAACCAAGGGCTCCCATCGAGAGTGAGGTAACGACTATTCACCGAGACTTCACGCCCAGCGGGATCTTTACTGGCTCCGAGCTTATAATATCCCGAAACAACCGGCCCCGGCTTTCCAACTTGTAAAACCCGGGGTTCAACCTCCACCGGGGGTGAAATCGCAATCGTCAGACCCAATCCTGTCGCCGAAACGGTTTTTAGTGCGCTCGTGAACATAGTGATGTCCTCCGGTGGTTTTTTGGTTGAGGGGTTCGACCTGCTCTAATCCATCAAGAAAAAGAATTCGGGTGGGGTTAAGAAACTTGGAGCAGCACCCTCTCGGAAACCTGATGGTCGCTAGGGAGGGAACTGCTGAATATTTAGACCCCTTAAAAATCCCCTCGTTCAAAGAAAACAAACGGCTACTTCAGCACCCCGATTTTTTTAGGGCTTCCAGCTTCTCAACTGATCAGGAGCAGGCGCGGGGGATCGCCGAATTGGGTAGCGGGTGCGCGATGCACGCAAGGCGGGACCGAGCTATTGGGATAATCGGTGGCAATGCGCCATAGGTTGAAATGACCGAAGGAAAAAGGTTGGGCCCCGGGCGCGGAGGCGTAGTGCAGGTCATAGCAATGGTCGGCTAGATACTCGCGAAAGCTGGAATCATCTTCGCCTCCAAAGTCCGCGAGCAAAGCGGCTCGTGTCGTAGGTTCATCGATTCGTTTTTGCGCATCCTCATGACGTAGCCCTTCGCTTGGCGGGCCGTAGTAGGTGCACAAATACGTCGAGGCCTCGAAGGGTGCGCTGTCAGCGTGAAACGAAAAGACATCGGTTACCACCGCCCCGGGCTCCTCATCGCGAGGGTAGCCGTAGATGCAGTTGAGAGCGGGATCTAGAGCTTGATCACGCAGGAGTTGCCAGTCGGATAGCATTTGTTCCACCGCTGTGTGACCGTCGGGGCTGAGTTGCAGGGCATGCAACCGCTGGGCATCAAGGGCCATGAGTGCTTCGCCATCGCCCGCTCCAAGGGCCGCCACCACCTCGGAGTAATTACCGGGGAGACTGCGTTCCCAGCAAAAGGCATGAATGCCGTCCGCGAACGGCATCTCCACCAATTCGGCAAAGCTCTTCACTCGCCGCACGCGCGGGTAGTCGATGGGCAAAGTGAATTGTGGCATGGCAAAAAATCGGGGATGCCGATGAGGCAGCACGCTGGTTGGAGTTTCAAGATCAATTCGAGATATCCGCTGGGTGCTAAGCAAGAACTGCTGGCTGGATGGATCCTTGCGATTTTCATCGCCCGTCGATGCCCCGCGCGAAAAGATGCGTTACGATGTCTGATCGTTCCGCATTCCTTGTACCTGACCCTCTCGTCCCTCCATCCTGCCTGGGAGACTGCCATTGGATCACCATCCGCAGCTCGTGAGTCGGAATATCCCGCTCTTCATTGCCTTTCGCGTCTTCTTCAACGCGAGGTTCTACTACCCCGTTCTTGGGGTTCTTTTTTTGGACTTGGGATTGAGCTTGGAGCAATACGCCTCACTGAATGTCATCTGGGCTTTAACCATTCTGCTGCTCGAAATTCCCTCGGGCGCGCTGGCGGATGTCATCGGTCGTCGATGGATGGTGATTCTGGCGGGGACTCTCATGGTGGGAGAAATGGCGGTATTCGCGTTTGCTCCCGTTGGAGCATGCCTTTTTCCTTTTCTGATTCTGAATCGCATCTTGAGCGGGATGGCCGAGGCATGCGCCAGCGGGGCTGATGAGGCACTAGCCTATGACTCACTACCAATCGAGGGCCGCGAGGAACTCTGGCGTGGCATTTTGGCAAACCTCATCCGATGGTCATCCGGCGCTTTTTTCGTCGCCATGATTCTTGGGGCGTTGTCGTTTGATCGCGATTTTTTGCAAGGGGCAGCCGATTTCATCGGCTGGAGCGGTGCAGTAGGCAATACCACGCGATGGCCGGTTTATCTGACGCTGGCCACCTCCGTGCCTGCATTAATCTGTGCATGCTTGATGCGGGAAGATCGCGCCGCCAACGAATCCCGAACCACCCGGCACCTGATGCGCCAGGCATGGGCGAATATCCTGACCGGGGCAAAATTTGTTTTCTTGGATGCGCGAGTCCGACTCCTTTTGCTCTGCTCCATTTTATTCGACTCTCTCGTGCGATTGTTCCTCACATTCGGGAGTAATTTTTACCGACTCATCGAAATTCCGGAGTTTGCAAATGGCCTCATCGGTTCTCTCTATGCCTTGCTGGGATTCGCTGCGGCCGCCATCGCACGGCGTATGGCTAAACGACTGAGACCGCTTTGGGTATTCAGCCTCCTTGCGGCTTTGATTTTTCTTGGGCTCCTTGGCCTCTGCCTCGCCACGCCAGTCTGGGGAGTGTGGGTGGTCATTCCCCTCGGGCTTTCGATGCCGATGATGTCCTATTTCGTCTCCAGCTACTTGAATCAGTGGACCGATTCCGCCCTTCGCGCCACAGTTCTCAGCTTTCGAGGAGTAGCGCTCAATATTGGCTATGCCGTGGCAGGCATGGGCTTTGCTGGAGTCGCTTCATCTATCCGCGCCTCGGGTTCCTGCCCTTCGGAGAATGCTATTTTCGGAAAAGCCCTGCTCAGTCTCCCCATCGCCTTTGCCCTCGGCTGGATCGCTCTCACGCTGATAGCCTGGCGCAGCAGAGATAAAATTTTGGGCCTCGATTCTGACTAGTGGAGACCCATTTTAGCAGCGGTAGCGGAGTCGATCCGACCGCTGGGGGTAATCCCTTGGGCGGCTTGCCACTCTTTCAAAGAAGAAACAAGTGTCGGGCTGGACAGGCCATTGTGTGGGCCGGCGTAGAGCCCCGCATCGGCGAGAAATTTCTGAACTTGGCGAAGGGTTTCAACTTGAGAGTTGGCCTCTGCGCGTGCGAATGGGCCGCCAGCAAAAAATCGCCCAATAGCAGTGTAATCAGGAGCAACCGCCGCGCGATCGACGCCAAGCTTGGCGAGGGTTTGGTGATTGAGTTCACCAGTAACCTTGAGGTTGTGGGCGAGTTGGAATCGGCGAATCGCAGCATTCGTCATGCTGCCCGGTGAACCATCCAACTTCCCTTTGTAAAAACCCAGCGCTTGGAGTTTTTTTTGAACTAAACGGAGGGATTCATCTGCTCGGACCTCAGGCACAGGGAGAAGAACCGTGGCGAGAACTGCCAAGGCGAGGAGGACAACGCGACGATGCCGGTTCCGCATTGAGCGATTCTTCATGTCCGGCCGCGAAAATCAAGAGGCCCATCTTTCATCGGTATTGCCGAAGAAGGATTCAGAGGCTAACAAGTCCGGCCTATTTCAAAACCCATGCGCAAAAAAATTATCGCCGCCAACTGGAAGATGAACATGACCGTCGCCGAAACGGTCAGCTACCTCGAGAGCTTCCGCACCAATGTCGAAGCCGTAAACGGAGTCGAGATCGTGATTGCCCCGCCCTTCACCGCAATCGCCAAACTCTCCGAGCTTCTCGGTGGCTCCCAAAAAATCAGCCTTGGTGCGCAAAATATGTATTTCGAAATGTCCGGTGCCTTCACCGGAGAAATCAGCCCCGCCATGCTGCGCGAGCTTTTCGTCCGCTTCGTGATTCTTGGTCACAGCGAACGCCGCCAGATTTTCGGTGAGACCGATGCGCTGATTAACAAAAAAGTCCACACCGCCTTGGCCTGTGGTCTCAAGCCAATCGTCTGTGTCGGTGAGACCCTTGAAGAGCGCGATGCGGGCCGCGAAACGGAAATCCTCACAACCCAACTCCGCGGCAGTCTCGCCGGCGTGACTGCTGAAAAAATTTCCAACATCGTCGTTGCCTACGAACCGGTGTGGGCGATCGGCACTGGCCGGAATGCCACCCCTGAGCAAGCCCAAGATGCCCACGCCCATGTCCGAAAAGTTCTCGCGGAAATCTCCGACGCAGAAACCGCGAACAAGGTTCGAATTCAATACGGAGGCAGCGTAAAACCTGCAAATGCTGCGGTTCTCCTAAGCCAACCGGACATCGACGGCGCACTCGTTGGCGGTGCCAGCTTGGAGGCCCACGGCTTCTCCGAAATCGTCAAAGCCGCCGTCGGGAAGTAAATCTTCCGACCTCCGTTCGGGACAAGCAGGTTTGAATTGCACAGCATAGCTTTGCTGTTGTTTCTAATCTGCTTCTCTCGGCGTGATTCTCCAGGAGGCTTTTAGCCAAGATGGATTCGAAATTTGTTGGGACTTTTCTGGCAACCGATGATCAGTGAGCTCTCGCTGTCTCGAACAAAATAATTGTCCCCCATCACATTCGATCGAGCAATGGTTCCTTGAGACTTGAAAGGGCTGCTTGTCGGGAATGGAAAAATCATTCGTGTAAAACACCGACCGATCCTCACGATTGAGACGACCAATCCGGAAAGCACACATCCGATAGGAATAGCGCCGTCGGGCAGGACGATTCCTCAGGATTAGACGGTCATTCCGGCCATTTCCTTCAGGGAGGCTGCAGTGAACTCGCGGTTCATGCGGCCGATGAAGGCGGCGGGGACTCCGGCCGGGCAGACGGCTTCGCAGGCGTAGTAGTTTGAACAGTTGCCAAACCCTTCTTCATCCATCTTCCGGACCATGCTGAGCACGCGGCGGTTTTTCTCCGGCTTGCCCTGCGGGAGAAGTCCAAGGTGAGTAACCTTGGCGCTGACGAAAAGCATGGCCGAGCCGTTCGGGCAGGCGGCGGCGCAGGCGCCACAACCGATGCAAGCGGCGGCATCCATCGCTTGGTCGGCGATGACTTTTGAAATGGGAACGGAATTTGCATCAGGAGCGGAGCCGCTGCGTTCACTGATATAACCACCGGCTTGGATAACGCGGTCAAAGGCGCTGCGGTTCGTGACAAGGTCACGCTGAACGGGAAATGGATCGGCCCGGAATGGCTCGATGGTGATCGTCTCGCCATCTTGAAATTTCCGCATGTAGAGCTGGCAGGTCGTGCCACGGCCTTTGCCATGCGGGATGCCATTGATGGTAAGCGAGCAGGTTCCGCAGATGCCTTCGCGACAGTCGGAATCAAACTGGATGGGCTCGATATTTTTGCGGGTGAGGCCGGCATTGACAATATCGAGCATTTCCAGGAACGAGGCATCGGCTGGGATGTTTTCAGCCTCGTAATCCTCGAGTTTGCCGGGGGCGTTGGGGTCTTTCTGACGCCAGACTTTGAGGTGGAATTTCATGGTGAGGATTATTTGTAGCTGCGGGTTGCGAGTTTCACCTGTTCGTAAACGAGAGGTTCCTTCACGAGATTCGGCATGTTGCCATCGCCGGTGTATTGCCAAGCGGAGACGAATGCGAAGTCTTGATCATTGCGAACAGCCTCCCCCTCGGGGGTCTGGTGTTCTGTGCGGAAATGACCGCCGCAGGATTCGTCACGCACGAGCGCATCGAGGCACATGAGTTCCCCGAACTCGAGGAAATCGGCCACGCGACCGGCGCGCTCGAGTTCCATATTGATGCCATCGGGGGAGCCCAAAAGTTTGAGGTCGCTCCAGAATTCGGCTCGGAGTTGTTGGATTTTGCCAATCGCCTCCTTGAGCCCTTCGGCACTGCGGGCCATGCCGCAATAGTCCCAAATCAGCAGACCAAGGCGGCGGTGAAAATCATCCACGGGCTTCGTGCCTTTGATATCGATAAGTTTCTTAACGCGGGCCTTGGTGTCTTGGAGGGCCTGCTCGAAAGCGGGGTGCTTGGGATCAACCTTCTTGCCGAACTGCGTGGTGAGATAATCCCCGAGAGTGTAGGGAATGACGAAGTAGCCATCTGCGAGGCCCTGCATGAGGGCACTGGCGCCAAGTCGGTTCGCTCCATGATCGGAGAAATTTGCCTCACCGAGCACATGGAGGCCCGGGATGTTGCTCATCAAATTGTAGTCAACCCACAGCCCGCCCATCGTGTAGTGAACGGCCGGGTAGATGCGCATCGGGCGCTCATAGGCATTTTCACCGGTGATGTTTTGATACATCTCGAAGAGGTTGCCGTAGCGCTCCTCGATGGTTTTTTGGCCGAGGCGCTTGATGGCCGCGGAGAAATCCAGGTAAACGCCGAGGCCTCCGGGGCCGACTCCCCTGCCCTCATCGCAGACTTCCTTGGCGGAACGCGAAGAGATGTCACGCGGAGCGAGGTTTCCATAGCTCGGGTATTTGCGCTCGAGGTAGTAGTCGCGGTCGGCCTCGGCAATGGTGGCGGGATCCTTGCTGCAATCCTCCTTGCGCTTGGGCACCCAGATGCGGCCGTCATTGCGGAGCGACTCGCTCATCAGCGTGAGCTTGGATTGGTAGTCGCCGCTGACGGGGATGCAGGTGGGGTGGATCTGCGTGTAGCAGGGATTGGCGAATAGCGCGCCGCGCTTGTAGGCGCGGAAAGTGGCGGTGACATTGCAACCGCGCGCATTCGTCGAAAGATAGAAGACATTGCCGTAACCGCCTGTGCAAAGGAGCACGGCATCGGCTGAGTGGGTTGAGATTTCCCCCGTCTTGAGGTCACGGACAACGATTCCCTTTGCATGGCCATCCACCACGACGAGATCGAGCATTTCGGTTTTCGGGAACATTTTCACCGCGCCGGTGGCGATCTGGTGGCTGAGGCCGGAGTAGGCCCCGAGGAGGAGTTGCTGACCAGTCTGGCCGCGGGCGTAAAAAGTCCGCGAGACTTGGGCACCGCCGAAGGAGCGGTTGTCGAGCAATCCGCCGTATTCTCGGGCGAAGGGCACCCCCTGCGCGACGCATTGATCGATGATCGAAGTGCTCACCTCAGCGAGGCGGTGGACATTCGCTTCACGAGCGCGGAAGTCGCCGCCCTTGATGGTGTCGTAGAAAAGCCGGTAAACGCTGTCGCCGTCGTTCTGGTAATTTTTCGCAGCGTTGATGCCGCCCTGGGCAGCGATCGAGTGGGCACGGCGCGGGCTGTCTTGGTAACAGAAGCACTTCACATTGTAGCCCTGCTCGGCAAGCGTCGCAGCAGCCGAAGCGCCTGCGAGACCCGACCCGACGATGATCAGATCGAACTTTCGCTTATTTGCGGGGCTAACGATTTTGGCGTTGTTTTTGTAGGTCGTCCACTTCTTGTCGAGTGGACCGGGTGGGATTTTGCTGTCGAGTGTCATTGGAGGACTCCTTTCCCAAGGCCGAAGAAAAAGATCGATACGGGAATGGAAATGTAGCCGACATAGAGCGCCCAAGCGAGGACGCGGCCGGCGGTTTCGTAGTTTTGGCGGATACGACGGTTGGTGATTCCGAAGGTTTGGAAAAGACTCGAGAGCCCGTGGCTCAGGTGGAAGGTCAGGAGGAAAAGCCCTACGATGTAGATCAAAACCACCGGACCGTTGTTAAAGCCAGTGACCACCATTCTGTAGACATCGTGGACCTCGCGACCATCGAGAGTCGTGTGCATGGTCGCGAAGGCCGGATCGACCACGCGAACGGTGAAATGGGCCAGATGAAAGATGACAAAGGCGAGAACGATCAACCCGCTCAACCGCATTGTGCGGGCGAAAACTGTGGTTCCGACGGGATTCGAGGCGATGTATTTTTGAGGGCGGGCGGCTTTATTTTCCTGCCAGAGCTTCATCGTGAAATAAATATGAGCCACGAGAATCGCCAGAAGACCAATTCGAATCACCCAGAGGAGCGGACCAAGGCTTTGGAGTTTGGCGCCGTAGGCGTTGATCGCATCCGGGCCAAGGAAGATCGTGAAATTACCGAGGAGGTGGCCGATGACGAATGCCACAAGGGCGATGCCAGTGACAGCGACGATAGTTTTTTTGCCAATGGAGGAATTTAGCCAGAGCCAACCCGGGCAAGGGCCCGTGCGAGCGGAGGCAGAGGGTGAGGTAATCATGATTAAGCAAGTCGGGTTCTAGAAAAAATGGGCTTCTTGTGCAATCGAGAATCCAAGTGGTGAAGTAAAAAACCTACGAACGAGCCATTCGCGGGGATGTCGGATTTTTTCGATGTCGCCTGCTATCCTCTAAAAACTCAACGATCAAGGGATCGCTTCCCAAGCGGAATAGGGCATACGGGAGAGTTGCGAGTTGTAATAGCGGGAGTCTTCGGAAACTTCCTGACCGGCCCACTCGGGCAGAGAAATGACTTGGTCCTCGCTCTCGAGTTCGACCTCGGCGACGCGCAACCCCTCATTCTCACCATGGAAAATATCCACCTCCCACTTCATTCCGTCGTGCATGGCGATATGGCGGGTTTTGTCGATCAACGGCGGCGTGCACAAAGCGAGCATCCGCTGGGCGTCAGCGACTGGGATCGTGTATTGCATTTCCAAGCGGGAGATGCCACTGCGACTGCCCTTCACCGTGAGTGTGGCAAAATCCCCGGCAATGCGAACCCGAACGCTTTTCCCGGCATCCGTGCAAAGATACCCTTGGGATAAGCGCTTGGGCTCCCCAACGACCTGACCTCGCCAGGATTCCCCGACGAGGAGAAATTTGCGTTCGATTTCTAGGGGTTCGCCGGATGGGTTAACCATGGAAGTGGATTTCGCAGCGGTATCAATCCTCATTCGCCAGCGAGGCGGCAATGAAGGCTTTGAAAAGCGGATGCGGGTGGTTTGGCTTGGACTGAAACTCGGGGTGATATTGGCAAGCAAGGAACCAAGGGTGGTTCTTGAGTTCGATCAATTCCACCAAGGTGCCGTCGGGGGAAGTTCCCGAAATCACAAAGCCCGCCGCCTCCATTTGCTCGCGGTATTTTTGGTTGAACTCGTAACGATGCCGATGGCGCTCGGAGGCGTGGTTTTTTCCGTAGACTTGATAGGCCAGCGTGCCTTCCCGGATTTTGGTTTCCCAAGTCCCCAATCTCATGGAAGCCCCCTTGTCGGTGACATCCAGTTGCTCCTCCATCATGGAAATAACGGGATGAGCCGTGTCGGGATCGAACTCCGTGCTGTTCGCATTCTCGAGGCCGCAGGCATTTCTCGCGAATTCAATCGAAGCGACCTGCATCCCAAGACAAAGGCCCAGAAATGGCGTGCGGGACTCACGGGCAAATTTGGCGGCTTTGATTTTGCCCTCTACCCCACGGTCGCCAAAACCTCCCGGCACGAGAATGCCAGCGACGCCTTGGAGGTATTTTTCGGCTCCTTCGACTTCTATATCCTCGGCATCGACCTGCACGATATCAATCGCGCAATCCTGGGCGGCGCCAGCGTGGGCGAGGGATTCGTAGATACTTTTGTAAGCGTCTTGGAGTTCGACATACTTCCCCACGATGGCCACGCGGACGCGCTTCTTGGGGTGGATGAGTCGTTGAACGAAACGCTTCCACTCGGCGAGGTCGGGCTCGGGAGTTTCCAAGCGGAGAAGGCGACAAACAATCGTATCCAACCCCTCTTCACGAAGATTCAGCGGAGCTTCGTAGATCGTATGCTCCACATCGCCGGCCTCGATCACCGCGTCGAGCGGGACATTGCAAAACATGGAGAGCTTTTGGCGAACATCCTGGTCGAGCGGCATCTCGGTGCGGCAAATGAGCACTTGAGGCTGGATACCGATCTCGCGGAGCTTCGCGATGCTCTGCTGGGTTGGCTTGGTTTTGAGTTCCCCGGCGGCCTTGATGAATGGCACGAGCGTGACATGCATGATGATGGCGTTGTCAGGGCCGACCTCGAGGATGAATTGGCGAATGGCTTCGAGAAAAGGCAGCCCCTCGATATCGCCGGTGGTGCCTCCGATTTCCGTAATCAAAATATCGGCACCGGAATTGGCACCCACCGACCGGATGCGATTTTTGATCTCGTCCGTGATGTGCGGAATGACCTGTACGGTTTTGCCGAGATAGTCGCCGCGGCGTTCTTTCATGAGGACGGTTTCGTAGACCTGCCCGCTGGTCAGATTGTTTTCGCGAGAAAGAACGCAATGCGTGAAGCGCTCGTAGTGGCCCAGGTCCAAATCGGTCTCGGCTCCATCAGAAAGAACATAGACCTCGCCGTGCTGAAAGGGGCTCATCGTGCCTGGATCCACATTAAGGTAGGGGTCGAGTTTTTGAAGCGTCACCTTGAGTCCGCGCCGTTCCAGAATCGTTCCGAGGGACGCCGCCGCCAGGCCTTTTCCAAGAGAACTCACCACGCCGCCCGTTACGAAAATATACTTCATGCGGCGGGAGACTAGCGGACGCTTTCTGAAAATCCAGCCTGCCAATTTTAAGAGCATCGATTCAGTGGCTGACTTCAACTCGGGGGGCGGTTAGTTTTTAGCGCCATGATCGTGAGATTCAGAAAAACGAAGCGGTGGTTGTCCCGAGGCATGGTTGTTTTGCTTCCGCTGGCGCTGATGAGTTCCTGCGAGACCATCGACCATGAGGCTCCCGCCCGAGCGGCTATGGCCGCCGCCATCCGTGCCGAACAGCCTGGAAACTACTTCGTAGGCCGCCGCATGTTTAAGAAAGATTACAAAATGTGGGGCTGGGTTCGTGACCCTGGTCAGCCTTGGAAGTCAGCACGACTTGTCATGTTGAATGAGCAAACACTCCTCGCTCCCGATCGAGTGCGCGGCACTTTGGGCGATGACAACAACCACGAATACCGACTCGAGGGTCGCTTCACCGGCGAGACGATTTACGAGCCGGCCAGCGACCGGTTTTATCCGGAATTCCAACTCACAGGATTTAAGCTTGTGAATTCCCAGCCACCGCCAATCTATGTGGACAAGCGGCAGGAAGACCCAGCCATTCGGATCATCATGGCGCCGGCGCATTGATGGAAACGCCCGAACTACTCTCCCCGGCCGGTGACTGGGATTGCCTCAAAGCAGCCGTTGCCAACGGTGCAGATGCTGTGTTTTTCGGACTCTCGACATTCAACGCCCGCATGCGCGCCGACAATTTTCGCGAGGAGGAATTGCCTGAGATCATGCGATTCCTTCACAGCCATGGAGTGAAGGGCTATGTGACCCTGAATGTCCTGATCTTCACGGAGGAATTGCCCGATGCCGTCGCCGAACTCCAGGCTCTTCACGATGCCGGAGTGGATGCCGTGATTGTCCAAGATGTCGGCCTCGCCGAGATCTCTCGGAGGATGTTCCCAGCGCTTCGCATCCATGCCTCCACACAAATGACGATCACCTCCCCCGAGGGCGTTCGATTTGCCGAGAAGTTGGGCGCCAAACAAGTCGTGCTCGCCCGCGAACTTTCCCTCCGCGAACTCGAAAAGTTTCCGCGCATTTTGCCGTTGGAAACTTTCGTTCATGGTGCGCTTTGCGTGGCCTATTCCGGACAATGTCTCACCAGCGAAGCCCTGGGCCGCCGTAGCGCCAATCGCGGCGAGTGCGCCCAAGCCTGCCGCATGCCCTATGAATTGATTGTCGACGGTGCCCTGCGCGACCTCGGCGACAAACGCTACCTCCTTTCCCCCCAAGACCTCGCGGCCGTGAATCAAATCCCCAAACTCGTCGCACGAGGCGTGTGTTCTTTCAAAATCGAAGGTCGGCTCAAATCGCCCGAATATGTCGCCGCCGTGACGAGCGTTTATCGGAAGGCCCTCGATGCCGCCTTGGCTCAGACATTCGAGAAGATTTCGCCCGAAGATTGGTATCGCTTGGAGATGACTTTCTCGCGCGGACTCTACCCCGGCTGGATGCACGGCGTGAATCATCAGGAGCTCGTCGGAGCGAGGTTTGGGAAAAAACGCGGCGCCTTTGTTGGTCTCGTCCAAGAATCAGCTCGAGATCATGTAAAAATCGACTCAATGGCAGTCGATCTGAAACCCGGTGACGGCTTGGTTTTCGACACCGGCACGGACACCGAACACGAACAAGGCGGACGCATTTTTCAGGTGCGGGATCACCAGATTTACTTTGAGCACGGCAAGATCGAATTCCGAAAAATCCCCATCGGCACGAGAATTTGGAAAACCAGCGATCCTGCATTGGACCGCGAACTTCGCGGCAGCTTTTCAGCACGAATCACCCCTCGCCCAGAGCGACTCAAGCCGCTCGATCTGGTTGTTTCAGGAAAAATCGGTGAGCCAATGAAAATCCAATTCGGCTCCACCGAGGTGATTTCCCGAATGCCACTGGAAGAAGCCCGGACTCATCCCCTCACCCTCGCGTCAGTCCGTTCTCAACTTGGGAAACTGGGCGGAACGGGATACGCCCTACATGATCTCGATTTTCGACTCTCAGGCTCCGCCATCCTGCCCTTGTCGGAATTAAACCGCCTGCGACGGGAACTCATCGATCATCTTTCTTCGGAATTCCGGAACACCGCGCCTCCGTGCCAACTCTCGGAAGTTTTGCCCCGCCATGAAAAACCCAAGAGCGACACAGCCCTCCTGTCTGTCCTTGTCCGAACCGCCGAGCAATTACAGTCAGCGCTGGAAGCTGGCATGAGCGAAATCCTCGTCGATTACGAGGACATCCGCCGCTACAAGGATGCCGTCGCCACTGCGCGATCCATCTCCTCCACAGCCGCCATTTTTCTCGCCACTCCGCGAATCCAAAAAGCCGGCGAGGAGGGCTTTTTCAAACTTATCGCCAACGCCAAGCCGGACGGCATTCTCATTCGCAATATCGGCGGCATCGAACATTTCGCGGATAGCCCCCTGCGGCTAATTGGCGACTTCTCGCTCAACATCGCCAACCCTGTCACCGCCGCCGTTTTCCACCGTCACAACCTTGAGCGCCTTACCCTCTCGCACGATCTAAACTCCGAACAAATCCTTGCTCTCCTTCATCAATCCCCTCCCGATTGGTTCGAACTCACAATCCACCATCACATGCCGATGTTTCACATGGAGCATTGTGTATTTGCCGCATTTCTTTCCAGCGGCACGGACCATACGAATTGTGGTCGCCCCTGCGAAAAACACCGAGTCCACCTGCGCGATCGCGTGGGCATGGAACACCCACTCCGAGCCGATGTGGGGTGTCGCAACACTCTCTTCCACTCGACGGCGCAAACCGGCGCGGCATTTTTTGAAAAATTCCACGCCGCCGGACTCCGCCATTTTCGCGTGGAGTTACTCGAAGAGTCACCCGAGGAAACCCGCCAAATCCTCGCCGTCTATAATGATCTTATCGCTCATCGACGGTCTGGGTCGGAACTCCACCGGGAACTCCATGCCACCAGCAAAGTCGGGGTGACCACAGGCACCTACCGTGACTGAGTTTTAACTCGTTTCATCCGAGGAATCCTCGAGAAGCGTGGATTGCTCAATGAGACCTTGAGGCAGACTCTTACTGGGTTTCACGCCAAGGTCGCGGAGTTTTTCGGCCTGACTGACCAAGTTGCCTTTCGCCGTGGCTAGGTATTCAAAGGAACTCGTGTAGCTCTTGCGAGCCGTCTCGAGGGCGGACCCGATTTTTTGAAACTCCCCAACAAATGTTTGGAATTTGTCGTAAAGCTTCGCACCACGGTCGGCGATCTCCCGCGCGTTGCGGGCCTGGCTTTCCTGGCGCCACATGTGGTCCACAATCCGGAGCACATAGAGCAGAGTCGAGGGGCTCGCGAGCAGAACATTCTTTTTCCATGCTTCCATGAAAAGCGCCTCATCCTGCGAGATCGCGAGCAGGAACGCGGGTTCAACCGGAACGAACATCACAACGAAGTCCAGCGTGCCCTTCAACCCCTCAAGCCTCCTGTAATCTCGCTTCGAGAGGCCATCGATGTGAGAACGCACCGAGTCGAGATGCCGCTTCAAATGCGCTTGGCGCTCGAGAGGTTTCTCGGTCGCGCAATGGGCCACATAGGCATCGATCGAAACTTTCGAGTCCACGATGAGACAGCGATTGCCGGGCAGGTTGAGAATCACATCGGGCTTGCCGCGCTTTTCGTCCTCGCTCTCATACTGGCGCTGGACACTGAAACCAACGCCCTTGGAGATACCTGACGCCTCCAGCAAATGCTCGAGAATCATTTCCCCCCAGTCGCCTTGGATTTTGTTCGAGCCCTTCAACGCGCTGGCGAGGTTTTTGGCCTCCGCGCTGATGGTTTGGTTCAGTCGAGAGAGGGTCGCCACCTCGGCCTGCAATCCGTGCCGCTCCTTGCCAGCTTCATCCATCGCCTTTGTCATCGAGGTCTTGAAGTCACCGAGCTGGTCACTGATTGGCTTGAGCAAATCCCCGATGGCTTTTTCGCGAGCGACCAAATCCCCCTTCGCCTCGGTTTGGAATTGGGCGAGGTTCGTCTTCGCGAGTTCGAGAAAACTCTGGTTGTTGTTTTGCAGTGCCTGGGCGGAGAGGGCTTGAAACGCGTCGCCGAGTTTGGCGCGTGCCTCTTCGAGAAGTGCGAGCTTTTCGAGAGCAGTTTTCTTTTCATGCCCCAGATCGGATTCGAGCCGACTGTTGGCGGACTGGAGAGCAGATGCGGCGTCGCGGAGTTTTTGGCACTCCCCTTCCAATTCCGGAATGCGTTTAGCCAAAGTCTCAGCGGCGGCTTTGAGTGCACTCTCACTTTGTAATTCCCTCGAGAGCTCAGCGGCTCTGGATTCGGATGCGGCGAGTTGATTTTCGATAAATGCCATTCGCTCGCGAAACGCGGCAGTCTCCGCCATGGCACGCAGGTGCCTGTTGTAAAAAATCACCATCGGAATCAGCGCAGCGAACAAACCCAGGGCGATACCGAAAAGAAGAGGACTCATGAGAAAATCGGTCCGATCAATGAGAGGCTTTGGCAAGCGCCTCATCCAGCCAAGCCAGCGCCTTGGTGTAGCTCTGGCGTTCTAGGTAATGGCGAAGCGTCGGATCGATTTCAGCGGGGAGATCGGTCATTTCGGCATCCAGCATTGCGGCAGCGGACTTGAGTGCGGCGAGGTGGGCTGCCGGATCGCGGTCGCGAAAAGCATGGTCGGCGACCAGGTCGAGCCGAGCTTTTACCGCAGCGTGGAGTTTTTGATGCAATTCACAAAGATCGGCCATGGGGAAACCAAACCCCGACGCGCTGACCCCCGCAAGACTGAAAGCAAGAAACCGGATGGTGACTCACGCCACACATCCGGTTCCCACCCTACCCATGAAAAAAACTCTCAGACCGAATACTCCACTTTGGAGCGGTCTTTTTTCTGAAGCGCCCGCCGAAGTTTCCGCAGAGCGATATTCTGAAGTTGACGGATGCGCTCGCGGGTGACGCCGAATTTCACGCCGACCTCCTCCAGGGTCTTGGTCTTGTGGCCATCCAAGCCGAAACGGGAGTTGATAATTCTACGCTCGCGCTCGTCGAGGACATCCAGCAAATCGCCAACTTCATTGCGGAGATCTTTGTCCCGAAGTTGCTCGAAGGGGTCCTGAGCCTCCTCATCGCCGATGATGTCTCCAAGCGAGGAGTGGTCATCATCGCCAAGCGGTTGATCGAGCGAGGTGGGGCGAATCGCCGCACTTTTCAGCGAGGCAACTTTTGCGGCAGCCATGCCGACTTCCTCGGCCAATTCCTCGTCGGTGGGCTCGCGCCCCAGCTCCTCGGTCATTTGGTTGGAAACACGGCGAAGCTTGGCGATTTTATCGACCAAGTGAACGGGCAACCGAATCGTTTTGCTCTGGTTAGCAAGGGCACGCTTGATGGATTGCTTAATCCACCAAGCCGCGTAAGTGCTCAGCTTGCCGCCTTTTTTGGGGTCAAACCGCTCGACCGCTTTCATGAGGCCGATATTGCCCTCGGAAATGAGGTCCAGAAGCGGGAGACCGAAATTACTGTAGTCGCGCGCGATTTTGACGACCAAACGGAGGTTCGAGCGAACCATGATGGCGCGCGCCTCCTTGTCACCGCGCTTGATGCGACGGGCTAGTTTTATCTCATCTTGCACAGTGATCAGCGGATATTCTCCGATCTGCCGCAGGTAGAGTTGCAAGCCGGTATCGATGTCTTCGAATGCCATTGTTTTTTTGAGAGTTGAGTTTGTTTTTTTCGCCGCTCGGGAAAATTCCCAAGGGCGCTTGTCTAAGATTCGACAACCGGCAGCCGAATCCGTTCAAAAACTCTCTAAAAAAAGGCACCCCGCAGGGAACCGCTCAACCCTGACCTGCCGACGCGGGGCTGTAGACCGCCGCATCGTCGAACATTTTCGATTCACGAACCGGAAGCGGCTTCGCCTCGCGGTCCAATTGCTGAAAGAAACAACTCTCGTATCCCGTGTGGCAGGCCCCCGTTTCCTGCTCCACCTCGAAAAGCAAAACATCCTTGTCGCAATCGACATACCAACGAATCACCCGCTGCGTGTGCCCGCTCGACTCGCCCTTGAGCCAGAGCTTCTTTCGCGAGCGACTCCAATAAGTCATCAACCCTCGCTCTAATGTGAGAGCCAGCGATTCGCTATTCATCCAAGCGAACATCAAAACCCGCCCGGCGGGTCGCTCTGCGTTGGATGCCTCTTGAACGATTACGGGAATCAACCCGTCATTTGTAAATTTGAAATCGAAGTTCACGGTATTGCCAGTCCAGCCCGCTTGGATAACCTCACGACTTGTCACAGACAACACAAAGAAATGTCCGAAACGGCCCAAACCAATTCCCCGTCGAATCTCCGCTTCCGCCAGTGTCCGGTTGAAAAAATCCGGATCCGGTTCTCGGATTTGGCCCAGTCCGTTTCTCCCGAGCACCTCCTCGCCGACTTGCCCGGGGAGGATTTCATAGAAATCGATGCCCAAACGACGCTCAGCCACATCGTTCCGAAAATCTCAATTCGCGAACTTTCGAAGGAGCGCCCCGACCTTTTTTGTTCTGTCGATGAGTTCATCAAATTGCCACCCCAGTGCCTCGCCAAAGCCTACCGATTGCTCGAAGAACCCTACGAACTCGGCTCCGAATTTTCTCCCGACAACCCAACCGAACCCCTCTTAGACAACCTCCTCGAAGCCACCCAAAACCTCGCGCGCCTCGCTAAAACTCAATCCTCCACCAGTGCCGCCACCCTCCCCGCAGTTTCCATGGAGGAGCCGATTTCAGAAGCCCTCCCGGAAGCATCTCCCGAAAATGACCCCCTCCCCGAACCCGATCCCGCCACCGCTAGCGACCAACCTCAGCGCCTGATCGAACTCATCCACAGGCTCCCCACCTTCCACAGATTTTCGCCAGCACAGACCGTCCCGACTCTGATCGAACCCCTGATTCTGGAGACAGAAAACTCCAGCACCGACCTCCCCGACCAAGACAATCTCCAATCCCTTTTCCTCACCGACGAAAAACTCACCGTCCGCCGCGTCGTGGAATTATGCGGTGACCTCCCAGGCATCCGATCCTGTGTCCTCACGCGCGAGGATTCCGTCATCGCCTCTCAAAATGTCCCCGAAAATCTCGACCTCGTCGCGATGAGTTCCACCGCCTCGAAAATGCTCGCCGCCATGCAGGAATCCTCCTCCCAGCTTGGCATCGGAGCGATCCCCGCCCTCACGCTCCACACCGAGCGCGGCCCGCTCAGCATCATTCAAAACAATAGCCTCACCATGCTCGTAACCCACGCCGACCGGGGGTTCATTCCCGGCGTCCGCGAGAAACTCACCGCCGCCCTTAGCGAGCTATCCCATGCTCCCCTCGCCCTTCCCTCAGCCGCCCCGTTGCCCGCACTGGGAATGCCATTGCCGCACGACTCGGAATCACTTTAGATTCGCCGCACTATGATGGAACTTGTGCAGAAGGGCGGACCGCTCATGTGGCTCATTCTCGCCTGCAGTATCACCGCGCTGGGAGTATTCTTCGAACGCCTCGTTCACCTCCACCGCGCCTCGATCAAAACCGGCGACTTCCTCCGCGGACTGGCGAATCTTTTGAAAAACCACAACCTTGCCGAGGCCATTCAGGAATGCGCTGGATCACCAGGCCCGATTCCACGCGTTTTGCATGCGATGCTCCTCCGCCACGATGCCCCCCGCGAGGAACTCCGCGCCATCGCCCAAGAAGCCGGTCAACTCGAGGTCCCCGGTCTCGAGCGGAACCTCGCGCTTTTGGGAACGATTGCCTATGCCACCCCTCTCGTCGGGCTGCTTGGCACGATTCTCGGCCTCTTGACTGCTTTCCAGCAAATCAGCACTCACGGAGGTTACGCCACCGCCGCCGAGATCGCAGGGGGAGTTTACGAAAGCCTCCTCACTTCGGCCGCCGCCCTCACGGTCGCTATCCCCGCCTTCGTCGCCCACAGTTACATTTCCGCCCGTGTGAATGATGTCGTCCACGACATCGAACGCGCCTCGATCGAAATGCTGGAAATCCTCCGAGGGGATCAAAACGCCGGAAAACCTCTGTGAAGCTCGAGCGCTCTCCCGGCCTACATCCTGCGCTGATGTTCATCGCGCCCTCGCTGGATGTCGTTTTGGCGCTCATTTTCTTCATCATCCTTAGCACCTCATTTCTCCTCCAACCCGGCGTCCAAGTCTCCGTGCCGGACTCCCCGTTTCTTCTAGCGCCCCAGCGCGACCCCTTGGTCGTCAGCATCGCGGCCCCACCGATCTCGGGTCTCTATTTTGAAAATGAGCAAATCACCCTTGAGGAACTTCGGGAACGCCTGGAACGCCGCCCGTCCCGCAACAACACCATCATCATCAAATCCGACCGCCTTGCTCCCGTCGAACAACTCGCCGGCGTGATGAACATTACCCTCGGCATGGGCTACCCCACGGTCGTCGCCACTTCCGAAGAGAAGTGAAAACACCCCAGCTCACCTTCGAGTGGCCCTCACGCCACCGCATCCACCTCTTTCTTCCCTTTGCCATTTTCACCGCAGCCCTGCTCCATGGTGCGATATTTTTTCTTTTTTCTGTGAAGCACCCCCCGTCCAAATCCTCTGGCACGAATCAAGCCCGACTTTATTTCCTCCCCTCCACCAGCCCCGAATATTCCCGCATCGAGTCGGCCCTTTACTCCTCCGACCCCGCTTTGTTCGCCCCCAAGCGCGGACTTCCGCCGCAAGAGGAATTGCCCGATGCGACCTACACGCCCCAATACGCCAAAGCCACCATCGCCTGGGACGAACCGCCCCTTCGCACCCGCACTCCCAACACGGACCGCGTCTTCAAAGGCCCCATCCGCATTTCTCCAAAAAAATCCCCCCTTCCGCTGAAATCATCCCCTCGCGCCACAAGAATCCAGGCCTCCGAAGAAATTAACGCCAGATTGCCCGAAGTCCCCGCCCTACCGAAATTCCAGAGCCGTTCCACGAGAACTCCTGAGACCGCCACTTGGATGATCGCTATCTCCCCGGATGGAAGCGTCCTTCATTCCATCCCCGACAAATCCTCCGGCGATCTGGAATTGGACCGCGCCGCGCTGGCTTTTCTACGAAAAATCCCCTTCTCCCCATCCCAACAAAGCGAAACCGTTTGGGGATTTGTCGAATTCCAGTGGGGCTCCGATGTCCTGCCTCCCACCGAGCCATGATCCGGATGCAACTGCCTTGGCTGGTCTTCACTGCCCTCTTCATTTTTCTCGCAGGGATCGTGATCGTTTGGATCGGCTACGAAATCAACCGCCGCCGCTGTGTCGCCGAGAGGCACCGGCACTGGATTCGCTGCCGAGCATGCTCATTCCACTTCAAAGCCGACCCCACCGACAAACTCCCCGCCTGTCCCCAGTGCGGAGCGCAAAATGAGCACATTCCCGCGCCCTTGATTTAGTTTTTGCCCTTGATTCGTCCGCAGCTCCATCCATCCTTTTCCTATGAAACACGCCATTCTCTCTTTACTCCTCCTCGGAACCCTCTCCCTGCAAGCCTCCGACCTCTGGAGCACAAACTACGACGAATCTCTCAAAAAAGCCGCCACCGAGAACCGCATGGTGCTCCTCGAATTCACCGGCTCCGACTGGTGCCCACCCTGTAAAAAACAAGCCGCCGATGTCTTTGCCCAGCCCGCCTTCGAGGAATTCGCGAGCGCGAACCTCGTTCCCGTGAAACTCGACTTCCCTCGCCGTGCCGAGCAATCCGAGGAGCAAAAAGCCGCCAACCAAGCACTCGCCCAAAAATACAAAGTCGAGGGTTTCCCAACCGTCATTCTTCTAGACAGCAAAGGGGCCGAACTCGCCCGCGAGGTCGGCTACGGCGGTGGCGGAGTGCCAGCCTTCATCGAGTGGGTGAATAAAAACAAAAAGTAAGTCCCGTTTCATGAACGAAGTCCTCGATCTCTTCCGCAAAACCGGCGCGCTCCTCCACGGGCACTTCGTCCTTCGCAGCGGTCTTCACAGTCGTGAGTTTTTCCAGTGCGCCCTGCTGTTACAGGACGCCACCATCGCCGCCCAAGTCTGCGGCATGCTCGCCGAAAAGCTCAAACCCTTCGAGGCCACGACCGTCGTCTCCCCCGCCGTCGGAGGCATCATCGTAGGCCAGGAAGTCGCCCGCCATTTGGGCAAAAAACACATCTTCGTGGAAAAAGACGGCAACGGCGGACTCGTCTTGCGCCGAGGTTTTCAAATCACCCCCGGCGAGCGTTTTGTCGTTGCTGAGGATGTCGTCACGCGCGGCGGCCGTGTCCAAGAGACCATCCAGATCATCCGAGACCACGGCGGCATCGTCGTCGCCGCCGGCTCGATCGTGGACCGCAGTTCCGGCCAACTCCCCGACTTCGGGTGCCCATTCGTTTCGCTCGTTCAAATGAATGTCGAAACCTTCGATCCCGCCAATCTTCCCGAGGATTTGAGGGCGACTCCTGCCATCAAGCCAGGCAGCAAGTAAGCCCGCGAAGCAGGGTTGGTTTTTACTGGCGCAGACAAGCATCTGTGCCATCGTCTTGGCTTCTTCAACCAAGCCTACTATGCCTCAACTCTTCGTTTACGCCGTCTTCGGAATCGCCCTTATCGCCGGTCTCATCATCGTCGTGGTGATGATCAATTTCTTCGGCACATGGCTCCGTGCCAAACTCGCTGGCGCCGCCGTCTCTTTCACCCAACTCATCGGAATGCGACTCCGGCGCGTTCCCACGGGATTGATTGTCGATAACCGGATCACTGCCGTAAAGGCCGGCATCGACCTCGACACCGATCCGCTCGAGGCCCACTACCTTGCCGGGGGGAATGTCTCCCATGTCGTCCTCGCTCTCATCGCCGCCGCAAAGGCTGGACTGCCTCTAGATTTCGACCGCGCCTGCGCCATTGACCTCGCCATCAAAGGCACCTCGAAAACCGTCCTTGAGGCTGTCCGCACGAGCATCAACCCGAAGGTCATCGATTGCCCAAATCCCGCCAGCGGCAAAGTCACCATCGACGCCGTGGCCCGCGACGGCATCGGCGTCAAAGCCCGAGCCCGCGTCACTGTTCGCTCGAATCTCAACCGCTTCGTCGGAGGAGCCACCGAGGACACCATCATCGCCCGCGTCGGCGAAGGCATCATCACCTCCATTGGCTCCTCGGCCTCTTACAAAGATGTTTTGGAAAACCCCGACCGCATTTCCAAAACTGTCCTCCAAAAAGGCCTCGATACCGGCACCGCGTTTGAAATCCTCTCCGTGGATATCGCGGATATAGACATCGGCGACAACATCGGTGCGAAGCTCCAAGCCGAGCAGGCCGAGGCCGACAAGGTCGTCGCCCAAGCCAAGGCGGAAATGCGCCGCGCCGCCGCTGTCGCCACCGAGCAGGAAATGAAAGCCCGCACCCAGGAGATGCAGGCGAAAGTCGTCGAAGCCGAGGCCCAAGTCCCGCTCGCCATGGCCGAAGCCTTCCGCTCTGGAAATCTCGGAATCATGGACTACATGCGAATGAAGAATCTCCAGTCAGATACCGCCATGCGCGAATCCATCGCCAGCCCAGGATCTTCCAACCCCGCCTAAAGCGGCATGGAACAACTCGTCCTGCTTCTCGTCATAGCGGCGATCAGCCTCGTCAATTGGCTGATCGAGCGCTCGGCGAAACTTCGCGAACAGCGTCGTCGCGAAAAAGAAGCCTCCAACCCAGGCCAACCGCCTCCGGTTTCCTCGCCCAATTTCCCCGAACCCTCACCCCGCGAGGAGATCGAGGACCAAATGCGGAGAATGCTGGAGTCTTTTGGCCTCCCCGTGGAAGACCCCAAGCCGATCCCTCAAAAACCCGAGCCCGTTTTTGTTTTTGAGGAGCCCATCGCCCCACCGCTTCCTCCTCCTAGGCCCCTAGCCCCGACTCCCCGTCCCACCTTGCGTCGATCCACTGAAACATCCACCTCAACTCGCACCCACCATGCGTGGACCTCACGGCTCGGCTCGCCTCAAGGCCTGCGCGAGGCCATGGTTTTGCGCGAAATCCTCGGACCACCCAAAGCTCTTTCCGAGTCATGAAACTCCAACTCCTCGCCCTCACCGCCCTCCTTCCACTCACCTCCATGCACGCCGACGAATCCAAGCCCAAACTCACCGAACTCCAGCAGTATGTGACCATGCAGTGCGGCACGGAGCCCCCCTTCCAGAATGAATACTGGAACAACAAACGCGAGGGCATCTATGTCTGCATCGTTTCGGGCCAACCCCTCTTCAGTTCCCTCGACAAATTCAACTCCGGCACCGGTTGGCCTAGCTTCACCAAGCCGCTCGCCAAGGAAGATATTCAAGAAGTCTCCGACAAATCCCACGGCATGGTTCGCACCGAGGCCCGCTCCACCCAAGGCAACTCGCACCTCGGCCATGTCTTCCCCGACGGCCCAGCCCCGACAGGACTCCGCTACTGCATCAACTCGGCCGCCCTCCGCTTCATTCCCGTCGAGGAATTGGAAAAGCAAGGCTACGGGCACTTGCTCCCGCTTTTTAAAAAATCCGAGTAGTTTCCTGTCAGGATGGACTCGACGATTGGCCAGGCGGACAGCGCCCCGGAAATTTGGCTATCCTGCTCACATTGCCGCGCCGAGTGCCTCGACCGAGACCTCGCTCCCGGCCAGTTCCTGCGCTGCTCTCGTTGCGGAAATGAATTAAAAAACTCCTCCGGCGAAAAACACTCGATCTTACTCGCTTGGGCATTTTCCACCACCGCCCTGATCCTGATGGTTCTCGCCAATACCTCCCCGATTCTGAAATTCGAAGTCGTCGGGAATTTCCAAGAGAACCTCATCATCACCGGCATCCTTAGCTTGTGGGAACAAGGTTTTCCGGAACTCGCCGCGCTCGTCTTTTTCTCAGCCATTGCCGCCCCGACTCTTTACCTCCTGTGCGTTTGCTATGTCTCCGCCACTTTCTCCTTGGGCCTTCGTTGGCGCGGCCGACACCTTCTCTTCTCCGCAGCTCGGATTTTGGAGTCTTGGAATCTCATGCCAGTCTTTGCCATCGCCTGCGTGGTTTCCGTCGTGAAACTCCGCACCCTGGGCAATGTCACTTGGGAGCCGGGTGCCATCTGGGTCGCCCTCCTCTCGATCTTCACGCTTCTGACGATCCAATGTTTCGACCGTCGGTTTCTTTTGCTGCAACTGGAGGAAAACCCTTGAGCGACCGTCTACGCTTCGAGCTATCCCGCGCCCTCGTCATGGCGGGTTTCATTTTTTACATCCCTGCGAATTTCCTGCCGGTCATGACCATCACGATCACCGGCGAGGTGGAGCCACTCACCGTCATGGGCGGCGTTTGGGAGCTTTACGAAACCGGTCTCGCTCCCGTCGCAGCGATTGTCTTTCTGGCCAGCGTCGTGGTTCCCCTCCTGAAGCTCTCGATCATGGCATGGATTCTCGTCCTGCACGGCTCCGACATCCACCGCCAGCGCCGCATGGACCTCCACGGCTTCCTCTTGAAAATCGGCACTTGGGCGATGATCGATATTTTCCTTCTCTCGGTTCTCACCGCCGTCGGCCAACTCGGCATCCTCGCCAGCGTGACTCCGGAACGCGGTGCCTTGTTTTATGCCGCCATGCTGATCTCGAATGTCCTCGCGACGGATATTTACAAGCCTTGGTTGATCTGGCAGGAATCCGAGCCCCAAACTTCATGAGCAACCTTTCAAAAACCGACCACGGACAGGTCGTCACGATTCACCGCCGAGGCATTGCTTGGGTTTGGATTTTCCCCGCTCTCGCCGC
>JBDKIG010000015.1:0-24104 GCA_039797215.1 Verrucomicrobiota bacterium | reverse complement strand
CTGCCCGGAGCAATTCGCCTCTCTCGCCGCGCAAATCCACGCCGCAGGCCACAATGTCGTCGTTCCCCGCGCGAGATTGGCTGGCTATCGTGATCGGTTGAATGGCGAACAGGGCCTGCAGTCCGCCCAGGATTTGATTGATCAAGCGGCGGCGGGACTCGACATCGCGGCGGGCCTTGGCCGAAGGGTGACTCTCGTGGGCCTATCGGGAAGTGCCGTCGCGGCGACTTGGATGGCACAGAATCGCGACGGCATCGACAAAGCCATGATTCTCGCGCCCTTTTTCGGCGTTTATGGAATGCCAACGCCAGCGGTCGATCTCGGCGGCGCGGTGTTATCCAAGCTCCCGAATTTTTATGTCTGGTGGGACACTGAAAAAAAAGAAGACCTCCCCGGACCACCGCATGCCTATCCGCGTTTCGGCACCCGCTGCATGGCAGACAGCGTCCAACTTTCCCGGAATGTGCGGGCGCACCTCGCCGCAAAACCTCCCCGTTGCCGACGCTTGTTTTTCATCACCACCGCGCAAGACATTGCGGCGAACAACTCCACCACCCGCTCGATCTACGAAACGCTCGCGAAGCAGAATGGCCCGGCTGAAATCCTCGCTTTCGAATTTCCCGCCGAACTCAACATCCCCCACGACATGATCGACCCCACCCAACTCGGGGCCAACACCCCGTTGGTCTACCCCAAGCTCCTCGAGTTTCTTGGAGTCGACTCGCCTTCAGCAAGCGATCTGTAGAGGATTTTTGCTGTTAACAAACCGCCGCCGCCTTTAAACAAAACTGTCATGCAAATCCACATCACTCCGCGAAACCTGACTCTCACCGGCGCCATTCACGAATTCGTGGCCGAAAAGGTCAGCCACCTCGAAGGCCATGGCGAGACGATCCTCGGCGCCCACATCGTTCTTCTCCACAACCACGATCGCAAAAAACCCTTCCATGTGAAGGTCCACCTCGCCCTTCCCGGCCCCGACCTCCACGCCGAAGACGCAGAAGCCGATCTTTACTCTGCCATCGACAAGGTCGTGGCCAAACTTTCCCGCCAAATCAGCAAGCTCAAGACCAAGCACAAGGAGCTCAAAAAGCACCGCACTCAACAAGAGCGCGAGGCTGAAAAACGCGGCTACAAGCGGCGTTAACGCCTAGTGGAAGACTATAAGGTCAAACTCGAGGTCTTCGAGGGACCGCTCGATCTGCTGCTCTATCTCATCAAGCGCGATGAGGTGGATATTTATGACATCTCGATCGAGCGGATCACCAAACAATACCTCGCCTACCTCGAGGCGTTTCAGGTTCTAAATATCGATCTCGCGGGCGAGTTCATTGTCATGGCCGCGAACCTGCTTTACATCAAAAGCCGGACTCTCCTGCCCGTGGACCAGCAAATGGCTGAGGAGGACGCTGAGGAGGATGATCCTCGCTTCGAACTCATCCGCCAGCTCATTGAATATAAAAAATTCAAAGAAGCCGCCGCTCGACTTCGAGACCATGAGGCGATGCAGCAAAACCTTTTCGCCCGCGTGCCCGCCACGCCGGACCTGCCACCTGCCGAGAACCTTCTTGTGGAGGAAGTCGGGATTTTCGACCTCATCCATGCCTTTCAGAAAATCCTCAAGCGCCTCGACGGCAAGAAGGAGGATTTGCGCGAGATTTTTGCCGAGAACTACACCGTTTCCGACAAAATCGACCATGTCCTGCGAGTGACACAGGCCGGTGTGGCCCTGCGCTTCGAGGAGCTTTTCGCCGATGCCGCCAGCCGCACCGAGATCGTGGTGACATTTCTCGCCATGCTCGAGCTCATACGACTCAAACAACTCCGAGTTCGCCAAGACGGGCACCTCGGAGAAATCTGGATCGACCGAATCCAGGACGCCCAACCTTATTTCTCATGAGCGAAGAAAATACCGACCACCCCGAAATCGACGCACCATCCGTTGATCCGGAAAACTCCGTCCCCGAGCCGGCCTTTCCACTCCACCGCATCGTTGAGTCCATCCTCTTCGCCTCTCAAAAACCCGTTTCCGCCAAAGAACTCTCGAATTTCCTGAAAGGGGCCGCCGAAGCCGCCAAGGAGAATCCTGCAATCACCTGCTTCGCCAAAGTGAAGTCCGCGCAACTCCAAGATGCGATCGAGCAACTCGAGCGCGAATACGCTGAGACGGGCCGGGCCTTTGAGGTCCGCGAGAGCGTGGCCGGTTGGCAGTTGGTAACGAAGGCCGACTTCGCGCCTTGGCTGCGACAGCTTTTTCCAGAGAACCGGCAAGCCCGCCTCAGCGCCCCGGCCATGGAAACACTCGCCATCATCGCCTACCGCCAACCCATCACCCGCGCCGACATCGAGGCCGTGCGTGGTGTCGCCGTCGATGGCGTGATGCAGACCCTGCTGGATCGCAATCTCGTCCGCATCGCCGGCCGCTCCGACATTGCTGGACGCCCACTTCTTTACGAGACCTCGCAATTTTTCATGGAGCACTTCGGTTTGAAGGATCTCGATGACCTGCCCAATGCCACCGAATTGCGCCGAGTTCCTCTGCCAAAAGCCGAGCCGCCACCCGAGCCAACTCCAGCCGAACCAGCCGAACCAGCCGAACCAGCCGAACCAGCCGAACCAGCCGAACCAGCCGAACCAGCCGAACCAGCCGAACCAGCCGAACCAGCCGAACCAGCCGAACCAGCCGAACCCGAAGCTCCCGAGGCTCCAACCGAACATCCATGAGCGATCTCGACGCCCTGAGAACACAAATCGATGCGCTCGATACCGAGTTGCTTCGGCTGCTCAACCAACGCGCCAAGCTCGCAAAGGAAATCGGCGTCATCAAAAATCGCGCCTCCCTTCCAATCTACTCGCCCGACCGCGAGATGAAGCTTCTTCGGAGTCTGGTGGAGCGTAGCGAAGGGCCCTTGCGCCCAGAATCGATCCGCGCCATTTACCGCGAGATCATGTCCGCCTCGCTGGCCTTGGAAAAAGACATCGTCATCTCGTGCTTCGGCCCCTCCGGCAGCCCCGCGCACCAAGCCGCCCTCGGGCGTTTCGGCTCGAGTGTTCGTTACCGCCCCTGCGACTCGGTTGCGGAGGTTTTTTCTACCACTTCCAGCCAGCTCGCGGATTGCGGGGTCGTTCCCCTCGAGGAGCCGGGTCACGGCCACACCTCCCCCACCCTCGACAGCCTGGGAACCACCGACCTCCACATCTGCGCGGAGATTCTTACAAATGACGGCGCGAAATTTCTCGTTCTCGGCCGACAGCCAAACAAGCCCTCGGGCACCGATCGCACCATGATCATGCTTCGCATCGAGAACAAAGCCGGCGCGCTCGTTTCTGCACTCGAGCCATTTCGTCAACTCGGAGTCAACCTCGTCCACTTTGCGAGCCGCCCAGCCACGGAGGAATCGACCGGCACCCTGTTTTTTGTGGAAGCGGATGGCCACCACGAGGATTTGGAAAAAACGACCCTCCTGTCCGAGTTGGCGGCTGTTTGCTTGGGAGTCAAAGTCCTTGGTAGTTATCCCAAGCCTTGAAGACGATCCTCGACGAGATTTTGGCCGATGTGCGCGTGGAAGTCGCCGCTGCCAAGCAAGCGGTTCCCCTCTCGGAAATTCGCGCCCGTCTGGCCGACGCCCCGCCCACCCGCGATTTTACCGCCGCTCTGGGCCGGGGAGGATTTGGGTTGATTGCCGAAATCAAGCGCCGTTCGCCGAGCGTCGGCCCGATGCGCGAGGAAAATGTAAACTACGCCGCTGCCACCTACGCCGCCTCGAACCATGTGCGGGCGGTATCGATTTTGACCAACCGCACTCACTTCGGCATGGGCATCGAGGATATGTCGAGAATTCGGGCCACACTCCCCCAACCGGTCTTGCGAAAAGATTTTTTCATCGACGACTACCAAATCCTCGAAGCCCGGGCGCATGGTGCCGATGCGATTCTCCTCATGGCGAATGTGCTCGATGCCACCCAGCTTCGCGACTTCCACCAACTCGCCCGCGAACTCGGAATGGAGGCGCTTTTTGAAATCCACACGCTCGACGAAATCGCCACGCTCCCGAAATCCGCGCGCGTCGTGGGCATCAACAGCCGGAAGTTTAAATCCACCTCGGGCTTCGTCGGCTCGACCGGCTCCTCGCAAAAAGATTTCAGCCTCGAAATGTCCGTTTTCGATCTCGTCAACCATCTCCCCGCCGGCTGCCTCCGCGTGGCAGAGAGCGGTCTTGCACCAGAGACCATCGCCTCCGTTTCCTCGAAGTTCGATGCCGCCCTCGTCGGAACTTCCCTCCTTCGTGACCCGCGTGGTCTGGAAGCCTGCCTAGCCGATTTCGAGCGAGCCATCGAAGCTCATCCACATCGCCATGGAAACTAGGAACCCAAAACGCCAAAATGGCCGCTTTGTCGTGCTCGGACTCGTCCTTCTCAGCATCATAGGATTTTCGCTGACGGTCTGGAACTACACTCGCACCCACCCCTTTGCGAGCGAAGCAACACTGATTTCCGCCTCTCAAGTCGAGGCCGTTTTTCCCAACCCTTCGAATCTACTAAAAGGCCAACGCACCATTGTTTCCATTTCCGAAAATGAGACCAAAGGCGGAACCATTATCGAAATCTCAGAAACGGGACGGGCTTTAATCCAAATGGATTCCGATGCTTCCGAACCAGCCGGCTCGAGGGTCCATGTAAACATCGATGGAACCGTTGGTCCGCAGCTCCCAAAATAAAATCAAGCCCTTTTTGATTGCGTAAAATTTTTTCCACAATCGGGTTGATGCCCTCGCAGTCCCTTGGTATTCAATCCGCCCCCTTTATTAAAACCAACTAAACATCACACTCAAATGGCTAACCTCACCAAACGGGATCTGGTAATGCAGATCAGCAAACAAACCGGACTCACCCAACAGGAAGTTTTCAGCGTCATCCAGCTCACCCTCGACGGCATCACCGACGCCCTCTCCACCGGCAGCGATGTCGAGCTCCGCAACTTCGGTGTTTTCGAAGTCCGACTCACCAAATCCCGTGTCGGCCGCAACCCCAACAAACCCGAACACGATGTGGTCATTCCGGCCCGCGCAACGGTCAAGTTCAAATCCGGCAAAATCATGCGCCAGCGCGTTCTTCTCCGCACCGAAGAACTCCGCGGTAAGCAGGGCTAATTCCCCGCTGAATTTCACGGGTGGATTCCATTCGGCTCCGAGGAGCCAGACAAAATAACCTGCAAGGGGTTGACCTTGAGCTTCCTTTAGGGAAGCTCATTGTCGTTACAGGCCCAAGCGGCAGCGGCAAATCGAGCCTGGCGTTCGATACCATCTACGCCGAGGGACAACGGCGGTATGTGGAGACTTTCAGTCCCTACACCCGCCAGTTCCTCGAGCGGATGGATAAACCGCTGGCCGACAGCATCGAAGGCATTCCTCCCGCCATCGCCATCGAGCAAGCGAACAATGTCCGCACTACCCGCTCGACCGTCGGCACGATCACCGAGATCAACGACTACCTGAAGCTCCTTTTCCCCCGAGCAGCCAAGGCCTTCTGCCCGAAATGCTCCGGCGAAATCCTCCCCGGCACCCCGGGCTCGATTCTCCGCCAAATCCTCGCTGCTCATTCGGGAAAATCCCTCCTCATCGCCTTCCCCATCAAGGCCCCGGAAAAAACCAAACCCAGCGATTTTTTCGAATTTCTCTCCGGCCAAGGCTACCTCCGCATCTGGCTCAACGGAACAACCCACCGCACCGACGAAAAGCCCTCCCTTAAAAAACTCCCCGCCGAAATCCTTGTTGTCCAAGACCGCATCGATCTCGAAGGTAGCACCGGCGTCCCGCCCGTGACCGACCCCATGGAGGGCGACGCTCCGTCGGCGCCCAAACTTCAGGCGCGCAGCGCCGTCTCCCCCCGCCTCAACGAGTCGATCGAAGCCTCCCTCCGCCTCGGAAACGACCGGGTCGCCGTCATCGACCCTGCTACGGGCCGTATCGAAACCCACACCTCCGGTTGGCATTGCGCCCCTTGCGACCTCGACATCCGCCCGCCCTCTCCCGGCCTTTTCAGTTTCAACTCCCCCCTCGGCGCCTGCCCTGAGTGCAAAGGCTTCGGCCGCATCATCGGCATCGACATGCAGCGCGTCATTCCCGACACCTCGCTCTCGATTTCCGAAGGCGTTATTCGCCCCTTTCAAAGCGGCCAGTCCGCCGAGTGCCAGGATGACCTCCTGCGCCACTGTCGCAAACGCGGCATCGACATCCACCGCAACTTCGAACGACTCCCCCAAGCTGATAAGGACTTTGTCATTGAAGGCGAACCGGGGCTCGACCCTGCCGAAGCTTGGGAGTCCCGCGAGTGGTATGGCGTTAATGGCTACTTCCGCTGGCTCGAGAGCAAAGCCTACAAAATGCACATCCGTGTGCTGCTCTCCCGCTACCGCAGCTACCAGCCCTGCCCGGTCTGCCACGGCGGCCGCTTCCAGCCCGAGACACTGAACTACCGCATCGCCAGCCTCACCCTTCCCGCCCTCTCCGCGCTTCCCCTCAATCGCCTACTTCCCCTCCTCGAAAACATCGCCATCCCCCACGCGGATTCCTCGGCTGCTCTCGTCCATAAACAAATCACCTCCCGCGTCGCCTACCTCTGCCGCATGGGCCTCGGCTACCTCACGCTCGACCGCCCCACCCGCTCGCTCTCCGGCGGCGAAATCCAACGCGTCAATCTCACCACCTGCCTCGGTGCCTCGCTCGTCAACACCCTCTTCGTCCTCGACGAACCCAGCGTAGGACTCCATCCGCGCGATACCTCGCGCCTCATCGAAATCCTCCGCGGCCTCCGCGACAAGGGCAATACCCTCCTTGTCGTCGAGCACGAGGAAGCCGTCATCCGCGCCGCCGACGAACTTGTGGATATCGGCCCCGGCCGCGGACGCTCGGGCGGACATCTCCTCTACTGCGGACCCTCCGAAAATTTCGCCTCGGCCAAAAACTCCCTCACCGCGGATTACCTGACGGGAAAAAAATCCATCCCCGTTCCAAAAAAACGCCGCAAACCGACCGGTCACATCACCCTCAAAGGCGTTACCCACCACAACATCAAAAACCTCTCGGTCAAATTTCCTCTCGGCGTCCTCTGTGCCGTCACAGGCGTCTCCGGTTCAGGCAAAACCTCCCTCGTCCGTGATGTCCTCCACCGCCAATTGATCGGCGAAGACGCGCCCGAAGAGGAAGCCGCCGGCTTCGTGAAATCCATCGAAGGCGACGAGGAAGTGGATGAGGTCGTGATGGTCGATCAATCCCCTCTTTCGAAAACACCCCGCTCCACGCCGGCTGTCTACCTCGGCGTCTACGAGCACATTCGCGGCCTCTTCGGCGACTCCCCGGCCGCCGAAGCTGCCGGCTTTACGCCTTCGAGCTTTTCCTTCAACTCCGGCAACGGACGCTGCGACCGCTGCAGCGGCCTGGGTTTCGAGAAGGTCGAAATGCAATTCCTCAGCGACCTCTTCCTGCGCTGCCCCGAATGCGACGGCACCCGCTTCCGCCCGCCGATCCTCAAAATCCAAGTCGCCGGAAAATCCATTCACGAAGTCCTCGAACTCACCGCCGCCGAGGCCGTCGAATTCTTCAAGCCGCTCGACAAAGCCGAAAAAATCACCGGCCCGCTCACCCTCCTCGCCGAGGTTGGCCTCGACTACCTCAAACTCGGCCAGCCCGTGAACTCCCTCTCCGGCGGTGAATCCCAGCGACTCAAGCTCGTCCACCACCTCATTCGCCAATCCCGCGAGAAGGCCCTCCTCATCTTCGACGAACCCACCACCGGCCTGCACTTCGATGATGTCGCCCTGCTCGTCAAAGTCTTCCACCGCCTCGTGGACGAAGGCAACAGCGTCATCGTCATCGAGCACAATCTGGAGGTCGTGAAATGTGCCGACTGGGTCATCGACCTCGGTCCCGAAGGTGGCGATGAAGGCGGAAAAATCGTGGCCGCCGGAAACCCCGAAAAAATCCTCGAAGTCGCCGCGTCCCACACCGCCCGGTTCCTCGCCCCGCTCCTGGAGGGATCCGCTCCATCGGGTCTGATTTCCCTCCACGAAGACGCACCGCTCCCCCTCCCTCCCCGCTCGAACTCCATCACCGTCCGCGGCGCCCGCGAGCACAACCTCAAAAACATCGACATCGACATCCCCCGCGACGGCATGGTCGTCGTTACCGGCCTCAGCGGCTCGGGCAAGTCCACCCTCGCATTCGACATTCTCTTCGCGGAAGGCCAGCGCCGCTTCCTCGACAGCATGTCGGCGTATGCCCGCCAGTTCGTGGACCAACTCGAAAAGCCCGATGTGGACTCGATCGAAGGCCTCCCGCCCAGCGTCGCCATCGAGCAACGCGTCACGCGCGGGGGCGGAAAATCCACCGTTGCCACAGTCACCGAGATCTACCACTTCCTCCGCCTTCTCTTCTCAAAACTCGGCACCCAATTTTGCCCGGATTGCGATGTGGCTGTCGCCAACCGCACCCCCACCGCCATCGCCGAGGAAGTCAGCGCCCGCGCCGCCAAAGGACCTGTCAAAATCCTCGCGAACCTTGTGAAAGGCCGCAAAGGATTCCACACCGAAGTCGCCCGCGCCGCCGCCCGCCAAGGCATCGAAACTCTCATCGTCGATGGCGATCGCGTCGCCGTCGAAGCCTTCCAAAAACTCGAACGCTTCAAGGAGCACACCATCGATGCCATCGTCGGCGAACTCGACGCCCCGGATTTGAAAAAAGCCGACGACCTCGTTCGCAAAGCCCTCCGCCTCGGCAAAGGCACCGCCCGCCTCGTGGATGCCAAAGGCAAATCGATCACGCTCAGCACCGAGATGAATTGCCCCTCGTGCCAACGCGCATTCGAACCTCTCGACCCCCGCCTGTTTTCCTTCAACTCCCCGCACGGCTGGTGCCAGCACTGCCGAGGCTTCGGCGAGGTCTGGAAAGGCCTCGGCTCGGGAGACGAGGATTTCGAATCCGCCATCGAAGCCGAACTCGACGAGGAGCGCCGCCACGAGGGCCTCGAAGATGAGGAACCCCGCCCCTGCCCCATCTGCCAAGGCGCGCGCCTCAACGAAACCGCCACCCATGTCCGCATCGGAAAAACCTCGATTTCCGACTTTACCGGATCTCCCGCCGCCGATGCCCTCTCGCTCTGCGACTCCCTCGAATTCCACGGACCCGCCGCCGAAGTCGCCCGCGACATCATGACGGAAATTCGCCAGCGCCTCTCGTTCCTCGAGAAAGTCGGGCTCGACTACCTCGCCCTCAACCGCTCCTCAAAGACCCTCTCCGGCGGAGAGTCCCAGCGCATCCGCCTTGCGGCCCAACTCGGGTCCAACCTTCGCGGCGTGCTCTATGTTTTGGACGAGCCGACCATTGGCCTCCACCCGCGAGACAACAACCAACTCCTCGACGCCCTCCAAGCTCTCGCCAAAAAAGGCAACTCGCTCGTAGTCGTCGAACACGACGAGGAGACCATGCGCCGCGCCGACCGCATCATCGACCTCGGCCCCGGGGCCGGCAGCCGAGGCGGCGAAATCGTCACCAGCGGCACCCTCACCGAAATTCTCCAACACCCGACCTCCCACACCGCCCGCGCCCTCCGCGAGCCGATGAAGCACCCGGTGCGCGGATCCCGCCGCCCCGCCGCGGAGGAATGGCTCGAGTTGAAAGGCTGCCGCCTGCACAACATCCAAAAAGAAACCGTCCGACTTCCCCTCCACCGCCTCTCCGTCCTCACCGGCGTATCCGGGTCTGGAAAATCCACCCTCATCCGCGGCATCGTCGTCCCCGCCGTGCGCGACGCCCTCACCCGCAAACGCGCCCCCGCCCACTCCGACCTCCACACCGGCATTTCCGGATTCGAAAACCTCGCCGGCGTCCTCGAGGTCGACCAATCCCCGATCGGCAAAACCTCCCGCTCCACGCCCGCCACCTATGTGAAGGTTTTCGATGAAATCCGGAAACTTTTTGCCACCATCCCCGCCGCCCGCATGCGCGGTTACACGAACAGCCGCTTCTCCTTCAACAACGAGGGCGGCCGCTGCGAGGCCTGCCTCGGCCAGGGCGTCATCAAGCTCGAGATGAATTTCCTCCCGGCGTCCTACATGCCCTGCCAGGACTGCTCCGGCCGCCGCTACAATCCCTCCACCCTCGAAATCCTCTACAACGGAAAATCCATCGGCGATGTGATGGACATGACCATTGAGCAAGCGGTCGAGTTCTTCGCCGCCCACCCCAAAATCCGCCGTCCGCTCTCGCTCCTTCAGGAAACCGGCCTCGGTTACCTCAAGCTTGGCCAGCCCAGCCCCACGCTGAGCGGTGGCGAAGCCCAGCGCATCAAGCTCGTCACCCAACTCGCCCGCCGAGCCACCTCCGCCGCCGAAGAAATCCGCACCACGCGCAAAGGGAAATCCATCCTCTATGTCCTCGAGGAACCCACCATCGGCCTCCACGCCCACGATGTCGCCCAGCTCATCCAAGTCCTCCACCGCCTGGTGGACGAAGGCGGCACCGTCGTCGTGATCGAGCACCACCTCGACATCATCGCCGAAGCCGACCACATCCTCGACATCGGCCCCGAAGCCGGCTCGAAAGGCGGCAAAATCATCGCTTCCGGAACCCCCGAAAAAATCGCCCAATCCAAAATCAGCCACACCGCCCCCTTCCTCCGCGAAATCCTCTAACGGCCATGCCGGGCGCTGCTCTGTCAGCGCAAAACCGCCGTTTCCCTACAAAGCCAATTCCTCACGCAAAGACCCAAAGCCGCAAAGAGGGTAAAACGGCAACCGGCAATTTGTCCTCACAGAAAATCTGGCTGAGACAAAGGCTGCTTGAAGACTCAAAAGGCAAAGCTATTTTTCAAGCATGTCCACAGTTTTAGAAATCGAGACGGCTGCCGACCGTCTGCCTGTTGAACAGAAAGAGGAGCTTTTGCGTTTCCTTGCAATCAGGTTGAGAAAAGACCGGGCACAAGCGCAACCTCGCCTTTACTCCCAAGAGGAGCTTTCCTCCATGCTCGCCGAGGATGAAGCCGACGGTGAACGCTTTCAGAAGGGCCATTGAGAATCTTTCTCGACAGCTGCGTGGCTCTCGCCGCCTGCCTCTCTCAAACGGGCGCATCGCGAATCATCTTCGAGCTCGCCGCCACGCAGGGATGGGAGTTGGTTGTTTCCCGGTGGGTGCTGCGGGAGATGCGCGAGAATCTGGCCGAGTTGCCTCTTTCCGCAACCCGCGTCTGGCTTGAACTCAAGAACCAACTCGTGGTCGAGGATGACGAACTGACTTTTGATTGGCCTCTGCTTTTCCATATCACCAAAGACAAACCTGTCCTTTGCACCGCACTCGCATGCGCCGATGTGCTTCTGACGCTCGATCGCCGGGATTTTGGCTCCCTCCTCGGCCAGTCGGTCTACGATCTCCGTGTGCTCACACCCGGAGCGTTTCTCCATGCGGAAAGACAAGCGGGGCGCCTGCAGGTTTGAAAAATCGTTTGTTCGCTCTCCAGGGCGAAGCTTCGCTCTAAAATGGCCCTTGCTCGGAAGCGCGGGCGCTGCTCTGTCAGCGCGAACCAGCGTTTCCCCATAAAGCCAATCCCTCACGCCAAGACCCAAAGCCGCAAGGAGGGTAGAATGGCCGTCTCGGCCATTTTGAAAAAAAGGGACTCTCACGGAGGCGCGGGGACACGGAGGGGGACGTTGTAGCACGGGCAGTCCTTTGCTTTTTGGTAGCGAAGCACGAATCTCCGCGAATCGAAAATTGTAGCCGAGCCACTCTGTTGGGACGCGGGGGTTATTTTTGCCGGAAATTCTCGGACCTAGCTTCAGGCGCGAATGCACCGTTGCAGATCGCCGCCACCAGCTAGTCGAATCCGCATATCTATTTGATATGTAAATTCTTGTAAATAAATTTTACTCCTTATCTACAAGCACCCAGACGCGCTCCAAAGGAATCTGGAGTTGGATTTCTTCGGGTAGTTTCTCGTAAACGCGGAGCAGCGCATCGACAACATCCACAGAATTCCAAAGCCGAAGACTAAACCAATCATCGCGGGCCTCTTTTTCTGCGGCCCGTGTAAAGCCACTCCATGAGACAAAAAGGCAGCTTGTGGCCTTGCGACGGTTCATGACTCCAATAAGCTCACGCACCTCACTGGCTTCAGTTTGCTTATCACGGGCCTTCACCTGAGCGACAATTGTAGGTCCCTCGAAGCCAAATTGCCCTTTTGCTGCAAAAATATCCTGCCCGCCATCCGGACCACTGCCACCAAGGTTTGCAACCGTGTATCCATCAGCCCGCAGAATCTCTGCAATAAGTGTTGTTAGGAGATCCGCAGGAAATTTTCTGCGAATATGCCGCTCTATACGATCCCGGGCGCGTATGGAAAATTCTTCACTCCATGAGTCAGAGCCATCTTCGGTCTCAGTTTCAGCAAGCAGCTCGGATGGTTTTTTGGATTTGCCGGTTAAAGTCCCTCTACCGGTGCGAAATTCTTCACCGCTCGGCGGACCAGGATCAGGCTTGCCCGCAGCAAGGGCTTCAAGTCGCTCCAAAGCACCGTTTCTCGTGATAGGTGCAACAGTGCTGAAGGCGCCAAGTGAATCGAGCAGGTCTTGCTCGAAAGATGTTCGTGGTATTTGAGTGACCCATTCCACAGGACGGGTGTGCCGCCCTACGCTGTTGACTTGAGAAAAAGCGTAAGGGCCTTTGATAAAGCCCAGGGCAACCATTCCTTTTTTAAGTTTGAGAGGAAGGGCAACCAAGTCTCCGACCTGCGCCTGGTTCGCAAACTTATCGAGTTGGGCGGCGCGGGCTGTGATTGATTTTTGGGTGGCGGGGGTTCCTTTGTAGGCTTTTGCAATTTGATCGGTGCTTTTCAATTCAACCAAATCCGGAAATTCGTTGTGTCCAATTATAGCCAAATTCTTTGACAACACGGCGCTTTCGTCCTCTCCGCGACTGCCAGCTCGGATCAGCCACGCGGCAGAGGGTTTTTGTGATTTAGCTTGTTTTTTCATGATTGAATTTCACCCGAAACATTCTTGTATCCTTCGCTCGGTCGCCTGCAGACGATGCTTTTCCATCGGTTTTTAGCTGAAAAAGCGTCAGTCCCACACATTGACATCTTTGTGGAGCGGTCTGTGCCTAGTTTTAGATTTTGCATGTTTGAATCCATTAGGCAGTCAAGTTTCGCCACCCGGTGCAATGTCACGGGAGAGTTCGGCTTCGATTTCTTCGATGCTGGGGAGGCTGCCTTGGAATTCCGGAGGGAGGGTCTCGGTAAGTTGGGTTTTCCAATCCGCGACGGCGATGGATTGCTCAAGGCCACTCAGGGCATACTCGACGAGCAACTTGTTTTTCCCCTTGCATAAAAGAAGGCCGATCGTGGGTTGGTCATCTGGGTGGCGCAGCAAATCGTCCACGGCGGAGCGGTAGAGATTGATCTGCCCCGCGTCCCCAGGCTCGAAGGCGCGGGCCTTGAGTTCGATAACGACATAGCGCCGGAGCTTGAGATGGTAGAAAAGGAGATCGAGGTAGAAATCCTCGTTACCAACTTCGAGATGCACTTGGCGTCCGACAAAGGCGAAACCGGCTCCCAACTCCAAAAGGAACTGCTGGATATGGTCGACGAGAGCCTGCTCGACCTCGGCCTCGCGGCGGGGATCGGCGGTGCCAAGGAAGTCGAAAAGGTAGGGGTCTTTGAAAACTTGGACGGCGAGGTCCGAGTCAGGGGGCGGGAGGGTGGAGGAAAAGTTGTTTTGAGCTTTGCCGATCCGCAAATGGAGTTGTTGTGCGATCTGGATTTCCAAGATGCTTCGGCTCCACCCGTGCGCGATCGTTTGCTGGATGTAAAAGTCTCGGACGGCGGGATTTTTGACTCGCTGGAGGAGCTGGAGAACATGGCCCCACGGCAATTGCGCAACAGGTTGTTGCGCAATTGGAGCATTCGGAAACTCGCGGGCGAATATTTTCATTGCCAGCAGGTTGCGAGATGAGAGTCCCCGCATATCGGGAAAGGCGTCGCGAAGATCGGCGGAGAGGCGGTCGATGACCTTGGCTCCCCAAGCGGCTTCTTGTTGGCGGGAAAGAATGATTTTCCCAGTATGCCAGTAGGATTCAATGACGATGGGATTAGCCGCAAGCACGGCGCGGACGCGCGCGCTGCGCAGGTGGCTCTTGATCTGCTCCAATGTGGTGCCATAGGAGTCTGGCAAACCCGCAAGAGAAGGCGAGGCGGTGAAACGAGCCCCCTCGCGAGTGCGACTGCGTGCCAAGCGCTTGCCAGTTTCGAAAGGAGCCGGAGGATTCAACTTTGATGATTTTTTAGCAGGCACAAAGAGGGTGGGCAGCGTGAGATTGAAGGAATGATGAGTTTTTTGAAGAATGAAATGAAGTGGCAGGAGAGCTTCTTAACATTCAGCACCGCCTCGATGCGGAGAAGGGGCTTGGCATGCCTGCAAACCGCCCGAAGCAATCGGAGGAATTTGATGCCTGGAACGAGGAATCTCATGCTCAATCGTAGAGGAGATGCGTATTCATGCGGCTGGGTGGATACCAAATGATGCCGTGCTCGTTTTTGAGGATGTCGCGCATTCGACCGCAGACATCGTGACAGCGCCCCATGCCCTGGATGAGGGATTCCTTTTCGGCGCGGCGCTCGACCTCGCGGATGATGGCTCGGACGCGGGGATTGTCCTCGATGGGGTCGTGCAGTTCGGCGTGTGGGTCGCGGAGGCGCTGGGAGGATTTGGCTTTTTCGATCCGGCGAACCAACTCGGGATCGCGGATGGGATGTCCGCAGGCGTCGGTTTCCATGGCTCAAAAAGGAAACTCGGTTTGGTGGGCAAACCCTCGCTGCGAGCGGGTGTGCGGGAGGATTTGGCGGATGGCGACGGTGAGTTTTTGTAGGATTCGAGTGATCATTGCGGCGGGCATCCTAAAACCGCCGGTAGGACATTTACGGGGGGAGCAGATTTTTTCTGAAAGAAATTTTCTCTCAGCGCCTCGGCGTCACGGCGGGAGAAATTGCTGGAGAAGAAACGGCACGTTCGCGCCTGAAACTTGGGTCCGCTCGGCGAGCCGACCCCTTTTCGATTCGCGGCCTGCTCCCGAACGGCAGAGGACTGCCGTTGCTACAAGGCGTCGATGCCGAGCTTGTTGGAGATTCCCTTCAGATCACCGGCACTTCGTCGAGGAAGGGGTCGTTTTTGGAGAGGAGGAAGTAGGTGTTGATCTGGCCGAGGCCTTTGACCTCGATCGATCCTCGGGGTTCGCATTCGTAGTCGGAGCCGAGAGCGAGCCGGGTGGACTCGGAGATATGGATGCGGCCGGGGACGCCCGAACTTTCCATGCGGCTGGCGACATTCACGGCGTCGCCCCAGATGTCGTAGGCGAATTTTTGTTTTCCGATGATGCCGGCGACGAGCGGGCCGGAGTTCAAGCCGATGCGAATTTGGAAGGTGGTGCCGAACCGGGCGTTGAATCTCTCGATGAAGCTGACCATCTCGAGGGCCGTGTCGGCGACTCGGCGGGTGTGGTCGGCGACGGGAACGGGAACGCCGGCGGCGAACATGTAGCAATCGCCGATCGTCTTGATTTTCTCCACGCCGTTGCGGGCGGACATGAGGTCGAAATTGCTGAAAATCCGGTTGAGCATCGTGACGACATCGACGGGCTCGGCGTTGCGCGCGTAGGGGGTGAAGCCGACGAGGTCGGTGAAGCCCACGGTGGTGGCCTCCTGTTTTTCGGCGATGACTTTTTCGCCGTTCTTGAGGCGGGCGGCAATGGCGACCGGAAGCACATTGAGCAGGAGCTGCTCGGATTTTTCCTTTTCCTGCTGGAGGAGGGATTTTTCGTTTTCCAGGGCTTGGACGAGTTGGCGGTCGATGTCGCGGAGGCGCTTTTTTTCGATTGAGGAAAACACACGCGCGCGCAGCAATATGGGATCGAAAGGTTTATTAAGAAAATCCTCTGCGCCGTCGGAGATGCACTGGATGGCGGCGGAGATGTGCTCGGATGCGGAGACGACGATGATGGGCACGGAGCGGAGGGCGGGGTCGGACTTGACGATTTTCAAGAACTCGAAGCCGTCCATGCCGGGCATTTCGAGGTCGAGCAGGACGAGGTCGTAGTCTTTGCCGGTGCGGAGGAGGTCAATGGCGGCGGCTCCATTGTCGGCCTCGTCGATGGATTCAAAACCGATTTGGCGGAGGTGCTTTGAGATCGTGAGCCGGATCATGCGGCTGTCGTCGATCACGAGAAATTTGCAAGCAGCCAGGCCTCCCGGGCCAAGAACGCCGTCTCTCGCAAACGCTGCTTCGGTAAAATTCATCCGGGGGATTATTGAAAAAAAGTGAGATGGCGAAAGCGGATTCGGATTTTCCCTTACAAAGAGACATCGCCGAGGTAATCGCGGAGGCTCAAGGTCCGCGCCTCAACATTGGCTCGGCGAAAAATTTGGAGGGTCGAGCGGATGCGGGCGGAGATGCCCATCATGGGAATGCTGATCTCGGTGGAGGTTTGGTTGGCGAGGATTTGGAGGCGGAGCCAGTCCATCCACTCGTCCCAATCACGGAGGGCGGCATCAATTTCGGCAGTGAGGTCGGCGGGTTGGCGGGCGGCAGCGAAGGAATTGGAAGTTTCCACGAGTCCTTGTCGGAAGGCCGCCTTGACTCGATCAATCGCAGCATTTCCTTTCTCCGAGAATTCCGGAGGGAGGATTGGGTGGAGACGGCCGAGACAGAGTGAGAATTCCCAAGACATTTCCTGGATGGTGAGGATGAACTCCTCGAGACGCCGGGCCTCGTCGGGCGGGCAGGTCGGGCCGCGCATGGCGGCGATGGCGAGGCGGGCCTTGGCGGGGAAAAGGGTGAGCTCGGTGCGCTGCCAGAGCGGAAGACTCCACATGCCACCGCGGAGGGCATCCACCATGGACTCGAGGTATTTTTTCACACCGAGGCGGAGATTGTTTTGGGGAAGCGTGGGCCACATGAGGCGCTGGGCGAGGCAGGCGATGATAGGGCCGTTCACCATCCCGAAAAATATTCCGACGACCGCCTCGAACGACACAGGCTTCTGGGCGTTCAGCGAGACAACGCAGGCGAGCATCATGAAGCAATACATGAGGGGGACCGTGATGCCGCCAGCGCGGTGGAACCAGTATCCGAACAAAAACGCCCAAGTGATCATGACGGTGTTTTGAACGGCATAGCTCGCGAGCAGGGGTGTGGAGGCCAGCATGGCCAGCGAGCCCAGGGCCATCACAAGGGTGAAAATAATCAACTGCCGGAACGCCGACCGGTCACCTGATTCGTCGGGGCTGATGGCATTCAGCGCGGTGAATGTGTAAATGCAGAGCATCATCATCCCGCTGCCCGGAGGGTTGAGCCAGTCCTCCAAAATCAAGCCGACAACGACAGCGGCGGCGGCCCGGATGCCACGCTGAATCCATGGCACAGAGGGCCAAGCGGGGGCGAGCGCGAGGCGTTCGGAAAGCGGGGAAGTTTCGGCGGGGGAGTTGTTGAGGGTGTCGAACTCTTTGAGGAGATCGCACAGCTCGCGGAGCAGGAGGAGATGGGCCGACATGACCCCGGACTCGAAGGGGGAAAGCTTTTGAATCTCCGGATCGGCGCGGAACTCGAGAATCAGAGCGTCGATCGTGGTCCAGATTTCTGCGAGGCGGGAATTCCATTCGGCGGGCAGGGGCTTGCCCTCCTCCAGCGCGAGAAACCCCTCGCGGAGTAGCTGGCCAATCTCCTCAACATGCCCATTTAGCCGACCTCGTATCGGCTCCTGAACAGGCTCGTGGCGGGCGAATGAGCGAATGAGCGCCGCCGCGCGGGCGATGAGATCCACCTTCTGCGCGTGGCGGCCGATATTTTGCCGGAAGGATTTGCTCTCCATGGCGCCGAATCGCATGAGCACTCGCATCTGCGTGGATTTGCTGGGGAAGTCCCGCAAGACCTCGGCGACGCCGGTTTTTTCCTCGGAGAAATGCCGGATGCCGAGCGTCACGGCATCAGCCAACTCGGCGAGCACACTGCGGATCAATCCGGCGAATGCATCATTCGCAAAGCGTGGAAAGACGAGCACCTGCACGACCATGCTCACCACCACTCCGAGACCGACCTCTTCGACCCGCAGGAGCGCATAGCGCGAAGCGGTCGAGGGGTCGTTCAAGCTGTCGGAAGCCACGACCACATAGGTCATGCCGACCAGGAAAAAGGCATACGGCGCGCGGGATTGGCCGAACATCGCGACGGAGAAAGCCACCACCACAAAAGTGAGCGGCAGGTAGAGGAAGGGGGATTGTTGGAGCGAGGAGGTCGCGAGATATCCGAGCACGCCACCGACGATTGTCCCGATCAAGCGGAAGGCCGCCTTTTCCTGCACCGCGCCGACAAAGCGCGCCATCGAGAGCATCAGCACGGTGAAGACCGCCCAGCCCGGATACTCAAGCCGAAGGACGAGCGCGAAAAACAAAGCAGCGACGACCGACACCGCCATTTGGATGCCCTGAGCCACACCTTCGCGGTCCACGGCTTCCATCTGGCGGGCCAAACCAAATCGCCGCAAGATCGCTTCCACCCCGGCACGCTAGAGACTGCGAGGGCTTGCGTCCACGGCAAAGGCATGAAAGAAAATCCTACTCGTGCCCGCCTTTTTTCAAAACGCCGAAATTGCCCTAGGGGAATTCCTCCTTCCTTGGGGGATGGTTGTTAGCGCGCTCGGATTCCTCGCTGCGTGGTTGGTGACCGCTGTCCTCGAGCATTTCGGACTCACGCGGTTTTTCTGGAACCTGCCCCTATTTTTCGTCGCCCTTTCCGTGCTGCTCGGCTCGGTGCTCGGCCTGGTCCTCGCCCCATGAAGCCTGCCGGAACCGCCTTTGTCCTGACGGGAGTCGTCATCGTTCTTGCGGCGGTGGCCGCGCTGGGAATGTATCAACGCTATACCACAAAACCCTGGACGCGCGACGGCCAGGTGCGCGCGAATATCGTGGGCATCGCAAGCCGCGTGGAGGGGCCAATCATCCAGATTCCAATCCGCGACAACCAACCGGTGAAAAAAGGCGACCTGCTTTTCGAGGTCGATCCCTCGACCTACCAGGCCACCGTCGATCAATGCACCGCGAAGCTTCAGCAGACCCAGGCCGCCGAGATCCAAGCCCAGCAGGAACTCCAGCGCCAGACGATGCTCTACCAAACGAAGGTCAACGACCTCCGCGACCTTCAAAACGCCCAAGACTCCCTCGCTGCCGTCACCGCGAATGTCGCTGCAGCAGCAGCAGCACTCGAATACGCCAAGCTGAATCTCAGCTACACGAAAATCTTCGCCCCGGTCGATGGCTACCTCACGAACATGAACACCTCGCCCGGCACCTATGTCTACGCCGGCCAGCAACTCCTCGCCCTCGTTGACTCGTCCTCGTTCTGGATCGCCGCTTATTTCAAGGAAACCCAACTCCACCATGTGAAAGAGGGCGGGAAAACCAAGCTCACCTTCATCGGCCGGGAGGACCAACCCTTTGAAGGCCTCATCGAGAGCGTGGCTTGGGGTATTTTCGATGCCAACGGATCCACCGTTCAACTCCTGCCCCAAGTCGGCCAGACCGTCGACTGGGTGCGCCTGCCGAACCGCTTCCCCGTGCGCATCCGCGTGACCGGTCAACCGCCGATTCCCCTGCGCATCGGGCAGACCGTTTCCATCGCCACCATCGGTGAGTGATTCCCATGCCCACCTCGACACTTCCGATCGAACCTGTGATTCAAGATACGGAGGTGATTGCCTTGACGATTTCGCCGGTGCTTTTTGGCGGGCTTGTCATGATCGTGATTCTCTCGAACCACGCGGTGTTTTCGGAGGTCGTCCAATGGATCCACCTGCGTTTCACCATGCCGATTCGCGACAAAAAGGGGCCGTGGATGGCGCGTCCGTTTCTTTATCTAACCATGGTTTTAATCCTCACCTCGCATCTGGTGGATATTGTCATTTGGGCCTACGCACTCTTTTGGAGTGGGCTGGTGAAGGATATTTCCCAAGCGCTGTATTTCAGCGGCAGCACCTACACCACCCTTGGCTACGGGGAGGATATCATGCCGCCGGCTTGGAACGTCATCACCGCCGTGATTGCCCTCTCGGGGATGTTTTGCATCGCTTGGACGACCTCGGTGCTCATGAGCATCATCACCGTTTTCCACCCGCACCGCCTCAAGGCACCCAAGGAAAAGCCTGGAACCTGATCGCTCTGGAGTAGAACCCAATCGCTCCAGTCGAAGATGTCGCGTCAATAAAATGCCCCATTCCAGACACGGGTTTCTTGACCTGCCCGAGGGCATTCGTTAATCCCACCGACGCCTTGATGTTCCGTTCGCAGGCGACTCATTCGACCATGAAAAACAACCGACGACTTTTCCCTCTCATAGCCACTCTCATCTTCGCCCTCCTGGCCTCTCTGATTCCTCTATCAAAAGCCCAGGAGCCCACAGAACAAACCGGCCCGATCGTGAACGACATCGTGGTGGAAACCGTCGGCGCACCCAGCATTTCCAAGGACCGCGTGCTGGCCAACCTCGCCACAAAAGTCGGACAGCCCTACAGCGAGCGCACTGCCGAGCAAGATGTCCGCGCCTTGTATCAAACCGGCGGTGTGTCGAATGTGCGTTTGTTCGCCGAGCCGCTGGGGAATGGCGTTCGCGTCACGGTTCTCCTCCAAGGCCGCCCTGTTTTGGAAGAAGTCATCATCGAGGGCGCGGGGCAAATTCCTCTCAATCGCGTGCGCCGAGATCTCAAGGTCAAACCCGGCGATGTGGTGGACGAGGAGCGTATCGAGCAGGACCGCCAAAAGATTCTCGAACTCTATAACGACCGCAACTACGCCGATGTCGATGTGCAATACCGCGTGCAGGACATCCCCGGCCAAAATCGCGCCCGCCTGATCTTCGCCATCACCGAGGGACCGAAGCTTGTCGTGAAAAAAATCACTTTCATCGGCAACGACTCGGTCCTCGCCCGTGACCTCCGAAAGGTGATGAAGACAAAGCCCCTCGATCTTTTGACCTTCTTCAATAAGAGCGGCCGCCTCGAACCCTCCCAAGTCGAAGAGGACCGCGTCGCCATCCAATCCCTTTACCAAAATCGAGGCTTCGCCGATGTGGATGTCTCGGAAATCCAGACCCAGCCTCTGTCTGGCGAGGGCGTCGAGTTGGTGGTGATGATCAACGAGGGCACCGAATACCGCGTGAATCAAGTCAGCATCACAGGGGTGAATATCGCTCCCGAGGGCGAGATTGTGGGTCAGCTTAAAATGAACGCCGGCCAGCTTTTTACTCCGAAAGGCATGGGCGATGACCTCAAGGCGATTCGTGATTTCTACGGCAGCCGCGGTTATGTGGACATGACGGCGGTGCCCGAAGTCCTCCCCGCAGGCCCCGGCGCGGTGAATCTCACCTACTCGATCGACGAGGGTGTTCAATCCTACCTGAACCTCGTCAATATCCAGGGCAACACCCGCACGCAGGACCGCGTGATCCGGCGCGAGTTGGCCGTCAAACCCGGTGAGGTCTACGACACCACGCTCGTGGACATCAGCAAAAAGCGCTTGGAGAATTTGAACTACTTCGAGCGCGTTGAGACCCAACCGACCGATACCGTGGTCCCCGGCCGCAAGGACCTCAATGTCATCGTGGAGGAAAAACGCACCGGCTCGTTTAACTTCGGCGCCGGCTTCAGCACGATCGATAGTTTGATTGGTTTTGCCGAACTCCAGCAGTCGAATTTCGATGTTCTGAACTGGCCAAGATTCACCGGCGGCGGACAGCGTTTCCGCATCCGCGCGCAATATGGTCTCCTGCGTCAGGATTTCGTAGCCTCCCTTACCGAGCCATGGTTCCTTGGCTACAAACTCTCCGCAGGCGTCGAGGCCTACTACCGCAATGCGGACTTCCTTTCCGAAGTTTACGCTCAGGAAAACGCAGGCTTCGCCCTCCAAACCCGCCAGCAAGTCTGGCGCGCCCTCACGCTCCGGAACGAATACCGCTTCGAGCGCGTCGTCATTTATGATGTCGGCGACATCGTGGATCCCTACGGCTCATCGGCCTTTGGCGGGTTCAGCGGAAATGGCCAAGTCGGCCCGGTCATTCAGGATTCCGAGGGCACCTACTACAAGAGCGCACTCACCAGTTCCCTCGTGTGGGATACCCGCGATAGCCTCTTCCTCACTCGCAAGGGCGAACTCCTCGAACTCACCGGCTTCATCGCAGGCGGCTTCCTCGGCGGCACGGTGCAGGATTATGGAATCTCTCTTGAGGCCGCCAAATATGTGTCTCTCCCTTGGGACCTCATCTTCATGGCGAAAGGCCAACTCGCCGTCACCGACGGATGGGGGCCGAACCAATCGGGAGATGACGACGGCTACGGAAATGGCGTTCCAATTTTCGACCGCCTTTACCTCGGCGGCGCGAATAACATGCGCGGTTTCAACTTCCGCGAAGTCGGCCCCGTGGATGCCGATGACAATCCTATCGGCGGTAACTCCCTCGGCTACATCACGCTGGAGCTTACCTTCCCGATCATCAGCCGTGTCCGCGGCGCGGTCTTCAGCGACGCTGGCTTCGTCAATGCCGACTCCTATGATTTCGGAACATCGAATTACAATGTCGATATCGGCATCGGCCTGCGTCTCGACCTTCCCATCGGCCCGATCCGTGTGGATTACGGCATCCCGGTCGTTTACGACACTTGGAACGGCCCTCCAGGCAAGTTCAACTTCAATATCGGCTACCAATTCTAAGAACAGCGCGGCCAGAGCGGTCTTGACCCATAGACCGCATGGCATTTATTCAACCGCCTGTTTGTTTTTTCCAAACACAAACCAAAACACCAAAACCAATGCTTAAATTCCTTCTCCCGGCCGTCATGGCCACCACCGCCACTCTCGCCTTCACCCCGACCGCTCAAGCGCAGGGAAAGATCGGCACTCTCGATATGAATGCCATCTTCACTCAATATCACCGCACGAAGGATGCCGAAGCGAAGCTCAACGAAGCCCGCGCCTCCGCGAAGACGGAACTCGACGGTCGCCTGGAAACCCTGAAAAAGGCGATGGATGAGATCAACAAACTCAATGTCGATCTCGAAAAACCCGAGCTCAGCAAGGATGCCAAGGAAAAGTCCTCCAAAGCCCGCGACCAAAAGATCGCCGAAGCGCGCAACCTCGACCGCGAAATCGCGGAATTCCGTGGAACCCGTGAGCGCCAACTCCAGGAGCAATTCATCCGGATGCGCAAAGACATCATCGACGACATCATGAAAATCGTGAACGAGCAGATCAAAAATGCGGGCTACGATGTCGTGCTCGACAAATCCGGCATGAGCATGGGCCAAGTCCCCGTTGTGATTTACTCGAAGGCCGAACTCGATTTCAGCAAATCCATCATTGAGACTCTGAACAAAGACGCCAAGCCAGCTACTCCCTGATGAAACTTGGTGATTTGGCTGGACGCTTCGGTGTCCAGCTCGAGCCCGATCTGGCGGAGATTGACATTTGTGGCGTCGCCTCACTGGCCGATGCCAATCCGGGCGATCTCTCGTTTTTTGGAAATCCAAAATACATTGGCGCGCTGCGCAAAACCCGCGCGTCGGTGGTGCTTGTTCCCGAGGGATTCAACGAAACCGTGCCGCCGCGTTGCGTGCCGATCGAAAATCCCGCCGGAGCCTTCGCCGCTCTGCTTCCCTTTTTTACTCCCGAGCCGCTCAAATTCCCGCCAGGCATCCACCCGACCGCCGTCATCGCCGAGAGCGCCAAGATTGGCGAGGGTTGCTCGATCGGGGCTTATTGCGTAGTCGAAAAAGACGCTATCCTTGGCGCCCGCACGATCCTCGGCCCGCACACCTTTATCGGCCAAGAATCCAAGCTCGGAGAGGATTGCCATTTGCACCCCAGAGTCACTGTGAGAGAGCGCTGCACGATTGGCCACCGCGTGATCCTGCACTCAGGCGTGGTCATCGGAGCGGATGGGTTCGGATACGAACTCCGCGACGGCCGCCAAGAAAAGATTCCTCAAACCGGCACCGTCCAGATCGATGACGATGTCGAGATCGGCGCGA
>JBDKIG010000014.1:0-24429 GCA_039797215.1 Verrucomicrobiota bacterium | reverse complement strand
CAAGCTGCCTGCACCAGCGTCGGTTGTTTTCCGGGTGAGCGCGGGCCCCAGAAATGTAGGAACCGGCCTGCAAGTCATAGGCCACAAGGGTGGCGAGAAGATTGTTCCCATCTTCCGTTTTGTGCGTAGTCCTAAAATAATCACGACACCACTTCATGGCATTCCCACCCTTGGAATAGGCTTCCCGCATTCCAATGATGATTTCCGCGATTTCTTTCGCTGTGGTTTTCATATCAGATAGTTGTCCCGTGGAATTTTCAAACAATCACATCGAAAGTCATGGGCGTGCCCCGCTCAATAAACACCGCCGCCTTTCGACCCAAGACACGATCCAATTCCGTGACCGGCAAACCATTCCCCGGTCGGATGGAGCGCACATTTTCGCGGGTGAATTCCTCGCCAACTTTCATGTCTTTCACCACAAAGAGCGAACGGCGGAAGACTCGACTGGCCTGCTCTTTCTCGCTCATTTCGTAGCTGACTTTGCCGAGGGCTTTTTCTGCAACGCGGACGGCATCGACCATGGCTCGGAATTCGGCTGGCTCGAGGGAGAATGCGGCATCAGGGCCTCCGTCACTGCGATGCAAGGTGAGGTGTTTTTCGATGATGCAGGCTCCGAGGGCTACGGCTGCGACTGGAACGGCGATTCCGAGCGTGTGGTCAGAGAGGCCCACGGGCACATGAAAGGCCTCGGCCAAATGTGGGATGGTGCGGAGGTTCATATCCTCTGGCAAGGACGGGTAGGCGCTGGTGCATTTGAGTAAAGCGAGTTGGGTGCATCCAGCCTCGCGGAGCGTGCGCACGGCTTCATCGATTTCAGCCAAGGTTGCCATACCGGTGGACATGATGACAGGCTTGCTAGTAGCAGCGACTTTTTTCAAAAGTTCGGTATCGACAAGCTCAAAAGAGGCGATTTTGTGGGCGGGAACATTCATTCCCTCCAGAAAATCCACAGCTGTATCGTCAAATGGTGTCGAGAAACAATCCATGCCGAGTTTTTCGGCTTCTGCCTTGAGTTTGGGTTGCCATTCCCAAGGGGTATAAGCCTCACCGTAAAGCTCGTAGAGATTCCGACCTTCCCAGAGGGTTCCTTTGCCGATCAAAAATTCTGGGCGGCGTGAGTCAATCGTAATAGTCTCCGGCGTGTAAGTCTGGAGCTTAATCGCATCCGCACCGGCTTGCTTAGCCGCATGAACAAGTTCCAGCGCGGCCTCAAAGCTCTGGCCGTGGTTGGCAGACATCTCGGCGATGAGGTAGCAAGGCCCCCCCGGTTGAATCGATTTTCCAGAGATTTTAAACTTCTCCATGAGCGTCTTTATTCAAAATGTAATGATGTGCGGGTTGCGATTTGCATTGCGTCTCCTCGAGCAAGCGAAAGCCAGCTGCTTCAAATGCGCGCATTGAAGCATGGTTTGTTGGCTTTATGAAAGCATGGATTTTTTTAGCATTCGAATTTTCAAAAAAAAGCGCCGTTGCTTTTAGCAGGACAGCCAAGCCGAGACCTCTTCCTCTTAGAATGGAAGCTAATCCAATAGAAACAATGGCTTCTTGATTCTCGATATCAAATCGCACTTGACCAAGGGGTTCACCAGATTGGAAACTCGCCAAGTAAAAAAAGCAGTATGCATCGGCCATTTTCCTGTTACACCACTTCAAGTGCTCTTCCCATGGTATCGAAGCGGCATCGAAAGAGGATTGCCTAACCAGAGGATCATTGGCCCATTCCCACAAAATTTTAGAATCGCCAGGCTCAACGCGCCTGAGCAAAAGGGAATCTGCAACCATTCCTGCAAGGACTCGCTTGGCTCCCGATTCATCGACTAACTCACTGCTAACTAGGGATTTGCGATAGCGTTCACTGTGAGAAGCAGCCAATTGCCCAAGCTTTTCTTTGAAAGAAACCAACGCAACAGGGCTTGGTCTGCCAATCGAGATTGCTACTTGCCGTGCTGCGAGGCCCTCAGCAATCTCGACTTGATTATCAGCTAAAATGAAAACTAGATTAGGCAATCCCATAAAGGCCAATTCCCAACTTGTGCTACCCGCTGCCGCAACAGCAAGGTCCGCCCAAGCCATGAGTTCCGGCATGTTTGTGGCGTTAACAATCATCTCAATCAAAGCCGTGCTGTCTTTTTGGCTATGGAGGAAATTTTCGATTTCGCACAGGTGCGGATTACTTCCACCGATAACGACTTTGGCATGCAGATCCAAATCGATCAGCGCTTGGATCACCTTGAGGGTAACATTATCCGGATCGGAGCCACCCAGGGTGACAAGGATTTTTTTTGCCACAGGGGCGATTTCGCGTTGCCAGCCTTTGTAAGCCAGAAATTCCTTTCGGAGCATCACAAATTTCGGTCTCAGCAAAAGTTTAGTATCTGGACTGCGCTTGGCGTAAAGTTCCTCGCGGGCGGAGATGTTTTGATTCAGCACCCAATCGGCATAGTAGAAATCCGCATGGCCATAGTCATCGACGACGAGCAATTTGAATCCCGCCGCCTTGATCCCAAGTTGGTAATCCGCACCGAAGTGATAGCCATCCAGAACGACTCGCGCGTTTTGAATGTCGGCTTGGAGCGTGTCAGTGATCAAGTGAGTCGTTTGCTCCAAGTCTTCCTTGCTACCCAGAACCGCAGAAATCCGCGATATATGAAAACCCTCGCATGCCAAGCGCTGTTCCAGCGCCGGAGTGATCTCGGCACAAATAAAGCGCACCTCCCCACCTTGCGCCTGCCAAGCCTGGCCAAGAGCAATCATTCGCATGATGTGTCCCGTGCCAATCGAGACACTTGCATCTGCGCGGATAAAGAGTGGGGTTTTCGATTCCATTGGTTACTCAAAAGCAACCAAGAACATCCTCTCAGCACGCTCCCAGTCCTCGGGCGTGTCGATGTCTTGCACCAGATGGCGCGGCAAGACGACTGGATATGACCTTGCAGTGAAAATACCTTGGCGTTCCAAAAACGCATCCCTCCGACCCCAATAAAATTGACCAGCATCGTGCCAAGCCTCCGGCAGATCCTGCGAGCGCTTCAGCTCGTTCTCGGGCCAGAACATTTCGACTTGTCCGCTTTCTCCAAGCTGAATGGCACGAAAGATAGGAAATGCATAACTGGTCACGCTGAACGCAAACTCGGCCTCGAGTTTTTCCTTCAGAATCCGGAAGCCCTTGCGAAGGAACTCCGCGTGCAAAAATGGGGCCGTAGCGTAGATGCAGCAGGCGAATTCGACGGGCGCGCGATTTTCCTCCCACCAGCGGATGGCATGGGCGATGACCGGCAATGTGGCGGCGTGGTCATTCGACAATTCGGGCGGGCGGCGAAACGGTGCCACCGCTCCATAGGATTCCGCAACTGAAGCGATTTCATCGTCATCGGTGGAAACCACCACGGCATCAAAAACTCCGCTCTCAAGCGCGGCCTCGATCGATCGAGCAATCATCGGCTTGCCGCAAAACGGGCGAATATTTTTCCGAGGTATTCTCTTACTTCCCCCGCGAGCAGGAATGATGGCGATGTTTTGCATTGGAAACTTAAAACTTCAATACTCCAAGGCCAAAACTGCGTGGATTACTTTTTGAACATCTGCATCATTCATAGCAGGGAAAAGCGGTAAGCTGAGAGCTTGAGCGTAGAATTTCTCGGCATTCAGGCATTTTCCTAAAGGGTAGCCGTAGTTGCGGCGATACCAGGGTTGCAAATAAACAGGGATGTAGAGGACCTGCGTGCCGACGCCTTGCTCCCTCAATTCCTGCATCACCTCGGTGCGGGTTTTGCCAAGGCGCGGAAAATCGATTTGGAGGGTGTAAAGATGCCAGGAAATCAAGTTTTCAGTTTTCAGCAGGGAGTTTTCATCAGGAGAAAGTAACCAAGGAGCGAGGGCGGGAGTTTTGAGCCAATCGAGGTTGGAGAATGCTTGGTTGTAGCAAGAGGCGATTTGCTGGCGGCGGGTAATGAATTCGGGTAGGCGCTTGAGTTGGCTACGGCCAAGGGCGCATTGGAGATCGGTAATACGGTAGTTATAGCCGAGTTCCTGCATTTCGTAATACCAAGGACCGCGTTCCGCTACGGAGGACTTATCGCGGATGGCGGATGGCGGATTTAGATTCGCTGAATCCTGAAAACTGAACACTGAATGCACGGAATCATCTAATCCAATAAAGTCATCATGATTCCGTGTTATTCCATGGGTTCGGAGCAATCGGGCTTTTGCAGCCCATTCGTCATTCTCGGTCAACAAGATGCCGCCTTCACCAGTCGTGAGTGTTTTAACCGGATGGAAAGAGAAGGTTGTAATGTCAGCCCATGGATGACCCCCAAGTTTCCATTTTCGCCCGTCAGCATGAAAGCCACCGCCGGAGCCGTGACAGGCGTCTTCAATGACATAAGCTCCGCGACTGCGAGCAATCCGGGCAATCTCGGGCATGTTGCAGGGTTGACCGGCATAGTCCACCGCAACAACGGCCTTGGTATCAGGATTCCAGTTTTGCTCCAGCACCGCAGGATCGAGATTGTAGGATTTCGGATCGATATCCGAAAAATCCGGCGTGGCTCCGACATACGCAGCAGCATTGGCGGATGCCACGAAGGTATTTGGCGATGTTACAACCCGATCTCCCTTGCCGATACCGAGCACTTGCATGGCCAAGTGCAAAGCCGCAGTTGCATTGCAAACTGCCACGGCATGCTTTGCACCAACAAAAGCTGCAAATTCCCTCTCAAACGCCTCAACCTCTGGACCACAGGTCAAGAAATCCGAGCGCAACGACCGGACTACCGCATCAATATCGTCTTCGGAAATGGACTGTTTGCCGTAGGGTATCATTTCAGAGAAGCCATAGCTTCAAACCACTTAAAAACTGGAATCGACATGTTTTTTTATCAACTCCTGTATCTGCTTGGCAGTCAACCAATCCGTATTTTCTCCAGATGAATAGCAGAAGCCGGGCGTGACATGCTTGGCTTTGTAGTGGGCAAGGTATCTCTCCATGACACTTTGATAAGAACCTTCCTGAGAGTTGGGCACAATAACATAGTAATTATTGGTCTCAATGGTGTTTTGCGAATCCGAGGCCGTGATCATTTCCTCGTGCAATTTCTCTCCAGGGCGAATGCCAACCACTGGATGCTCACAATTCGGCCCAATCGCCTTGGCGACTTCTGTGATGCGATAGGATGGGATTTTTGGAACAAAAATTTCCCCGCCAAGCGCATTTTCCAACGCAAAGAAAACCATGTCCACACCTTCTTCCAGCGAGATATTGAATCGCGTCATGCTGGGATCCGTTATAGGCAAAACACCGGTCTTTCGTTTTTCCATGAAGAAGGGAATCACTGATCCTCGAGACCCCATGACATTTCCGTATCGCACCACACTAAACTTCAAATCGCGGTGACCGCGGATATTGTTTGCAGCGATGAAGAGTTTGTCTGAGCAAAGCTTGGTGGCGCCGTAAAGGTTAATGGGTGCAGCGGCCTTATCAGTGCTTAATGCCACCACATTTTTTACACCGGTTGCCATGGCTGCCTCTATGACATTCTGTGCTCCAAACACATTCGTCTTGATGCATTCAAAGGGATTGTATTCAGCCGTTGGAACCTGCTTGAGCGCTGCGGCATGCACAACTGTATCAACACCCTCCATGGCTAGACGAAGTCGATCAGCGTCCCGAACATCCCCGATAAAAAAACGAATATTTGGATATTTGGTTGGCGGATAATGCTGAGCCATCTCAAACTGCTTCAATTCGTCGCGGGAGTATATGACGATCCTTGATGCTTCAGGATGTCGCCGTAGCAAAAGCTCAACAAACTTTTTCCCGAAGGAACCTGTGCCGCCAGTAATAAGTATTTTCATATGTTAGTTTAAATTTATGGCCTTGCTTAGTTTAAAGCATCTAAAAAAGGCTCATATTTCAGAGGTGAAAGGAATAAAGAGGCGTTTTATTATCTCAGTAAGTTTGCTAGGGGGGCTTGAAGATTGGACTTGGTTTTTACTATATCAGTGTTTATCCGCGCCTATCAGTGGTTGAAAATTTTTCGGCGGTCGCAGACCTCCGATACAGGGGCAAATATTTGATTTCATCAATAGAGAAAACCAAATAAATGAAGGGGAATTGTTCCCCGCGCGCCCGCCAGGATTCCATCCTTCACGACAAATTCACTGGAAAATCTGCCCGGCAATTGCTTACGCCGTTTGTTCACACCTCCGACTTCAAAAACGCTTTCACCGATGCAAAAATCCCCGCCGGATGAACTCAACCCCACCACCTGGCCCGCGTTCTCAACAGATTGCAGAAAAAACAATTCTCGCACCGTGCCAATCTCGGCTTTCTGGCCCAAGCCATCGCATAAAGCGTGATAAAATGTCGTATTGTCCAAATAAAATTTCCCCACACGGCGTAGCACTTGGTGGCCTCGGGATGGTGTCTGGATCGGTCGAACCAGCCCTGTTTCATGCAGGATCGACACGTAGTGGGCCGCGGTCTTGTCATCAATTCCCAGATTGGTCGACAACTTGTGGATATTGATCCCCCCAGGAGGAGTGGTTGCCAAAAAAGCCAGTATTTTTTTGAAATGCACCAGGTTTTCCGTTTTCAAAGAGTAGTATCCTGCGATGTCCTCATGGATCGTCTTTTCCAGAACGTCCCGAAGTTTTTCATAAAAATGCTCAACCCCCTCCAAAACAAAAGGGTAATATCCTTGCATCAAATATTCCTCGAAATATCCCAGCAGACGGGGAATTCGGGCCACCTCCGCGGATGCCGCGGCGGGATCGTCGAGCAAGGCTTCGAGCGAAATCGTTCCGTGGCTCGCACCCGTCACAAAATTCAAATACTCGCGGAACGACAATCCCGGCAACCGATGCATCACTAGGCGCCTCGACAAGTCATAGCCACCTTGCTGAAGTGCCATGCTCGAGCTTCCCGAAAAGGCCACTCGGACCTTTGGGAAGGAGTCATGAATATTTTTCAATTCCTGCTGCCAATTCGGGTATTTATGGATTTCATCAAAAACAAAATATCCCGTTCCTTCTCGGGCGTGGCTCTCCCGGACGAATTCCAGCAACGAACACCGGTTGAAAAAAATATGGTCCGCCGAGGCGTAGAAGGCTTCGCCGGATGCCCCATGCCGTTCGCGCAGATATTGCAGAAGCAAGGTCGTCTTGCCGACCCCGCGGGGACCAATCACACCCGTCAACCGCTCCTTCATCTCAAATCGCTCGAACAAAAATCGATGGGCACAGACGGGAGCGGTATTGATCAAGCGGCGGGATGTCTCGCGGAGAAAGTCTATCATTGGAGTGGACTCTAGAATAATTGGCGTTTATTTGGAGTTCAATCCAATTTTTCCCCCAAGAATCAGTGATCAGCTTCCACCCAGTCGATGGGAATCCAATGATGTTGAATATGGCTGTCGGACGATCATTAATACGGCTCCTGAAAATTTCCGGCGGTTGCAGACCACCGCTACAGGGGGGCAGCCTTACGAGATAAAACCCAAGAGATGCAGGGGGATACATCTTTCAGAAGGCGAGACATCTGGAGCAAGGATGATTTTTTGATCAGCTTGCACGCCTTTGAATTGTGATCGGCCTTTGCCCTTGCCACCGATTTCAAAGACGATTTTGCGGCCATGGTGCTCGATCAGGAAATCTGGAGTCTTTTGGCCGGTCGTGGATTTCAAATACTGGATGGAAATCCCCGCTTGACGCATGGCCATGGCGAAAAAGTCTTCTCGCAATCCGCCTTGGGCCTCATCCATTGGCCTGTGGAGCAGGCGGATCGGTGGCATCAGCAGGACCTTGGGCTCACGCAACACATTTGTTCCAGCGGGAAAGATGCGTTGCAGGACAAAGGATTGCTCAAAGGCTTCGGCATATTGCTCGGCTTTATACTTCGTGATTCCGAGATTTTTTGAGAGGGAACTGTAATTTATACCATCGACTTGGGATCGCCCGATAAAGGCGAGGAGCTGTGCAGGTCTAACAGATGGTCAAATTTCTCCATTTTGTTTAATCATTTGACAAGATGCATGCCATTTTGTCAAATGATTGTCTGTATAGCTTCACACTCGACTCGCAGATGGTCTGTCTCAATAACTCCACGGCGCTTTGCGGCGGAAGGGCCAGAGAAATGTCCGGATGGTAAAGAGGAAGAGCTTAAGGATGAGATAGAAAAGACTGCAGAGACCCCAGAGGATATCAGTGATTTTTTGTTCAAGGAATTTGGTGATCCAGATGAATTCCTCCCCCCCATGGCTTTTGATAGCCCACGAGCTTTTGCCATCCTTCCAATGCCGCATGATGGTGCAAAAGCCGCGGGCGATTTGTTTTCTGGCACCGGTTTTTTTCCAGTCCTCCAGCAAGGCATTGACTTCGCCCATGTAGCGATCGGCGGTGCTGCGGGAATCGCCGTGGAATCGGAACCCGGCGAGTGGGCAATCGACGCCGTAAACCGGAGAATGGCGGAAAAATTCGCCCCACAAGTGGAAATCGGCGGCGAATTTGCAGCGGTCTGGGATTTTTGAGCCGATTTGTTCCCAAAGACTTCTGCGCCAAAAGACGGTTTCCTGCTGTATGAAATCGGAATTTTTTGGGCCGCCGTGCATTCCAGCGTAATAGCAGCGACCGGCGAATCCGTCCATCTTTTGCATGCCTTCGAAGCTGCCATCCTCTCGAACGCAGAATTTGCGTAAGGCGGTGATCCATTGGACCTCGGGAAATTTCTCGAAAATCTCGCGGACGGTGGAGAGGGTCCATGGGAAATAGAGGTCGGACGAGTTGAGCCAGCCCATGATCTCTCCGGTGGTCTGATCGAAGCCTTTGTTGATCGCATCATATTGGCCGGCATCTTTCTCGCTGCACCAGAATGCGAGAGAATCAGTATGGCACTCGATGATTTCGCGACTGCCGTCGGTGGATCCGCCATCAATGACCACATACTCCAAGTCGGCGCCGCAGCCATCGGCGGACAGCAGGACGCTCTTGATCGTCTGCTCCAAATGCGCAGCTTGGTTATAGGATGGTGTGACGATGGAAATTTTCATGAGCAAATGAAGAAGGCTAACCTGTATTTAGACGAAGTGGACAATCAGCCGCTTTGGGGGCGCTTATGATTTGCAGCCGTGTGCTGGAAAATAAAAAAATATTTAACTCATTGAGTTATAGTAACTTACTGAATAATAATAGCGAATCGAACTCGCTCACGAATCGATAGGATTGACGACTTGTTCGAATCCGTATCCTTCAAAGTCTTTGGTATTTCTGGTGTAGAGAACTTGGACGCCTGCTTTTAACAGAGTTTGAGCCAAAACGGCATCATGAGTGCGCTGATAGGGAAAATTGGGGCTTTTGAGATTGCTGGCAAGGTTGTCCCATACAGAATCCGCGTAGCAGCACCTACGCAGTCCGGAATGGTCACGGAGTGTCTGAACTTTTGAAAAGGCATCCTCTGCAGTATGGGGCTTTCCAAAAACACGGGGGTTTCTCAATGCTTTGTAAAGTTCGATGTAGACCTGGTCTGCAATGATCCAGAACTTTGGGTAATCCAATGCCTCTTGTAATGCCAACGCAGCCTTCTGATACTCAGCACAATCCCTATTCAATGAATAGACAAGGATGTTGGTATCCAAACTTTTCAAAACTGGTCTTCCTCATAAAGGACTTCACGGAGGTTTGCGGCATCAACTTTGATCTCACCAAGATGACCAGCAAGCTGATCCACACTGACCTTGGATTGCTTCCCCTTGGGATAGCGCATAAAAAATTCCTCAATCGATCGACGGATGACTTCGCTAACAGGTCTCTCTTCTTCAAGGGAGACCTCTTTCAAGCGAGCCATCATCTCATCAGGAAATAGCAATTGCATTCTTTGCATGTATGCATGCTAAACATGCATATCGCCATGTCAACTCTTAAAGATGCGGTGTTCCGATACCAAACGCCACAATGGGGCATGGAAGTCGCCTTGCCCATCGGCATGAATGCTTCAATTCAAACCGATCCGGCCAGCAATCTCCTAGGCGATGGAAAGGGAGGTGGGACTGGGGGGGGCGTTGATGACATGGAGGGCGCAAGCTTCGCCGCATTTCAAATTAGGAGTTCGGTGAGAAGCATTAAGGGAGATTGGCGGGCGGTTTTTGCGGCTTGGATGAAGGCCACAGCTTGGTCGAGCCAAGCGAGGCGTTGCTCAGGAGTGAGGCGATGGAATTCTTATAACCGTCGAAATCCTCGGGTTTCGCGCTGAGGAGGATTTCGCGCTGCTGGTTGCCGAGGGATTGTGAGAAAGGGGAGCTTTTAGACATGGTTGCGGAGGAATTCGATGTCTATTAGGTTTTTCAAACGCGGGGGGTGAATGGCGGAAAAATGTTTTTAGAACGATCCGAAAACCGGGGGAATTTCGCGGGCGGCGGCGCGGAGGCTGAGGGCGCGACTGCGTAGGGAGGCATCGAGTTCGGCTTCGCCCAAGGGGGATTCGAGGATTTCGCGGACGAGGCTTTTGTTTTCGTGGAAGCGCTCGGCGTGGGGGTGGTCGGGGCTCTCCCAATGGGCGAGCAGGCAGCGGCGGGCTTCTGGGTTTTTCCAAAGCAGGCGGCCGTATTCGAGGCGTGCGATGTCGCGGTAATTCGGGTTTTTTGTTCCCCAGAGGGTCATGGAAGTTGCCTTAATTGTAGAAAGACGCATCGATTTCTTTCAAACGACTCACAATCTCAGGCGGGACGCCTGAGCTACAATGTAAGATTCAAAAGCTGGATGCTTTTGGTATGCAGCGAAATCAATTCAACTCGATCCGGCCTACGACTTCCTCGGCGATGGCGAGGGAGGCGGTGGCGGCGGGGCTGGGGGCGTTTATGACATGGAGGGCGCGGGGTTTTTGGACCATGTGGAAATCTTGGAGGAGCGTGCCGTCGCGGGTCATGGCTTGGGCGCGGACGCCGGCGCCGCCGGGAGAGAGGTGTTCGGCGCGGATTTCGGGGACGAGTTTTTGGAGGGACTGGGCGAAGAGGGTTTTGCTGAGGGAGCGGCGGCCTTCGTCCCAGACCATGGAGGGGTAGCGGCGGAGAAAATTCCAGAGGCCAGGGAAGGCGAGGATTTCGGCGGCTTCGCGGGGGCGGATGTCGTTTTTGCTATAGCCTTCGCGGGCAAGGGCGAGGACGGCGTTGGGACCGGCTTCGATGCCGCCGTGGATGAGGCGGGTGAAGTGGACGCCGAGGAAGGGGAAGGCGGGGTCGGGCACGGGGTAGATGAGGTGGCGAACGAGATGGCGGGCTACGTGAGCGAGTTCGAAATATTCGCCGCGGAAAGGGACGATGCGGATGTCATTCTTGGTGCCAGCAAGCTCAGCGATGCGATCGCTGAAGAGGCCGGCGCAGTTGATAAGGTAGCGGGCTTCGAATTCGCCAGCGGGGGTTTCGAAGACCCAGCCGCCGAGGTTGTCGTGGATGGCCGCGACGCGGGCGTTTTTTTGGAAGTTGCCGCCGAGGCGTTCGATCTCTTGGACGAGCGCGTCGCAGACGGCTTCATAATCAACGATGCCTTCTTGTGGGACGCGGAGGGCTGCGAGGCCGGCGGCGTGGGGTTCGATCTCGTGGAGTTGGGCGGCGTCGAGCCACTGGAGGGCTTCGAGGCCGTTTTGCTGGCCGCGGATTTCGAGGTCACGCAGGCGCTCGAGTTCGGCTTCGTTGGTGGCGACGACGACTTTGCCGCAGATCTCATGGGCGACGGAGTGCTCGCGGCAGAAATCGGTCATGAGCCGGATTCCGCGGACGGCGAGGCGGGCCTTCAGTGAGCCAGGCTTGTAGTAGAGGCCGCAGTGGAGGACGCCGCTGTTGTGCGTGCTCTGGTGGCGACCGGGGGCGTTTTCTTTTTCAAGAACGCAAACGGAGGCGCCCGGTTTTTTCAGGAGCAACTCGCGGGCGACGGCGAGACCCACGATGCCTCCGCCGATGACGATAAAATCGTGTTTTTTCAATGACCGGAAACCTTCTCCCACTCTGGCTCAACGCGGAATTCGCGAATCCATTCTGCAAGAACCTGACGATCCAATCCGGGCGTGGATTCCAGCATCGAACGGATGTCTTCGAGGTGTTTCTCCGAGCCACCTTCCTTGAAGAAAATCAGTTTGTTCACGATCACCGACTCGGGCGGCGCGAACCACGCCTCGCCGAAATCCACTGCGAGGCGGCGGCGGTTTTTGAGTTCCCAATGCGCGAGCGGGTTGCGGCCGGGCAGATAGCAGTCGGCTTTCATGCCCGAAGCGAGGTGGATGATGTTGAAATGACCCCGCGAATCGTGTCGGGTTTCGGCGATCAAAACTTCTTCGGGTGGCAGGTAGAATTCCTCTGCAGGAAAAATCTTGGCCAATTCCGCGATCCTTGATGGGAGAAGGGCGAGGACGAGATCAGCATCGAGCGTGAAGCGCGGTCGTCCATAAGCGATCGCTGCCATGCCTCCGACGAGGCAATAGGGCATTTCCGCCTGCTCCAAGCGAGATACTATTTCCTTAATCCCCTGCATAGCCGGTGGTGAAAATTCTCTTCACCCGCGCGTGGACTTGTTCTTCGGTCCAGTCGGGGTGTTGGGCGCGGAGGGCGCTTTTTTTGATTTCCCACGCGGTGTCATAAAGTTCTCGGGCGATGGCGAACTTTTGCGCGGGCGTCATTTTGCGGATGATCTCACGCTGGATGCGGTCGGCTTCGGCCACATGGGGTTTAGTCGTCACGGATATTTCTCGCAGGTCGCGAAGTTCGCAGCGGCGGCATCCTTCGGTGAAACAAGCGGATCAATGCCGATGGGGAGCGGCCATTCGATGCCGATGGCGGGATCGTTCCACAATAAGGCACGCTCGGTTTCGGGGCGGTAGGAGTTCGTGCACTTGTAGTGGAAATCCGCCACCTCACTGAGGACCAAAAATCCATGCGCGCAACCCGGCGGCACCCAGAGCCGCTCGTGGGCCTCGCTGGTGAGCATGTAGCCATCCCATTTGCCGAAGGTCGGGGAGCTTTCCCGCAGATCCACCAATACATCGAACACCGTGCCGGAGGTGACCCACACGAGCTTTCCCTGGGCCGCCGGGCCGCTCTGGTAGTGCAAGCCACGGAGAACATACTTTGCGGAGCGGCTGTGGTTGTCCTGCACGAAATCCGCGCCGATGCCGAGCTTGGCGAAGGTTTCCTTGTTCCAGGATTCGAGAAAAAAACCTCGCGCATCGCCGAAAACACGCGGCCGAAGCAGGAATGCCCCGTCGATTTTTGTGGGATAGCTAGTCATTGGAAAATGTGAAATTGGCGCTCATTCTTTGCGATTTAAGGACTGATTCTCAACGCGAAGCCGTTTGGCGCGGTTTTCCGCAAAGCGCTCGTGAAGTGTCTCGATTTCCTCAATCCACTGAATTTTTTCACGAAATGTGAGGAGACCATCCATTAAGCGATCGAAATCCCCGCTGCCCTCGGGCGTTCCCCATCGCCAATCGGCTTCAGGCTTTTTCATTGTTCAAGCGCTCCACGCGGCGCAATTCCTCGATATCCATCAAATCATGCGGGCGACCGGCAACAAGCTTCATTTCAATCAGGGCTTCAAGTGAAACGATCCTTGCAAAAATGCCGGGCTGCAACTCGCTTAAGCAAGCTTTCTCAAATTCCTCGGAAAAATCAAATGGCTCATAAACAAAAACAGCCACAGGAGTTCTCCGATGATCATCACTCCAAAGTTTTAGAACAATCATTCCCTTCTCAACACGCCATGCCTCCCGTTTGGAGGCATCTGCAAAATCCTCCACACTCACAGGAATCGCTAGTCGGTAGCCGATTTCGAAAAGACATTCCAACCCCCGGCGCAAATTGGCCGATTCGAGTTGCATGACCAGATCAAGATCGCGCGTCGCCCGGAGATACCCGTGCGCATTCACCGCCAAGCCGCCTACGATCAGGTATCGCACCTCGGCCGCGTTCAAGGCTGCGACCACGGTCTCCACACTTCTTAACTCCATTTCAAATTTCGATTTACCGCATTTCGCCCAAGCAAGCTGCCGCCCTTGGTCATCGGGCGATCCCGGCGAACCTTGCTCAAACTCCAAAATGTCTCCGCGTTTTTCACGGAATTGAGCGCCACCGGAGCGGCGCTGTATTTTTCAATGAACCAAAAACTTGAGTATCAAAGGGAGCATCTTCTCTCCGCGCTCGAGCCAGTGTTTTAGCTTCTCCAGGCGCTCTTCCGCCGCCGCGCGGTCCATGGGGGACATCTCTTCGGCCAAGGACTCCATCGTCTCGATGCGCTGGAGGGCCCGATCGAGCCGGGGTTGCAAATCCTCCTTGATAAATGCCGTCGCAAATTTGCTGAGTTCCAAGTCTGCCGCGAAGTGGTCCCGCCGCTCGCCCGGCACATAAACCGCCTTCACTGCTCCCACCGAACGCAACACCTTCAAACCCTGACTCGCCGCTCCCAGGCTGATTCCCAGCCGATCGATGATCTCCTCCATCGACAGCGCGCGGGGTGACACAAAGAGCACTCCGTAAATTTCCCCGATCGATTTTTGGAGCCCGATCAGCTTGAAAAACCCGATGAACATCTCGATCGACTCCACCTCCAAATCCGACAAGGCGGAGGTCTCAGGGGCGGTTTCTTTGAGTCCGGCGGGCATGTGCGCGTTATCCAAACAAGGCACTTCATCTATTTCAATAAAAAATGAAATAAAGTCGCCGAGATTTTCCCAACCGCATTCCTTTGACGAAGCGGCTGCGTTGCCTTTTATGTTTCGCCCATGAAAACCATCACGCCCACCGACCTGAACTCGCTCCGTCAATCCGGCACCGCCTGCGCGCTTCTCGATGTCCGCACCCCCGCAGAGCATGAAAAAATCCATGTCCCCGGCGTGCATTTGGTTCCGGTGGATGAACTCGACCCTGAGTTTCTCGCCAAGACGAACGGCTTTTCGAAGGACAAGACCATCTACATCCTCTGCCACTCGGGGGCGCGAGCCGAGCGTGCCGCCCGCAAGATGGAGGGCAAGGGCTTTCAAGATTGCGTAGTGGTCTCTGGCGGAACAGCGGCTTGGTCGGCAGCGGGCCTGCCGGTGAATCAAACCGAGCGCCGGGTGCTCCCACTCAACCGCCAGATGCAACTCGTCGCTGGCACGATGGCTCTCGGAGGCGCGGTGCTGGCTGTCACGGTGAATCCCGCGTGGGTTTTTCTTTCCGGCTTTGTCGGCTTTGGATTGATGCTCGCAGGTGCCACGAATTTCTGCCCCATGGCCATCGTGCTGGCAAAAATGCCATGGAACCAAGTGACCAAAAAAACAAGCTGCTGCTCGGCCTGAGCGGTGTCTTTAGCAGCTAAGGCGGAAAAACGACTCCGCCGTGCGTGTGGTGGCAGAGGCGATTTCTTCGAGCGTGGCGCCTCGGACTTCGGCGATTTTTTCAGCAACAAGGCGGGTATGAGCCGGTTCGCAACGCTTGCCGCGATGCGGCACCGGCGCGAGGTAAGGGCAATCGGTTTCGACCATGAAAGCGTCTGCTGGAATGGCCGCCACGACCTCGCGAACGAGTTCGGCGTTTTTGAAGGTAACGATGCCAGTGAATGAAACCAGATGGCCGAGGGCGAGGATTTCGCGGGCTTGGTCGGGCGTGTTGCCGAAGCAGTGAAAGACGCCGCGTAGCTTGCCGGTGAAATCTTTCAAAATCGCCAGCGTGTCGTCCCAGGCGTCGCGCTGGTGAATAACGACATTTAGGCCGAGTTCTGCGGCGAGATCGAGTTGGGCTGCGAAAGCCTCGGCCTGGGCGGACTTGTAGGCGCCATCAATAATAGCGGCCTCGGCATCCTCCGCCATTTCGGCCTGGAGAGCACTGATGGCCGGGGCGGACGAGAGTTTTTCGGAGGGCAGGCGGTGGTAGTCGAGGCCGGTCTCGCCGATGGAAGCGACCTTGGGATGTGCGGCGAGGGCACGAATCTCAGCGAGCCAGTCGCCTTTTTCGTCATCCACATTGGTGGGGTGAAGGCCCACAACGGCGTGGATGTTTTCGAATTTCTCGGCGAGAGCTACGGCGCGGCGACTGCTTTCCACGCCCGTTCCGATTGTGATGATCCTCGTGACTCCAGCAGCCCGCGCGGCTTCGAGAATGGCAGGGAGATCGTTGGCGAAATCGGAATAGTCCAGGTGTGCGTGGGTATCGATGAGCATGGCAGGAGCTTGGCGGAATCAGGGGCGCATGGCGAGCGGGGGCTTGATTAGGCGCGGGGGTGGAATTTTTTAATCACGGCTTTGAGGCCGCTGTTCTCGACATGCGTGTAGATTTGCGTGGTCGAAATGTCAGCGTGGCCGAGGAGTTCCTGGATGATTCGGAGGTCGGCGCCGCCGCCCAGCAGGTGCGTGGCGAAACTGTGCCGCATCAGGTGGGGATAGACATTCACCTCGAGGCCGGCGCGGGCGGCGTATTGCTTGATGAGTTGCCGGATGCGCGGGGTGGTGAGTTTTTTTCCTCGGATCGAAAGGAAAATCTCGGCGCCGGTTTTTTTGGTGACGAGTTCCGGACGCTCGCGATCGAGATAGGCACGGATGGCGGCGGCGGCGGGCTTGCCAACGGGGACGAGCCTCGTCTTGTTGCCTTTGCCGGTGACGCGGATGAAGCCCGAGTCGAGATCGATATTTTCGAGTCGGGCATCGCATAACTCCGATACACGCAGTCCGCTCGAGTAAAGAAGCTCCATCATCGCGCGGTCGCGCAGGCCCAGCGGGTCGTTCGGCCCGATGCTCTCGAGGAGTTTTTGCACCTGCTCGGGGCGGAGGGTTTCGGGAAGATGCTTTTCCGGGCGCGGCAGCACCAGGGTAGCCGCAGGATTCGAGGGCCAAGCGCGGCGGGCCGTCAAAAAACGAAAGAAAATTCGGATCGCAACCGCATCGAGTCGAACGGACGAGGCCTGCAATCCCGAGCGTTTTCGATAAATCAGAAAGTCGGTGATCTGCGTCTGCTCGACGGACTGCCAGTCACGCACCGGCGTGTTTTTTTCCACCCAACCCAAAAAAATATCCAGCGAGTATTGGACAAGAAGTTGGTATCGCTCGGAAAGGCCACGCTCGGTGGCCAGATGCATGAGGAATTCTTCAATGTCGGACTTCATCGCCTCGTCGAGTTTCCTTCATCCTCGACAGGCGTGGCGAATAATTTCGCCCGGTTTTTGCGTTGAGGATCGGATGGGCATGCTCCATGGTTTCCGATTGTCATGAAAACCCTCTCGATCGCATCGGCCATTCTCATCGCATCCGCCTTGGCGGCTTTTTCGCAATCCCAACTTGCTCCCCTCCCCCCCGACGGGTTCGTAACTCTCCAACAAATCGTGCAGGATTTCACCAATCAGCCCGATGATGCCCTCCAAAAATACAATGGCATGCGAATCTGTGTTTACGGCCGCATCGGAAAAGTCGAGCAGTCGGACGACGATGACGCCGATCCACTGGCCGTCACCATGCAGCTTCAAAATCAGACCACGCCCGCTGTGAAGGCTTATTTCGATCAGGATGACATCCCCGGAGTGGTCGATGTCGTGGACGATCAAAACAAAGCCACCATTTACCACCGCGACTGGGCAGGCAACCTCTCACAGCAAAAATCCTTCCTCGTCGGAGGCGAGAATGCCGCTATTCGCGGCACCTTCGATAACTTCGTGGTCGGCGACATCGTTCTAAAAAACAGCTTCAAACTCTCCCCCGAAGCCCTCTCGCAGAAGCTCTCCGAGCACGGCATCTCGACCGAGTAATTTGAGCGATTTCATTTATCCCAAAAAATACGATGTGATCGTCATCGGGGCCGGGCATGCCGGCATCGAGGCGGCTATGGCGGCCTCGCGCCTAGGTTGCGAGACGCTTCTCCTCACCCAAAACGCCGACACCGTCGGCCAGATGTCCTGCAACCCCGCGATCGGCGGGCTGGCCAAGGGCCACATGGTTCGTGAGATCGACGCCCTTGGCGGTGCCATGGGCCTCAACACAGACGCCACCGGCATCCAATTCCGAATGCTCAACGCCACCAAAGGCCCGAGCGTCCGAGCCCCCCGCGCCCAGTGTGATAAAAAAGCCTACCAATTTCGTATGAAGGCGATCCTCGAGCGCGAACCCCGCCTCGATATCAAGCAGGCGAATGTCACCCGCCTCGTTATCGGCAACAACGGCGTCGAGGGCGTGGAAACCAATCTCGGCCTACGTTTCAATGCCCCCTCGGTGGTCGTGACGACTGGCACCTTCATGCGCGGACTACTCCATGTCGGCTTGAGAAACCAAACCGGTGGCCGACTCGGCGATACCGTCTCGACCTTCAGCGATTGCCTGCGCGAACTCGGCTTCGAGGTGGCGCGCTTCAAGACAGGAACCCCCTGCCGCCTTCTTGCAAAGAGCATCGATTTTTCCAAGTGCGAGCGTCAACCAGGCGACACCCCTCCCCCGCTTTTCAGCTACATCGCGGATACGATCCGACGCGGCGAGGATGATGTCCACACGCTCAACGAATGGCGCGAAGGAGAATTCCACGCCCGACAGATCGATTGCTGGATTACCTACACGAACGAAACAACCCACGAAATCATCCGCTCGAACCTCGACAAATCCCCTCTCTACTCCGGAAAAATCGAAGGCGTCGGTCCGCGCTATTGCCCGAGCATCGAGGACAAAGTCGTGAAATTCTCCGAAAAGCCGCAGCACCAACTTTTCCTCGAACCCGAGGGTCGGCACACGGATGAGATTTATGTGAATGGCATCTCCACGAGCCTTCCATTCGAGGTGCAATACGCCTTCATTCGCAGCGTGCGCGGCCTTGAGAATGCCGAAATCCTCCGTCCCGGATATGCCGTGGAATACGACTACTGCCCTCCGACGCAGCTCCACACAACGCTCGAGACAAAGCGCCTGCCGGGCCTCTATTTTGCCGGCCAAATCAATGGCACCTCCGGCTACGAGGAAGCTGCCGCGCAGGGACTCGTCGCCGGCGCGAACGCCGCCTTGAAGGGCCTGGGCAAGCCACCGCTCACCATCGCCCGGCATGAGGCCTATATCGGCGTCATGCTCGACGACCTAGTGACCCGAGGCACACCCGAGCCCTACCGGATGTTCACCAGCCGGGCCGAATACCGCCTCCTCCTCCGGCAGGACAACGCCGACCTTCGCCTTACCGGCAAGGCTATCGAACTCGGACTCGTCGAGGGCGAACGCGCCACGCGCTTCGAAGCAAAAAAAAACCAACTCGCCGAGTTGCGTGCCCGCCTTGGCGAATTCCGCATCGACTCCTTGCCACTCGAACGCTGGCTCAAGCGCTCTGAAAATACCTGTGCCACGCTGCCCGCCGACATCCGCTCGAAATTTCCCGATCCCGTCTGGGAGCAACTCGAGACCGATCTCAAATACGCGGGCTACATCCAGCGCCAAGAAGACCAGATCGCCCGCACCGCCCGCCACGAAAGCAAGCCGATTCCTGATTGGGTGGACTTTTCCAAAATCAACGGCCTTCGCTTCGAAGCAATCCAAACTCTTTCCAATGTCCGCCCCGAGACGCTCGGTCAGGCCGCGCGACTCAGCGGAGTCACACCCGCCGACATCGCCCTACTCGGCATCTGGATCACCCGAGGCCTCGAAAAATCATCCAAACCATGAACCGCATCGACGAAAAATTCCAAGCCCTCCGCGCCGCCAAAAAATCCGGCTTCATCGCCTACATCACCGCCGGAGACCCGAACCTGCAATCCACCCCCACACTCGTCGCCGCCCTCGAAAAATCCGGCGTGGATATCGTGGAACTCGGCATTCCGTTTTCCGATCCTCTCGCCGACGGTGCCACCATCCAAGCCGCCTCCGGACGCGCCATAGCGGCTGGCGCCTCCGTTGCCGGCGTGCTCGATGCGATTCGCGAAATCCGCAAGACCTCACAAATTCCCATCGTCCTCTTTACCTACCTGAATCCAATCTACATCTATGGATTCGACCGCTTCCATGCCGACGCCTCGGCCGCCGGAGCCGACGGCCTGCTCATCCTCGACCTCCCGCCCGACGAAGCCGCTCGCAATGCGGAGTTGATGAAATCCCACGGTCTCCTCTCGATCCGTCTCATCGCGCCCACAACCCCGCCGGAGCGCATGGAACTCATCGCGAAATCCGCCGAGGGTTTCATTTACTATGTCTCGCGCGAAGGCGTCACCGGCGAGCAAACCAGCCTCTCGACGGACATCGCCTCCCAAGTCGCCGAGATCAAAAAACACACCTCGCTTCCCGTGGCCGTCGGCTTCGGCATTTCCAGCCCCGACCAAGCGGCCGAAGTCGCCCGCGAGTCCGATGCCGTGGTCGTCGGCAGCGCCATCGTCCGCCGCATCGGCGAGCACGGCTCCGCCCAAAACCTCCCCGAAAAAATCATCGAATTCGTCAAGCCAATCGCCGAGGCGATTCGCGACGCCACATAGCAATCGGGATTCATTCGACGCGTTGCGAGGAGGGCGCTGCTTGTCAGCGCCGAGGCAATTTCAGAAAACAAGCCAAGGCGGCTCTGACAAGCAGAGCCCTCCTGGGCGTCCTGTGTTTGCCTAAACCAGTTGATGGCTTTCGGGCTGCATCACCACTTCGCTCAAAACCAAGTGCGGCGGGGCGTCGATGGCTTGCTGGATGAGGTCGGCGGCGGTTGAGACCGGAATCATTTTGTCGCGCTGGACTGCCATTTGGATTTTGTCCCAGAAAGGCGTGTCCACTCCGCCGAGATGGAAAAGACAGAAGCGCAGACCGGAGCGTTGGTATTCCTGGGCGAAACATTTCACCATACCCGTGACGGCGTATTTGCTAGCGACATAAACCGAGGCGTTGCGCATCGGGGCTTTGCCGAGGATGCCAGGGATCGTGATGAAGAGGCCTTTCTTCGCCGCGGCCATCGCTTTGCAGGCTTCCCGCATCAGCAAAAAGGTGGCGCGGGTGTTGACATTCATCACTTGGGTGAATTCGGCATCGGTCGTGTCGGCGGCGGGCTTGATCAAGCCAATGCCCGCGCAGTGGACGACCACATCGAGCGAGCCGAGTTTTTCGACAGCGGCGGCGACAATTTTTTCGGCGGAGCCGGGGGCGGTGAGGTCGGCGGCGAGATGCGAGCCGCAAGCAAGGGCGGCGAGTTTTTCCTCCGAGCGTCCGGTGAGAAATACCGAGTCTCCACGGGAGGAGAGGCGTTGAGCGAGTTCGGCCCCGATTCCACTCGAGGCGCCAGTGATGAGAATATTGGCCATGACCAACCATACGAATCGTCTGCGCGCCAGGTTGTCTAAATCGCACCTTGCTCCTGGGACGATCGGGTTTAGTTTTTGCGGCGATGGCGGACGGTCGCTCTGTTTGAGCCGCGAGGCACGAGCAGAGAGGAAAGTCCGGACACCACAAGGCAGCATGCCGCGTAGAACGCGCGGGAGGCCGATGCGAAAGCCTCGGTCGACGGACAGTGTCACAGAAAACAGACCGCCCACTGGCGCAAGCCGGCGGGTAAGGGTGAAAAGGCGGGGTAAAAGCCCACCGCCCCGAGCGCAAGCAAGGGGGCACGAAAAACCCCATGCGGTGCAAGACAGAACAGGAGGGACCGGGTCGCCTGCCCGATCTCCGCGCAAGCGGGGAGCCTTCCGGGTATTGGTCGCCGTTCCGCAAGGAACCGCCGCCGGCGCGCGAGCCCCGGCGTCGAGACAAATGACCGTCCAGACCTGCGGCGCGAGTCGCGGGTTGGACAGAATCCGGCTTACAGCCATCACTCAGCGGGGGCGCTTCGGCAACGGGGCGCCCCCGGCCTTTTTGATAAAAAAGAGCCCGCTGTTAAAGCTTGCGGGATCGACTGGGTGTGATTTTTAGATTCCTTATCGGATTTAAATTTCTCGTGATTTTTCACCCCCTTCCCACCATGGACACGCTAGGGAATTTATGCTTCAAATCAGCCGTTGCCCTCCCCCCTAGTATCCATGCGTATCAGGAAAAAACTGCCGAAACAGACACCCCTTGATGACTGAAGAAAATTACCCCTCAAAGAACCTGTTGGAATCCCTGCCTCCAGCCCAACTGGCAGATTTATCATCCATTCTGGAACCCCGATCCTTCCCAACCGGAACCCGCCTTATGGAGGAGGGGGAGACGGGCGATGGCTGCTACTTCATAGATTCAGGCAAGGTCCGTGTGGAGTTGGAAAAAAATCGCGAAAATGGCCCTCTTCTCCTTGGGTATATCCATCCAGGAGGGGTCGTCGGAGAGATGAATCTCATGGGGATGCCCACTCGTTCTGCGAGCGTCTATGCTGAGACAGATGCCACAATGCGCTGGCTATCCTTGGAAAAGTTCACATCCCTCAAGAACTCAAATCCCGAGCTGCATGGATCATTGGTAAGTATTTTTTCAGAAGATATTACAAGAAAAGTCCGAAGCACCGAAAAAAGCCTTAGCGAGCAAAATAATTCCGCCGACACATCTAACAAATCCGATGCGAACCCAACAGATTCCATTTCCGAATCGGAACGGCAATTTATCGCCAATGGTCGTTACGCCCTGGATCGCCTTCTAGGCAAAGGCGGCGCTGGAGCCGTTTATCTCGCCTACGACACGAAGCTGGACCGTTGGGTCGCGATCAAACGCCTGCCATCCTCCGAATCGACGATCTCGGGGGAAGCGAAGCTCATGGCTAGCTTCCAGCACCCTAATATCGTGACGATGCACGACATTCTTCAAGAGGGAGATGAAACGATTTTTGTCATGGAATTGGTCTTGGGACAGACGCTTGAGGATTTGGCCGAGCCGCTGACCGAGGACACCTTTCGGAATTTGGCAGCGCAGTGCCTCGAGGGCCTCTCCGCCGCGCACAATAAAAATATCGTCCACCGCGACATCAAACCCAGCAATATCATGCTCGAGGTTCTTCAGGACGGCCGATATTGCGTGAAGATTCTCGACTTCGGCCAATCCCGCACGATGGAAGCCCCATCCCTCCAGACGATGGATCATTCGGGTGCGGTCATCGGGTCGATTTACATGATGTCACCCGAGCAGCTGAGCCATGAAGCCCTCGATGCCCGCACCGATCTCTCCTCTTTGGGATGCGTTTTTTATCAAGCCCTCACTCTGCAAAGACCATTCAGCGGCTCGAGTTTTCCAGAGGTGATCGCCGCCCATTTGCAGCACCAATTCAAGCCTCTGAGAGACCTGCGCCCCGACCTTCCGAAATCGCTGACGGATTGGGTGGAAAAATTATTCTCGTTAGATCGACAGGATCGCCCGGCAAATTCCCAGACGGCGCTGGAAGACCTCAAGTCCACAACCGCCCCGGAGAAGGTTCATATTATTTCGAGTGACACAAAAAATATCGCCGTGGTGCCCGCACCGGTTCTGAAGCCTGTATCCGTTGTGCAGATTCCGGTAGTGCCGATTGCCGTTGCAGCGATTCCCACACCTATTGCTACACCGGTCCCAATCCAGCCGGTAACAGTTTCCGTTTCCAAACCGCTTTCGACACAGCAAAATTTGTTTTTGCCACGGTCTCCTCAACCACAGCCCGTGGAGCCTTCCTTTTGGAACTCCACACCGCAGCCCACATCGAAAATCTCTCTTGCCAAAGTGGGGATCGCCATTGGGGCTGCTGTTGTTCTTTTGGCGGCAGGTGCCTATGTGGGATTCACGATATTCGGATCCAAATTGCCATCAGGGTTCGAGCCTCTCGTGAAGCCGGGTTTATCCAATATTCTGATGACACCCAAAGCATGGTCCTTGGATGGCGATACTTTGGAATATTCAGGCAAAGGGGGTGACTGCTGGACCAAAGAGCGATACGGGAATTTCGAAATGAATTTCGAAGTCCAGCTACCAAAGGGTGGGAACTCAGGCGTCTTCTTTCGTTCCAAAAACCCGCAAGCAAACATATTAGATTCGTTCACCTTGGAACTTGATATCATCGACGGCAAAGACGCTGGGACCCTGGTAATGCAGGAGGAAAAACCGAAACAACCGTTAAATATAGCCGACGGAAACTGGCACCGCTTTTCCATCCTAGCCGAAGACAACTCGATCACGGTCTCCTACAATGGCAAGGAGTTCTATAGCTGGAAGCTTACCGACCCTAAAATTAGCAAGGAAGGCCACATCGGTTTTCAAGGAGGGCGGGAAGCCGTGAAATATCGGAACATCGCCATCAAAAAACTCTGACTTCGGCTTGAACGGCGTTGGGATTTTTAGCTGACGCCGAAAATCACCAAAAACTTTTGTTTTTGGCGACCCTAACGGGATTCGAACCCGTGTTACCGCCGTGAAAGGGCGGTGTCCTAACCGCTGGACGATAGGGTCTGGAAAGGAGCCCGTGAAGTTGGTCGGGGTAGTCCTATTTGGCAAGTTTTAATTCAAAAGAATATTCCTTGTTCTCGAAATTCCCGTCCCTATCTTCCCGCACGCATGCGATTTTTTCTGGT
>JBDKIG010000013.1:0-24966 GCA_039797215.1 Verrucomicrobiota bacterium | reverse complement strand
GTTCTCCTCTGATTCGCGACGCACTTCGCGGGCGGTGATTTGGCGGATGTCCGGGGAGATTCTGTTTTGCTCCCTCGGCGCGGCGGCCGCCTGCTGGATGGCGCGTTTGGTTTGCACCTGCGCCGCCTTGGCTTGTTCCGCCGAGCGCCGGGCTTCGGCGGCCGTGGAACTCGCGCGCGAACGCTCCATCGCGGCGATGGCTTGTGCGGAAGCGGAACTGGCGCTGGAGATGTTCATGGCGTTGAGAGATTGCTCAAAATCCTCAAGAAAAAATCCAATCGCGGCAACTTCTTTTCCGTGCTGTTTCGCCGAGGTTTTTCGCGTGAATTGCGAGTTTCCGAAAATAAAATTGACCTCACAAGATGTAGTGTCGATTTTCCAGCCATCCGGAATTCGACACAACATATATGCGCTGCCCGAAGTGTGGAACAATTGACGACAAGGTGATCGACTCCCGGCTCTCGAAAGACGGGGTGAGCATCCGCCGTCGGCGCGAATGCCTCGGTTGTGAGGCGCGATTCACGACTTACGAGGTTTTGGAGCACAATGAAATGAGGGTTGTAAAACGCGACTCCCGCCGGGAGCCTCTCGATCGTCAAAAACTCCTCTCGAGCATAGCCAAGGCTTGCGAAAAACGCCCGATTGGAGTCGAGCAAATGGAGCGCGCTGTGGAGGACATTCTGCAGGAACTCGAGGCCCATCAAGAGCGGGAGGTCAGCTCGAAAAAACTCGGAGCCCATGTGATGACCCGCCTGCACATGATCGATCCGGTCGCCTATGTCCGTTACGCTTCGGTTTATCGGGAGTTTCAGGAGGTCGGCGATTTCATCGACGAGATCGAGTCGCTCGAAAAACGCGTCGCCCGCACGCCCGATCAAAGGGAGCTTTTCAAAGCATGATCGCACTCCGAGACAATTTTCCACTCGTGCGTTTCCATGATGGCAGCGTGATGAACTACGACCGCGCCTGGCTTTCCTCGGCCGTGGTTCGCGCCGCCGAAAGCGCAGGCTACAAAAAATGGTGGCTCACGAACCATGTCACCGAGAGCATCTCGAGTTTTCTGCAGCAGGATTTCGAGGACAACATCGTGACGATTCCCCGACTCGAAAAAGCCGTCCAATCCGTGCTGCAAGTCATCGGCTACTCCGATGTCGCCCGTTGTTTTCAAACTCTCCCGCCGCCCGTGCGGATCTCGCTCTCCGACCTTGCCCGCCTGGCAGGGAATGGATTTGAGTTGGCTTTTTTTGAATTGCTCCGCGCCCGTTTGCGGGAAATTCCCGACTCTCCGGCACAGCAAGTCGAGCTCGGCGACCTGCATTCCTGCGTGAAACTTCTCCGCGGGGCAAAAATTTGGCGCTCTGATTGCTCCGAACTCACCGGCGAGATCGTCCAATTCGTCCGCTCGGAAATCAATCAATCCAGCCGCAAAGAGGAGTTCAGCCTTCGCCTCGCATGACTCTTTTCGAAAAGATTATCGCTCGCCAAATTCCCGCCGACATCCTCTTTGAAGATGACCTATGCCTCGCCTTCCGAGACATTGCTCCACAGGCTCCTGTGCATATTTTGATTGTTCCTAAAAAACCCCTCGAGCGCCTCGGAGCTGCTTCCCAAGCCGATGGCCCGCTTCTTGGGCACCTTCTGTTTTCGGCCGCAGAGATCGCCCGATTTGAAAAACTTGCCGATGGCTATCGAATCGTCATAAACAACGGATTAAACGCCGGCGAAACGGTTCCGCATCTCCATGTTCACCTTCTAGGAGGGCGTCAACTCACTTGGCCGCCAGGTTAGGTCAATGGAACCAAGGCCTCATTCGCGGCATCACATCATTTAATTTTTCTAAAATCAGCATGAGCGTTCCCACTACTTCCGGTATCAAGCCTCCCAAGACCTCCAAGGAGATCATGATTCGTGATGAAATGTTTTTGATTGATCAAGGCACCCGCGAACCTGTTCCACCAAAAATCGTCTCTCTCGCTTCGAAGATCGATGAATTCATCCTCAAGGTTGGCCACTCCAATACGAATGTGATGAGTTTGGTCGTGCAGTTGCTGACGACCGGCAAGGTCCGCTTGGACTTTCGCGATTACACGGAGCGACTCGAATTACTGAATCCCTCCGAGATCATGTCTCGACCTCAGGCCGCAGCGGTTTTCGACCACCACTTGTCTACAGGAAACAAGAATGAAGATGTTTCCCTGATGACTCAGAAAATTGTCATTCAGCCGCCGCGGATAAATCTGCCGAAACGCTAGGTCAGCGTCGGCACCAATCCCGGCGTGCGGGAGGCAAGTCTGGCATCGTCGATTAACCGTGAAGCCGCTTCCTGAGCGGATTTAGAGAGTGATGCATTGAAGAAAAAAGCTTGGTTGGGTTTTCCCTCCCGATGGCGGATTTCAATTCGCGAGGCCAGAAACCCATCGTGGAATTCAACAGTCGCTCCTTGGATATCCAGTGCGGCGAGGATTCCCCCGTGCCAAGTGCGGCCGAGGAAATAAATTTCCGCAGGCTGCTCGGCCAAACTCACGATCCAACCGGAAAGATTGGCAGGTAACTTATCGCCCCGGCGGCTGATGCACGGCAGTGTCCACTCGATCGCGGACTTGCTGGCACTCATTTGGCGAAGGAGTGTATCCCAGCGCTCTGGCAGCTTTTCCAGGGGCGCAGCGGTTTTTTCGGAATCCGGAGGCGACTGGAGTTTCATCCAAGCCAACCAGAGAATCGCGCGCACGCCACGCACGATTTTTGGAAGGAACCAAAGCACTGTCGCCACCGAAATAACCGAGCAAAACAAGGCCAGCAGAGGATTCCAAGCCACCAAGGCAAGTCCTCCAAGCACCAGGCCATCCTCGGCTAGGCTCAAGCCGATATTGGAAAAAGGTTCCGGGGATGCGTTCACGAGCACGCGCGTTCCTGCCTTCGCCGCATGCGCGGAGAAGGCCATGCCGCCTGCAAGGAGCACGCCCACGATCTCAAAAACTGGATGCGCGTCGCCAATCGCGGCCACGGCCAGCGCGGCCGCTCCAACTGGCCGAATGAAGGTGTGCACCGCGTCCCAAGCCGTATCGATCCACGGAATCTTGTCGGCAAGAAACTCAATCAAAAAAAGCACTCCGGCGACTGCCAGCACCACTGGATGAGCGAGCACCTCGAGCCCGTGAAGCGGCGCCGGCAGCACCACCCAATCCATCCGCACAGCCAGGCCGGTGACGAACACCGTGAGGTAGAGATTCAGTCCGGCCAGCGTGCCAAGACTGAGCGCGACGGCGAGGGTTTTAAGGATTTCCATGCCCCGACTATCCTCTCGACGGGTTAATTGTCACGCCGACTTTCAGCACTAAGTTTTCTCAAACTACAGCAAACTAATGAAGTAAAATTGGCCCAAGACTTGCTTGTGGGTCATTTTGAAAAAACCACAACATATAGTGGTCGCATTTTTTTTTACGCCAATCGGTGGTATTTTTTTGACTAGATGCGGTGACTTGATAAACAACTCGCCCACTTGCGCCGCCTAGCTGAAGGCAACATGGTTTTCTAGGAGGCGGAACCCCTTAAAATAAACAACTCAAACACTACCCATCATGGCCACCACAACCATCTCACTCGGAGACCGCACATTCATTCTCGACAGCGCCAAGGCGGAGGCTGCTTACGCCGCCAAGCGCGTCATCAATGGTCGTCAGACCATGTTTTTCAATATCCTACCCCTGAAATACACTTGGGCCTACGACATCTACAAAAAGATGAAAGCCAATCACTGGGAGCCCGAAGACATCCAGATGCAGAAGGATTGTGAGCATTGGAGGGACACGACAGGTTTCATTTCGGAAGTGGACCGCTGGATTATTAAGATGGGTATCGGGTATTTTTCAGCTGCCGAAGGCATCGTGGGAGACAATGTCCTGCATGTCATCCGCGAGGCCGTGACCGCGCCGGAACTCAAGCTCGCGCTCGGTCGCCACGCCCAAGAGGAAAACATCCACGCCGATTCGCTCGTTTACATGATCAGCTCGCTTGGCATCAACCCCCACGAGTGCGAGGCCATGTTTGAGGATATCCCCACCATCAAGGACAAAACGGATTTCGTCGTGAGCAACAGCCGCGCGCTCCGTGGAGACACGGATTTTTCGGTTGCCACCAACAAATCCGCCTTGGCGAAAAATATGTTTCTCTTTGGTCAGTGCATGGAGGGAACCCAATTCTACGGCCTCTTCGGCATGATCCTCGCCCTTTACCGGCAAAATAAATTTCCCGGTATCGGCCAGATGATCAGCTACACGCTCCGTGACGAGTCGAACCACATCGAGCTTCTTCGCCAGCTTTTCCAAGACCTCGTGGACGAAAATCCCGAAATCTGGACCGAGGAATTCCGCGAAGATCTCCGCGCCACCATGGGCGAGGCGATCCGGCTGGAGAAACAATTCATACGCGATTGCCTTCCGGCTGCAGGAGTTGGTCTTACCGTGGAGGAGTTCTGCCAATACATCGACTACATCGGCGACCGCCGTCTCGTAGGCGTAGGCTTGGAGCCGCTCCACAAGGACATCGCCAATCCGCTTCCCTGGCTCTCCGAGATGATGGAGATCAAAAAAGAAACGAACTTCTTCGAAGGCCGCGTCACCGAATACCGCCGTGGGGTCGACCTCGCCGGCGTCTCCGATGACGATCTGTAAAAACTACTCCACCTGCCACATCCCGAATTCATCCTATAATGCCTAGAACCCTCTCATTCGACGAAGATATCGCGCTCAAGCGCCTCGTCACCATGCCACGCGACCAGAAGCCCGACTTCTCCTGGCGCGAAGCCGTTACAGCCCCGTCACATCCCTTGCAGGGAATCATCGTCACCCGCCACAACGGCGAGGAGGAATCCTTCAACCTCTCTGATGTCGCCGATGAAATCGGCGAGGCGCTCACGGATCTCCTCCTCTCTCGCGAAGAGAAAAATATTTTCAATGAACAAAACCGTGGCTTCGTTGCGAATGTCGCACACTCTGTCGCGCTGAGCCTCGCCGAAGAGTCTGAGAAAGCCGGCTCGCTGCGCCTTTCCGAGAACGACCTCTCGCTCCTCATCGAAAAAGCCCTCATTGAAAACGATGCTCACGATGTCGCAAAGAGCCTCGTTTTCAAACGCTCCGTCCGCTCCGGCAACCGCGCCGTGGATTTGATGGAATCCACGCCGATGAGTGTCCGCCTCATCCGCCGCAATGGCTCGGTCGTGCCTTGGATCGAATCCAAGATCGAGCACGCCTGCCGACGCGCCTTTCTCGACATGAAGGAAAATCCCGCCGCCTCCGCGATTATTGCGCGGAGCGTTTCGGAGCGAGTCCGCGTTCGCGAGTCCGCATTCGTTCACATCGAAGATGTTCAGGATTTGGTCCAGGAGGAACTTATGAGGCAGGGATATTACAAGGTCGCCGAGAGCTACATTCTTTACCGCGCCCAGCGCGCCAGTCACCGCACTGAAAATGCAAAAACCGAGGCCGAGGCCGCCACAAGCGATGTGCAGGACGCCCTCATCATGGTCACTCAGCGCGATGGTCAAAATATTCTCTGGGATGGCTCGGAGCTGAAAAAGCGAATCCAGTTCGCCATGATCGGGCTCGATCTTAATCTCGATGCCACCCAAATCGAGCGCGAACTCCGCCGCTCGATCGCCAGCGAGGTTACCGAGGACATCCTCAAAAATACGATCATCCTCAACTCCCGCACCCTCATCGAGCGCGACGCCGATTTCGCCAAGTTCGCCGCCCGAATTCTTCTCTCCTATATCTACGAGGAAGTGCTCGATTGGCGCATCGCCCGCGATGGCATCGAGAGCCTCCGCGATGTGCACCGCAAGGCCTTCAAAAACTACCTGCGCACCGGTGTTTCGATCGAACGCCTCACGCCCAAACTCCTCAGCTACGACCTCGATGTCCTAGCCGATGCCATCGATCCCACGGCGGATATGGATTTTGACTACCTCGGTATCCAGACGCTCTACGATCGCTACCTCATCGTTGATAAAACCAAGAAACAAACCCGCCGTCTCGAGACTCCGCAGTTCTTTTGGATGCGCGTCGCCATGGGCCTCTTCATCGAGGAACCCGCCGCCAAGGAGGACTGGGTCGTCCGCCTCTATAATCTCTACAAATCGCGCCGCTTCTGCTCGAGCACCCCGACGCTCTTCAATTCCGGCACGCTCCATAGTCAACTCTCAAGCTGCTACCTCTACAAAGTGGATGACTCGATCGAGTCGATCATGCAGCGCGGCATCGCCGAAAATGCCTACCTCTCGAAATGGGCCGGCGGACTCGGTGGCTCATGGACGGCCGTGCGTGGCACCGGTAGCTACATCAAAGGCACAAACGGCGAGTCCCAGGGCGTGATTCCATTCCTCAAACTCCACAACGACCAACTTGTCGCTGTTAATCAAGGCGGGAAGCGCCGTGGCTCCGGTTGCGCCTACCTTGAGACTTGGCACAACGACATCGAGGATTTCCTCCAACTGCGCCGAAACACCGGCGATGACCGCCGCCGCACCCACGACCTCAATACCGCAAACTGGGTGCCTGACCTTTTCATGAAGCGCATGGAGGCCCGTGAAAACTGGACTCTCTTCCGCACGAACGAGGCTCCCGATTTGCACGAAGCCTACGGCCGCAAATTCGAAGAACGCTACCTCCACTACGAGGAACTCGCCCGCCAAGGCAAAATCTCCAGCAAGGAAATTCCCGCCATCGAAGTTTGGAAGCAAATGCTTAAAATGCTTCTCGAGACCGGCCATCCATGGATCACCTTCAAGGATCCCTGCAACCTCCGCAGTCCACAGGATCATGTCGGCGTCATCCATTCGTCGAACCTCTGCACGGAGATCACGCTGAATACCAGCGAGGACGAAACAGCTGTCTGCAACCTCGGTTCGGTCGTCCTCGACTCGCACATGAAGGCCGATGGCACACTCGATCACGAGATGCTTAAGGAGACGATCACCGTCGCCATCCGAGCCCTCGACAATGTCATCGACATTAATTTCTACCCGACCGAGGCCGCCAAGCGCTCGAACATCCGCCACCGCCCGATAGGCCTTGGCGTCATGGGAGTCCAGAATGCTCTCTTCAAGCGCGGATTCGGTTTCGCCTCGCAGGAAGCCGTCGAGTTCAACGACGAGTTCATGGAGTCGATCGCCTTCCACGCCTACAGCGCCTCGAGCGACCTCGCGGCGGAGCGTGGACCCTACTCGAGCTTTCGTGGTTCGAAGTGGGATCGCGGACTCCTTCCGCAGGACACCATCGACCTCCTCGAGCGCGAACGCGGCGTGAAGATCGATGTCCCGCGCGGCGGGAAGCTCGATTGGACGCCCGTCCGCGAGAAGATCAAGCGCCAGGGCATGCGTAACTCGAATGTCCTCGCCATCGCGCCCACCGCCACGATCTCGAACATCACCGGCACCACGCCCTGCATCGAGCCGAACTACAAAAACCTCTACGCCAAAGAAAACCTCGGCGGCAAATTCACCATCCTCAGCACCGAGCTCGTCCGCGACCTTAAGAAGATTGGGAAATGGGACACCCGCATGCTTGAACAACTCAAATACTTCGAGGGCGAACTCACAAACATCGAGGAAATCCCTGACTCAATCCGCGAGAAGCACCGCACGGTTTTCACGATCGGCCACGAGTTTGTTATCGATGCCGCCGCGCGCCGACAAAAGTGGATCGATCAGTCGCAATCGGTGAACCTCTTCATCGGCGAGCCCGACATGCGCGTCGTGAGCAAGATGTATCGCCGAGCCTGGCATACCGGTCTCAAGACGACCTACTACCTCCGCACGCTCGGGGCCTCGAGCATCGAAGGCCCGACCACGAATGTGAAAAAGGAACTCCGCGGCGTCGTCGCCGGTCCCAAGCCGGAATACACCGCCGAGCAAAAAATGGCCTGCTCCATCGAAGCCATGCGCAACGGCGGCGAGTGCGAAGCCTGCCAGTAAAACCATCCTGACTCGAAGGGGAGCGTCGCTCACGGCGCTCCCCTTCTTCCGTATCGAGCTGAATGTCACCCGCCTCATCGATACCGATCACTTCGGAAAATAAAGAAGCGCTTCAGGTCTTCGTCTTTTCCTCCACCAAAAAAACACAGCAGCGCGGCCAGGCGCTCGCCTCCAAACACCATGTCCTCTCGATCAAGAGGACATGAAAAAATGCTTGAGGCTGTCGTTTTGGGTTCCGACAAGCAGAAAGGTTACTCTGTCCACCTCGCCTTCCAGCCCAGGGGACTCATTGGCGATTGCACCTGCCCCTACGGCAGTCATTGCAAACACGCGGTGGCGGTTGCGAAACTTTTGATCAACGAGGCTCCCATTATTGAAGAGCCTGAGGAATCCCCATCCACCGAGCCAACCCTCGCCGATCTGGTTTCGAAAAAGGTCAACCTCCCCTTGGCCGGACCAGCCGGAGCGTTTTTGAAAGCTGCCGAGCGCTGGCGCCAAACCGGAAATCACACGGTCAACCAGAACACCTTCCTGCAGACCCTTGGAGCCAAGACTAGCTGGAATTTCAACGCGACCTTTGAAATCCACCCGAAAGCCCTTCCGCCGCGCGACGCTTGGGACTTCCTCGCCTTTCTCGCCATCCTCGCAAGAGAGAAAAACTGCCCACTTCCTCCGACGGTCGCCTCCGCAATCGATCCGGCTCTCATCGAGGAACTCTCGAAAAAAATCTCCAGCCACCGCGAAATCGCCGCATGGGAAAACGAACTGGCCCAGTGGCAAAACACAACCACAGCCCGCCCAAAAAGCGTGGAGTTGAAACTCCAGCTTTCGCCTGACGGCCCCGTGATCCTCGCCCGCAGCGGAAGCGAGACGGAATTCACCCCAGCCAAAATCAAAACCCTTCGCGAGTGCGAGTCCGACCTGCGCTACGGAAACTACAATTCCACGCTCCTCGATGCCGGCAGCATCAGCATCCTTGCCATTCTCCAAAACGCGTATGGGGCAATCAACACCCTGAAAATCGAACCATTTTCCAAGGAGCTGACGCATTGCCTCGCCAAGTTGTGCCGCACTCCCGAGCTTCTCCCGAAATATGTGCTCGGAGAGGATGGCCTGCCCATCGTCGTCGCGAAGTCCCCACTCGTCTGGCATCTGAAAAGCCCGTCCGAGTGGCATTCCAACTACAAACTCGACCTCCTCGACGAGAATGGGCGCGGTGTTCCGGCACCGATCGCCATCATTCCCGGCGAGCCACTCCACTATGTTTGCGGCTCGGGCATCTACCCGATCGATCGTTGGCCGTTCCACAATCGTTCCAAGCCGATGCCAATCAAAATTCCGGCCGCCGCGCTTGAGTCGAAAACCGGAATCCGCGCGCTCGTTGAAATGGCGTTGCCCCTGCCGCCGACACTCCAGTCCCGAATTCGCCGCGTTCCCCTCGCTATCCATGTCCGGCTCAAATACTCGGACCTCGGCGCCGCCCACATTCAACTCACCGCCAGGGCCGGAACGGAAAAAAGCAAGAAGCACTCGATCTGGAGCGGTTTGGAATGGCTCGATAACGCTGAGGATACTGACAATGACGATGACGACGAAATCGTCACGCTTCCCGATAAATCCTGCCTCGCCCCTGCTGCCTCGTGGCTTGGGGCGATTCCCTTCAAGGAAATCGAGCACTACGGCGATCCCGACATGCTGCATTTCCGGTTAACTAAATCCTGGCCCCAGCAATTTCTCGACTGGCTCGCCGCGCGACCCGAACAAATCGAGGTCTCGCTCGACAAAAACCTCGCCAGTCTGCGGGACGGAGCCGTCGCCGGGCGTGTTTCGATCGATATCGAGGAATCCTCCGAGATCGACTGGTTCGATCTCTCCGTGGCTCTGAAGGTGGACGACACCACGCTCACGCAGGAAGAGATCGGCCTGCTCCTCAACGCCCGAGGCCAATGGGTTCAGCTCGGCAAAAAGGCTGGCGCAAACTCGACTTCGACATTCCCGAGGAACAGCTCCGTGAACTCGCCGACCTCGGCCTGGCCGCCCATGATTTTTCTGCCGAGAAACAACGCCTTCATGCCCTCCAACTCGGCTCGCTCGCCAAGAAAAACTCGCCGCTACTCGATTCGGAACGCTGCAAGCAGGTCCGCCGCCGCATCGAGGATATCCAGACCCGAGTTACTCCCCCGGCGCCCTCCGCCATCACCGCCACGCTCCGGCCCTACCAGCTCGAGGGATTCCACTTCCTCGCCTACCTCACGGGAAACCGCTTCGGCGGCGTGCTTGCCGACGACATGGGACTCGGGAAAACCCTCCAATCCCTCTGCTGGCTCGAGTGGCTGCGTGAAACCCAAAAACTCGAAGGTCCCGCGCTTGTCGTCTGCCCAAAGTCCGTCCAAGACAACTGGCGCTCGGAAACCGCCCGCTTCCTGCCTGGTTTCCGCATTGAGGTCTGGAACCGCGAGAGCGTTGGAAAAACCGGCCTCGTCGGTTCGTTCGACCTCCTTGTCATCCACTACGCCCAGCTCCGATCGCAGGAGGAAAAACTCTGCTCCATCCGGTGGGGCGCTGTCATCCTCGACGAGGCACAAAACATCAAAAACCCATCCTCGCAAAACGCCCGCGCCGCCTGCGCTCTTTCGTCCAGCCACCGCCTGGCGCTCACCGCGCCGGGTTTCTGAAAAACTTCGACCGCAAGGACGACATCTTTGCCCGCCACCGCCTCGCCGCCGGCACCCGTCCTTTTCTCCTGCGCCGCACGAAATCCGAGCTCGCCTCCGACCTGCCCGAGCGCGTCGAGGAGGACATCATCGTGGAGATGGAAGGCACCCAATCGAAGCTCTACCAGGCCGAGATCAAGCGCGCCCGCGCCCAGCTCCTCAAGGCTCAAACCGACAAGCAGCTCGACAAGCTCCGCTTCAACATCCTCACGAGCCTCCTCCGCCTTCGCCAGATTTGCTGCCACCCGCGCCTGCTGGGCCTCGATGAAAAACCCAAATCCAAGAAATCCGAGGCCGCTCCGGCGGAGGAAGAGAGCGCGAAGCTCGCCGCGCTGATCGATCTCCTCGAACCCCTCATGGAAGAGGGTCAGAAGGTCGTCGTCTTTTCCCAATTCCTCGAAATGCTCGATCTTGCCAATCAGTCGCTGACCGCCCGCGAATGGAAGACCTTCCGTCTCGATGGTTCCACCGAGGACCGAGGGCCGCTCGTGCAGGAATTCCAAAACCACGACGGCCCCGCAGTGTTTCTCATCAGCCTCAAGGCCGGCGGCTCCGGTTTGAACCTGACCTCGGCGGCCTATGTCGTGCTTTTCGATCCGTGGTGGAATCCCGCCGTCGAGGCTCAGGCGATCGATCGCACCCACCGCATCGGTCAAAAACAAACCGTCTTCGCCTACCGCCTCATCGTCAAAGACAGCATCGAGGAAAAAATCCGCCGCCTCCAAAAACAGAAAGGCCCCCTCGCAAAAGACATCCTCGGCGAGGAAAACTTCGCCCGCGCCCTTTCGCTCGAGGATTTCCAATTCCTCCTCGGAGAAGATTAAAAAATCGCAGCCAATAAGTCAGCCCAACCGCACGGCTGATCAATTCGAGAATGCAGTAAAAGTGCAGGGGGATGTATTTTCAAAATCCGTTAAAATCTTTCAAACCGCTGCTGAAGAAGAACTGCGCCCCCCGGGACTCGAACCCGGAACCAATTGATTAAGAGTTGAACGCTTGTGGGCTTTCCGCTGTGTGCTAATGTGGTCCAGTATGAGCACACAAAAAAGAGATAAAACCCAAGCAGCAAGGGATATAAACTTTGAAAATGTTAAGCCCATATCGGTTCATGGCGAATCAGGGGGGCGCGGAAAAATTGCCAAGCAATTGCCAAACAAAAAAACGGGTGGAGTTGGCAAGAACTCCGCGAACTACTGGATTGCCCGCTTAATCAAGCCCGTTAACTCTCGGGGAGAGGAATCACCGCACTACTCTTTCCGCACGCTCTACAAGGGGAGGCGCGCCGCGTTTACAACAGGAACGGGGAACAAGGAAGCCGCCGCAAAGATCGCCGCTGGTATATACAACGACATTCTCACAATTGGATGGGATGCTGTTCTCGCGAAGCATCGCCCATCAGCCGAACCTGACTCTGACCTTACCGCACCCGTGGCATCCGTGGGGGATTGGATTAAAGCCGCCCGGAGGGTTTCGGAGGCCAATGAATCCACCTTCACCTCATACTCCCGCGCCCTTCGCAAAATCGTTGCTGACATCCTCGCTGTTGATCGTTCAAAGAAACGCTTTGGGCCTCGCAAGGGCGGGGCGGCGGATTACCGCGCCAAGATCGATGCGGCGAGCCTTGAGATTCTCACTCTAACCGCTGTGCATAATTGGAGACTGGAATATGTGAAGCATGCGAAGACGCCTTCGGAGGAGCGTTCCCGTAAGACCTCTTGCAACTCCACGATACGGCAGGCCCGGAGCTTATTTGCCGGGAAGATTCTAAAATTTCTGACCGACCTTCGTCTGCCTGATCCGATCCCTTTCCATGCGGTTGAGTTTTTCCCGCGCCAGAGTGCAAAATATTTCTCCCGGATCGATGCGAAGACACTCCTGCAAGAGGCGCACAGGGAACTTGCCAAAAATGATCCTCCGGCTTTCCTCGCCATGCTCCTCGCGTTATCGGCGGGACTGAGGAAGGGTGAGATTGATTCCCTGCAATGGCATCAAATTGACTTCAGTCGCCAACTGATCCGGGTGGAATCCACGGATGCTGCAAGTCTCAAGACGGCGGACTCTCGTGATGAGGTAGCCATCGATGAAAATACCGTAGCCATTCTGCGGGGCTTCCACGCGAAGAAGACCGGACAGTTTTTGATCGATGGGGATGGCGCAGCAAGCGGGCCGAAGAAATGGGGGCAGAACTACCGCGCTGGTGCAGTATTCGATCGACTAACGGCTTGGCTTCGCAAACATGGCGTAACGGCACGGAAACCCCTCCACGAACTTCGCAAGGAACTTGGCGCGCTCGTGACAGCGGAACACGGCATCTATGCCGCCTCCCGGGTTCTTCGGCACAGCAGTGTCGCCACGACAGCGGCCCACTACACAGACCTAAAAACCCGACCTGTGATCGATGTTGGAGGGTGGTTGAATGAAGGGGAGAAAATCGCCCAGTTTCCGACCCAATCAGAAAGAGCTTCCATTAACCCAAAAAAAGTTCGCTCAAAGACTCGATGAAAACTACCAAGCCCAAAGAGGCAAAAGTCCAGAACCAGAAAAGAACTCCAGGTAAGGCCTCGCCCCAGTCTGGCGGCTCGTCTGCGTTAAAAAAAAGCAAGGCAAAGGATCATCCACCTCTTGTTTTAAAGGAGGAATCAAGAAGAGAAAACTTGCTATCGCGAATGAAAGGCAAGGCTCATTCGATGTTGAAAGAAACGAAATTCAAAAACGGCTTCAGGGAAATTTCTCTACCGTTTCACAATCACGAGTGGGATTTTAGCAGCATCACTAAAGAGGAGGCCGAATTCGCGGTCTTCTGGGAATATAGGCGAGATTTGGAAAGCTATTACGATGGCCATATAAAGATGCACCCAAGTGGCAAACTTTCATATCGCTCGGCTGGAGTCGCGGACTATACCGGCCTACTCTGGAGTTTGAACAGTTATTTATTCCCCCTGCCTTATTTGGAAATAAAAGAATTTTTGTCGTTTCCTATATTTAATAAAACTAAACCCATCACAGAAATAGAACCTTTAGATATGATTCGTATTTGGAATAATAAAGGCGATCCTGCTTGGAGGGATATTAGACAGTTTGGTTCTATAGATTTTTGGAATATTATTACTAATAAAGCAGGTCCGCTTATTGATCGACCTTGTAGCGTTCACTGTTTTGTTATTAACTGGCGTGATTATGAAAAAAACGATATCATTAAACAATTTAAGATATGGATGAAACTTATGCAGGTGGAGCGCAAAAAAATCTCTGTTGCTCAAAATAGGCTATCCCAACTTGGAGCTGCGCGGGCAGCACGCGCAGGTATCAACTTCAGACAATATTTCGATCTTCGAACTGGAAAGAAAAGAAGACAGCTTGGACAAAAAACCAACGCTTTAGACGATCCAAAATCCTTTTCAACTGCAGCAGAAAAAGCTCAATCTGAATTGTTTAAAATATCTCCTCCTGATATATGGCCATCCAAAGATAGTAATAAGTAACTTTTTACTGCCAACCCCCCCTGCCGTTTCATGTGAACACTTGACTACAACCAGCCAAGTCATCGCAAGAAATGGTAAAAAATAATAACGAACAAAAATTCATAACTCGGAGGCAAGCCGCCTCACGCTGGCAATGCAGCATAATGACGCTCAAGCGTCGTGAAGCCGCAGGAATCCTTAAACCATATCATCTCGGACGCGGAGTGCGATACCTCCTTGCCGACATCGAACAAATTGAGGAGGACGCGAAATGCTAACCTCACCAAAAAAACGAAAAAGCCCGTGCGCTAACAAGAGCCAAGATTCTTTGACATGCCTGTCACGAATCTCACCGAGCATTCAGCCGTTATCAACCAAGGAGAAAAATCATGGCGGCGGGTAATTCTTGGAACTGCGCCGCCGCCGTCCAATGGGTTCTTACGCGTTCTAAGACCTCTGGTTCAGCCCGTATAGTCATGCTTGCGCTTGCGGCCCATGCTGATTCCGAAGGCATCGCATACCCTGCGGTTTCTCGAATCGCGAAGCTTGCAAACATTTCGGAGCGATATGTAAAAAGTATACTCAATAGGCTTCCATCTGATGAAATCAGAATGGAAAGAGGAGGCGGAAGGGGGCGTTCAAACCGATACCGACTTTTCATCAAAAAGGTAAACTGGAGTTCACCATTTATTGATTCCGAAACGGTGAAATCCGACGACATAAATGGTGACATTTTTGGCAACGAAACGGTGACATCTTTGGGCGGAAACGGTGAACAATTGTTCACCCGAATAAACAAGAAGAATCAAAATGAAGATTCATGTAGGTTGGTAGGCCAACCTACCCACTCTCAAGAAACTAATCCTTTTGAGGAATCTGAAGAGGAGTGGGCTACGAAGCTTAAACAGAGGTATCCCGAACACGATGTCGAATATGAAATGAGAAATTTCCATAACCATTGCGAGAGAAAAGGGAAGCGAGCAAATCGAAGAGGATTTGAGGCATGGATGAAGATAGCATCCCCCAGCATAAAAAGACCACCTGAAAAGGCCTCAAATAATAGTAAATATAGGGATGCATTTTGATCTGCGCTTACGAAAAAATCCCCTCCTATTCGACACCTGATGAGCCTCAACGACCCTGCCTATATTTTGAGCAGGGCACATGTTTATCATGTCGATCACGATTCTTTCAATCGCACACTAAACCACAGATACAAACCAATATGCCAAAACTTCAAAACAAACTGCATGAGAACTTTGCGCAGGAGATGGCAAAAGGCAAAACTCCTACGGAAATTTATCGAATCCTTTGTCCGGACGCGAAGAACCCGAACACGCTCGGTTCCCGTCTTTGGAACCGGCGGGACATTCGCGAGCGCATCTCCGAGATCAGTGGGGAGGCAGCTGACGATCGCAATATGACCATTAGAAAAAAGCGTGATATGCTTCGAAAACAAATTCTCGGCATGATTCCGACGAAGGTCACCATTCGATCCAATCGCAAAGTGGAAACCTTCGACATGCTTGGCGCGATCATGCTTGATAGCCGGATGGCGGGTCACTTGGCCCATGATGGCAAGGAGCCGCAGGACTCGCTCACTCTCCATTTTAAATTCAAGGACAGGAGAGATGGGTCATCCGGAGATGGGCCGACCAGCGACATTCTGGTGGGTTAAAATTTAAAGATGCCTCTTTGGTGATTGCAAAAAATGAAGCAGATATAGCCGGAGTGAATTAGCTCATCAGGGCATATCTCTGCTGCTTTTGGAGGTCTGAACTATTTTTCAGAAAAAAACTGCTCACCCCGTAAATGTCCTACCAGTTGTTTTAGGCTTCCTCCCGAAATGATCACAAAACTCATCCAAATCCTCGGTTCTTTCGGCGGGCGTATTCGCCTGCGGAGTCAGACCCCAAGCCATTCCGCAAGCCAGCTGGAATTCCGGTTTTGAGTTCCAAGAGCACGAACCTTGTTCCCTTCTATGCCCGAGCATCATGCGCCTGGGGTGGCCTTCTTTTTGCCCGAATCGCATTGCTCCTGTTCCTCAAAAAAGCTGACAATCACATCCCATGGCCCTAAAAAAATCCGAACTCTATTCCTCTCTCTGGCAATCCTGCGATGTGTTGCGCGGTGGCATGGATGCCAGCCAATACAAGGACTATGTGCTGGTGATCCTTTTCATCAAATACATCAGCGACAAATACGCCGGGCAGCCGTTCGCTCCGATCACGATTCCAGAGGGGGCGAGCTTTCGCGATCTCGTTGCCCTGAAGGGGAACCCCCACATCGGCGAGCTGATCAACAAGCAGATCATCGCTCCGCTGGAAAATGCCAACCAACTCTCGGATTTTCCCGACTTCAACGATTCAGGCAAGCTGGGAAGCGGAAAGGACATGGTGGACCGCCTCACCGATCTCATCGCCGTCTTTGAAAATCCCGCGATGGATTTCTCCTCAAACCGCGCCGAGGGCGACGACCTGCTCGGCGATGCCTACGAATATCTCATGCGGCACTTCGCCACGGAGAGCGGCAAGAGCAAGGGGCAATTTTACACTCCTTCCGAGGTGAGTCGGATTCTGGCGTTGCTCATCGGGATCAATAAAGCCAACACGACCGCCGCGACCACAGCCTATGATCCGACCTGCGGCTCCGGTTCGCTGCTGCTGAAGGTAGCCGCCGCTGCTCCAACAAAAATCACGATCTACGGGCAGGAAATGGACAGCGCAACCGTGAGCTTGGCTCGGATGAACATGATCCTGCACGACAACGCCGAGGCCGAGATCAAGCAGGGAAACACCCTGGCCGACCCGAAGTTCAAAGTGGGCGATCGCCTCCAGACCTTCAACTATGTGGTCGCGAATCAACCCTTCAGCGTGAAGCGTTGGAGTCATGGCTTTGATCCGCTGAACGACCTCTACAACCGCTTTGTGCATGGCGTGCCGCCAGACAAGCAAGGCGACTACGCGTTTCTGCTCCACATCATCGCCTCGCTGAACAGCACCGGGCAAGGCGCGTGCATCCTGCCGCACGGCGTCCTGTTCCGTGGCAATGCCGAGGCCGTGATTCGGAAGAATCTCGTCCAGCGCGGCTACATCAAAGGCATCATCGGCCTGCCTGCGAATCTCTTTTACGGCACCGGCATCCCTGCCTGCATCATGGTGCTCGACAAGGCCGAGGCCGCCACGCGCCAAGGCATTTTCATGGTTGATGCCAGCAAGGGATTCATGAAGGACGGAAATAAAAACCGCCTTCGCGAGCAGGATATCCACAAGATCGTCGATGTCTTCACGCGCCAGTTGGAGATTCCCAAATACTCGCGCCTCGTCCCGCTCGACGAAATCGCCGACCCGAAAAACGACTACAATCTCAACCTGCCCCGCTACATCGACAGCACCGAGGCTGAGGATATTCAAGACATCGACGGCCACTTGCGCGGAGGCATTCCCGACCGTGATATTGATGCCTTGCTTGATTACTGGAGAGTCATGCCCACCGTGAGGGCAATGGCGTTCCAGCCGCTTCGCGCAGGTTATTCCTCACTTCGCATTCCGGCCTCAGAATTGAAGTCCGCCATTCTGGGCCAACCTGAGTTCACGGCTTTCAATGAGCAGGTCGTCGAGATTTTCACCGCGTGGACCCAACGCACCCGCCCCGAGTTGGATTCATTCACGAAATCCGGTCATCCGAAGGCACTCATCGCGTCCATTTCCGAAGACCTCCTCACCGCTTTCCGCAGTGCGCCCCTGCTTGATGCCTACGATGTCTACCAGCACCTCATGGATTTCTGGGCCGCCACCATGCAAGACGATTGCTACCTCATCGCCGCCGATGGCTGGATCGCCACGCCCGCCCGCATCATCGAGAAAGACAAAAAAGGTCGCGAAAAAGACAAAGGCTGGGCCTGCGATCTTGTCCCCAAGCCTCTCCTTGTGGCCCGCTATTTTGCGAAAGAACAATCCTCCCTCGACGCCAAGCAGGCCGAACTCGAAGCTGCCTCTGCCGCCATCGCCGAATTGGAAGAAGAGCACGGCGGCGAAGAGGGTTTCCTCGGCTCCCTCGACAAAATCGCCAAGGCCGAAGTCAACGCCCGCCTCAAGGAAATCAAATCCGAAAAGGATGCCAAAGACGAAGCCTCCGTCCTCCAGCAATGGCTCAAACTCAACGCCGAGGAATCCGAACTCAAGAAAGCCATCCGCGATGCCGACGCCGCGCTTGATCAGCTTGCCTACGAGAAATACCCCAAGCTCACCGAGGACGAGATCAGGACCCTCGTCATCGAGGACAAGTGGCTCGCCACCCTCACCACAGCCATCCAGGGCGAACTCGACCGCGTTTCCCAAACCCTCACAGGCCGCATCCGCATTCTCGCCGAACGCTACGCCACACCCTTGCCGAACCTCACCGACGAAGTCGCCGCCCTCGCCGCCAAGGTCGATGGCCACCTTAAGAAAATGGGAGCGGCGTTATGAGCAAGCCGAAGAAGGTTCAGATTCGCAACAGCACCGCCGAGTTCCTCATCTTCACCACGCAGGCCGGGGAAAAGGGCATCGAAGTCCGCGTGGAGGACCAGACCGTTTGGCTTACGCAGAAGCTCATCGGTGCGCTATTCGATGTCGATGTCCGCACGGTCAGCGAGCATCTGCAAAACATCTTCAACAGCGGGGAACTGAACGAGGCGGCAGTTCTCCGGAAATTCCGGAATACTGCCAGTGACGGCAAAAGCTACCTCACCGCCTTCTACAACCTCGACGCCATTATCGCCGTCGGCTTCCGGGTGAACTCCACCCGCGCCACCCAATTCCGCCAGTGGGCCATCGGCATCCTGCGGGACTTCGCCATCCGAGGGTATGTTCTGGACAAGGAACGGCTGAAAAACGGTGCCATCTTCGACCAAGCCTACTTCGACAACCTGCTCGCGGAAATCCGCGAAATCCGGGCCAGCGAACGACGCTTCTACCAAAAGATCACCGACATTTACGCCACGGCGATGGACTACAGCGCGGAGGCCGAAACGACGCAGGCGTTTTTCGCTGCCGTGCAGAACAAGCTCCACTTCGCCATCCACGGACACACCGCCGCCGAGTTGATCATAGGCCGGGCGGACAGCACCAAGGAACACATGGGCCTCACCACCTGGCGGAATGCTCCCAAGGGAAAAATCCTCAAGCCGGATGTTGCTGTTGCCAAAAATTACCTCACCGAGAAGGAACTCAAATCCCTCGACCGCTTCGTCACCATGTATCTCGACTACGCCGAGGACCAGGCCGAGCGCAGCATCCCCATGACCATGGCCGACTGGGCGGGGAAACTGGACGCCTTCCTCCAGTTCAATCAGCGCGACCTGCTCGACAACCCTGGAAAAGTCACTGCCGAGATCGCCAAGGCCTTTGCCGAATCCGAGTTTGAGAAATACCGTATCGTCCAAGATCGCCTCTTCGAGTCCGACTTCGACCGCATGATCAAGCAACTGCCGACTGCAGGAGATCAACCATGAAACGCGGCTACAAACAGACCGAGGTGGGGGTGATTCCAGAGGAGTGGGAGGTGAGGCCGCTTGGCCAGATCTGTTCGTTCGAGAATGGGGATCGAAGCAGCAATTACCCTTCTCCTGGTTCTTTCCGTCTGAGTGGCATCCCGTTCATCAATGCTGGGCATGTTGCAGATGGAGAAATCTCCACGAATGAAATGAACTATATTACCCAAGAGGCCTACGACAGGCTTGGGGGAGGCAAGGTGAAGGCTGGGGACATTCTTTTTTGCCTCCGAGGTTCACTGGGAAAGTTTGGCCTTGTGAGCAGCAACTTTGGCCACGGCGCAATAGCGAGCTCTCTCGTCATTGTTCGCCACAAGGAGGCCTTGGTGAGTCGTGAATACCTCTGTTGCTATTTTGGCTCTGCATTGTGTGCCCAAATGATCGAGACATGGGCTGGTGGGGCTGCGCAGCCAAACTTAGGTGCAAAAGAGTTAGCGAGATTTTCAATTCAGCGACCACCCCTTCCCGAACAACGCGCGATTGCGGAGGCGTTGAGCGATGTGGATGGGCTGCTGGGCGGCCTGGACCGGCTCATCGCCAAGAAGCGCGACCTCAAACAGGCCGCCATGCAGCAACTCCTCACCGGCCAAACCCGCCTCCCCGGCTTCCACGGCGAGTGGGAGGTGAAGACCTTTTCTGATTTATTCAAGTTCAGCGGTGGCTTTTCGGCATCACGCGACCAGCTTTCCACAGAGGGCCATTGTTATCTGCATTACGGCGACATTCACGGCGCGACGAAGACTTGCGTGGATACCCGCACAGATTTTCAAGATATTCCAAAGCTCGACATCTCGCTCAATCGCGTATCACCCGACTCGTTACTCAAAGATGGCGATGTTGTTTTCGTTGATGCTTCCGAGGACGATGAGGGAACGAGTCGGCATGTCGTCGTTGTAAACAAGGATAACCTTCCATTCATCTCCGGCTTGCACACGATTGTCGCCAAGAGCAAGACCGGAGAATTAGCTCATGAGTATCGGCGGTTTTGTTTTCAAACGCCTGCCATCCGTCAGCAGTTTCTTTTTTACGCAGTCGGCACAAAGGTCTCCGGAATTAGTAAGACCAACATCGCCAAGTTGAAGATGCCCGTGCCGCCACTCCCCGAACAAACCGCCATCGCCCAAATCCTTACCGACATGGACGCCGAACTCACCGCGTTGGAGCAGCGGCGGGAGAAGACCCGCGCCCTCAAGCAGGCCATGATGCAGGAACTCCTCACCGGAAGGACGAGATTGGTATGAGTTTTGACCTCGTTCGAGCAGGTGAGGATCAGGCTTTTTGGAAGCGGCTGGTTGGCAAATACGGAAAAAACCTGCTCGCAGAAGGGTGGGAAGGTCCGCTGGAACCCGAGCAACTGCAGAACGACGCAAACTACGATCTTCTTCACAATGTGCTTATGGCCGCAGTTTGCGAGGAGGGCAGCGAAGAGGAATTTGTCGAATCGGACGGTGAAGGCATTCCCGGGTCTGCCGATTTTGCTTCGATCACCGAACTCCTGGGCAAATTCTTTGTCACTGGCTCCTATCTCAACGGCGGCCCGTATGACACCTACCAGGAAGCCGCAGAGGAAGCTGGCTTGGGCGATTAGTTTTACCCCTGCGCATCAATGGAAAACCAAGCCCGATCCCGACAAACAGCCATCGCCGATGTGCTGCCGGAAATGGACGCGGCGTTGGAGGGATTCGGGCGGCGGAATGAGAAGCCAAATTCGCTGACTCACCAAGCAATGAGTAGCCAACAAAACACTCCGCCAAGTTTCAAGAATGACCACGACGCCTTGGTGTTTCTGATCGAAAAATACCATTTTAAAGGGGGCTGGATCGGGCCGTCCGGCATGGGAAATGACGGAGACATTGAAATCGATGTATCTGCTCCTGAATGGGCCAAGAATATCGGTTTTGATTTCGTCTCCAATCTGCACTGCGCAGCTCATCCAGTCCTGAATATGGCCATGGAGCATGTCCACTGCGCTTTCCGCCAAGAAGATTCAAGGCTTCTGCTCACGCGACATTGGTCCAGCCCGATCCAGTCAGAAGGTCCCTGTGTCTTACAGCCGCGTGTGTTACAAGACGCAATCACCAGTATCCTGAAGATAAAATCCATCTACACGGGCGATGATGCAGATGATTGTGCGCTCGGTTGGACGAAAGATAGTGAAACTGGCCGATTCATTCCCGACACCGATGGTTTTGTCCTGTATGATAGTGATTTTAAAGACATCACCTGCAGCAGCAAACAGGCCCTGGAAATCTTGGATGCCCTCATGAAGCCCGTTATGACCGAAGACAAATACTGGTCTTCATTCTCAACGATTGAATCAATTCACCTGAACTTTGCTCGTTTGGATGGAGACTACCATTACTGCATCACAGGGATGACCAAACCCGAGGATATAACAAAGATATGCCTATAATTCCAAATTACCGAACTGTTCAGCAACTCCTGCAAAGCCAGTCTTTCTCGATCGATGAATACCAGCGCGAATTCAAGTGGCAGAAGGAGAACATCAACGAACTCCTCTCCGATCTGCAGGGCAAGTTCGCTAACGCTTACCAGTCGGGGCATGAAACCCAAATGGTCAGCAATTATGAGGAGTATTTCCTCGGCTCCATCATTGTCACCAAACGGAATCAAAAGAACTATCTGATCGACGGGCAGCAGCGCGTCACCTCGCTCACCCTACTCCTGATTTACCTCTATCGAGTGGCGAAGGAGAAAAACCTTCAGGTCACCCAAACCATTGCACCGCTGATTTTCAGCGACTCTTTGGGTGAGAAGAAGTTCAATCTGGATATCCCGGAACGCCTGCCTGTGATCAAGGCACTCTTTGACGGTGAAGCCTTCAACCCGGATGGCAAAGACGAGTCCATCCAAACGATGTATGCCCGCTACCGTGATATTGAGGAAAACGGCTTAATCGACGACCTTGGCGAGGCTTTGCCACACTTCATCTACTGGCTGATGACCCGTGTGGGAGTGATCGAGATTGCGACAGAAAATGACAACTACGCCTACGCGATTTTCGAGACGATGAACGATCGAGGAAAGCCTCTTAGCCCGGTAGATATGCTGAAGGCTTACCTCCTTGCACCCATCGAGAATGCTGATCGGCGACTCAAGGCCAACGAGGAATGGAAAAGACAGGTGCTGGATTTGATCTCCTGTGGTGGATCGCATGAGCCGGAGAGAGATGCAAATTGCATCAAGGCTTGGCTGAGAGCCCAATTCGCCGATTCGATTCGTGAGCGCACGGCCAATGCCATCGACAAGGATTGGGAGCTCATCGGCTCCGTCTTCCACCGCTGGGTAAGAGAAAACAGCGGGAGGCTGAATCTCGGATCGGAAGCTCGAAATCTTGAAATGATGTGCTCAAGCTTTCCGTTTTTCGCGAAGGCTTACCTGAAGATTCACGATGCCAGCAGGAACTACACACAGGGTCTCGAAGCCATCTACTACAACGAGCACAATGGTTTTACTTGGCAATCCACAGTCCTCCTTGCCCCTCTGGTCGAAACAGACAACGAGGAAACCGTTCGGCGCAAGCTCGCGGTGACGGCCTGCTATCTCGATATCTGGCTGTTGCGGCGGGTGGTGAATTACATTCGCGTGAGTTACGCAAGTGCCTCGTATACAATGTGGCTTCTTTGCCGGGAAATCCGTCGCAAGCCATTGCCTGAGCTTCTCGATATCCTAACCAAAAAGCTGGCGGATGACGAAGTCAACTTCAGTGGATGCCCCTCAAAGGAGCGCAAAGGCATCGATGATTTGTCGCTCAATCAATTCAGCCGTCGCTACATTTTCCACCTTCTGGCCCGTCTCACCGCTGCAACGGAGGCGGGTTCCGGCAGGACGGACTCCTTTGACAAATATGTGGATCGAACAAGCAACAATCCGTTCGACATCGAGCACATTTGGTCCAGTGACTTTTCTTCGGTGCGGGACGAATTCTCCAGCGAAGAGGAGTTCAAAAATTTAAGGAATCACATCGGGTCGTTGTTACTCTTGCCTGCGGATGTGAACCGTAGCCTTCAAGACCGAACATTCGCTGAAAAGCGACCCCACTACTCGATGCAAAACATTTATGCTGCGAGTCTGGACGAAGGGGTTTACAGGCATCAGCCCCAGTTCGAGAGATTCCGCGAGGAGTATGAACTGCCATTTCAGTCATTCACCAAATTCGGCAAAGAGGAGCAACGAGCGAGGCGAAAGCTTGTGGCCGAGCTGGCGGAACTGGTTTGGTCGCCTCAAAGGCTGAAGGAGGCGGCGGCGTAAGTATGTTTGAGGAGCAACAAAACTCGCTTGGGGAGTTGGATGGCTGCGATGCCTATTGGGCTTTCAGGTTTCTCAAAGGCGAATCTTGGGAGGACCAATTCGAGGATTATGAGGAAGAACCACCGGATTGGCTCCTGAAGTGGTCAGAAGACTGGTCTGCGGAAGAGATTTTCACAATTGATGACGTTGATCCGCTGATCGGTGAATACCTCCTCGTTTTTGATGAAAGCACGCAAGAAGTCTGGGCGGGCATCCACCAAGGCGATGATGTGGCGGTCTTCCAAAAAATTCCCACGGACTGTGCGAACCCGGATCGAGAGGTGGTGTGCGATTTTTTCCTGAAGAAACTCGAAGAAATCGGGGACTACATCGTCTATGGAAATCTCACGGTGGAATCGCCGGAATGGATACCAAGGGAGAGGATGGAGGCTTTTCTGGTCGATAGCTTGAAAACACTTGGGCAAACGAAACTACATGAGCTGACCTTGGAAGAATGGCTGGAACGAGAGTATCCCTAATGATGAGCAACATCGGCAAACCAGAGCGTGAGACGCAGAGTTGCAAAAGTCTGGAATGCCTGTGGGCTTATTGCACCGCGAACAACCGACTCGTCCCGATGCCGCCGAATTGGAACGACCTTTTTCGGATGCTGAAAAACAAACAGCAAAAACCTTCAGGCGGGTGGGTGCCGCCCGCGCCTTTGATTCTGGCGGCTTGGCACCACAGCATGCCGATCGCAAAGCAACTTCGCTTCAAGGAGCATCTGGAGTGGGCGGAACGGGAGGGGCAGTTGGAGGAGGTTTCGCAATTTCTCCATTCCTTGGCCGAAAACCAATGGTGCCATTTCGGGGAAATATGAGTGATTTTGAAACAACACCTGTTTCAGCGTCGGCCACCTATCATGTGGATGAAGCTGGCGATGGCGTGCTTTTCGGCCCCAAGGGCAGAGATCGACTGAAAGATTCCGATGCCCCGAAGTTTTTCATGCTGGGCATGGTCAGATGCGCGAAGGATTCG
>JBDKIG010000012.1:0-25071 GCA_039797215.1 Verrucomicrobiota bacterium | reverse complement strand
TGAGCCTTTGGATTTACTCGCCGGTATTTGATGGGGATTGGCTGTGGGATGACGATTATCTCATCACAGCGAACCCCGTGGTGCAGTCACCAGATGGGCTGGCGAGCTTTTGGGTGGCTCCGAAAACGGCGGATTTTTTTCCGCTCACGATGAGCGCGCTCTGGGTGATGTGGAAATACTTTGGGATGGACTCCACGGGTTATCACATTGTCTCTGTGGTGCTTCATGCGTTGGGGGCTTGTCTCGTCTGGGCGTTGCTTCTGGCGATGCGCCTGCGGGGGGCTTGGCTGGCTGGGTTGATTTTTGCGGTTCATCCGCTGGCGGTCGAGTCGGTGGCCTGGGTTTCGGAATTAAAAAACACCTTCTCGTTACCGTTTTTTTTGGCGGCTGGGTGTTTCTTCGTGAGGTTTGAGGATACGGGGAGGCGGGGATTTTACTGGGCGGCGCTGGGTTTTTTTCTGGCGGCCATGCTGGCTAAAAGCTCGGCGGTGATGTTCCCGGTGGTGATGCTGCTCTATGTCTGGTGGCGGCGTGATCGGATCGGTTGGCGGGATCTGTGGAATGCCGCGCCGTTTTTTCTCATATCCCTTTTGCTGGGCTTGGTGACGCTGCACTTTCAGCACAGCCGGGCAATCGGCAACGAACCAATCCCGATCGGTGGGTTGGACTCGCGATTCGCTGTCGCGGGGATGGCGATTTTTTTCTACCTTTCGAAAATCCTTTGGCCCGCCCTGCTGCTGCCCATCTACCCGCAATGGGCCGCCAACCCGCCCGAGCTCTCCCAATTCCTGGCTTGGCCGGTGCTTGCCGGGGTGCTGGGAGTTTTTTGGATTCGGCGAAAAACCTGGGGCCGGCATGCCCTGTTGGGGGTTGGGTTTTATCTGATCACGATCCTTCCGGTGCTTGGATTCGTGGCGATGTCGTATATGCGCGTGGGATTTGTGGCCGACCATTTTTTATACATCCCGATGATCGGAATCGTGGCCCTGGTCGTGGGGGCGGGTGTGCGCGCGAGCGAATGGGGTGATGCAAAATGGCGGCCGTATTTTGGGATTTTCGCGGCGGCTGTGGTGGGCATGCTTGCCTTCTGGAGCCATCGATACGCAGGGATTTGGGAAAATGAGGACAAGCTCTGGAGCTACACCTTGAAGCACAACTGGGAGTGCTGGCAGGCTCATAACCGGATCGGCGCCAGGGAGTTCAATCGCGGAAACATCGATGTGGCGCTAAAGCACTTCCGTGAGGCCACGCGGCTACGGCCTGATTTGGCTGAGACGCAGAACAACCTCGGCTCGGCCGTTCTCGCCAAAAAAGACACGAAAACCGCGATTCAGCATTTTCAAGAGGCGCTTAGGCTTTCACCCGATATCGTTGCAATCCAATCCAATCTCGCGCGGGCGCTGCTGCTGGATAACCAACCCGCTGCGGCCGCCGAGCTATACGCCGACCTCTGCCGGCGTTATCCGGATAATCCTACCTTCCTGTGCAATCTCGGCGTAACGCTCTATCAATCTGGAAAAAAAACCGAGGCGATCGGGAGTTTTCGTCGCGCCTTGCAGATTGATCCCAATCTTCCAGATGCTCGTGAAAACCTTCGGGCTGCGATGGAAGAAGCCGAAAATCCTCCGGTCAATAAGTAAAATCGCGCACCGAGTGAATCTTCGAAAAACTCGCTAATGTGCCTATAAAATCTCCAAAAATATAGCGTTTGAAGTAGACTTTAGTTTCATCAAAAACCCCTTCATTTTCATTTAAAATCAAACTTTTGTCTAAGCCGGAAGCAATCCCGATTCCAAGAAGTTTAAGCATGGCTTCCTTGGCGGTCCAAAGCTCCAAAAAAGCGATGGATTCTGGCTTCGAAGAGAGATCCATAAGTTCCCTCTCGTGTGGTTGAAAATACCGCTGCGCCAGCTTCGAGAAGTCCGCCTTTCTTGAGGATTTTTCTATATCAAAACCAACTGGATCACAGGAAAAAACAATGAAAACAGAATTCCCTGAATGGCTCAGGTTGAAATGCAGTCCCGGCGTGCAGGGAAAGGAAGGTTTCCCCTCCGGCGAGATTTCTAAATTGAAATCCGAGGGCTGTTTTCCTGTATAATTTGCAGCTAAATATCGTGCTGCACTGTGGCCTTTGAGATAAATATCCCAGCAGGCTTTTGTGGAAAATAAAGCATATCTTTCATTCTCATATTTACTTAAAATATTCTCATCCCCTTTGGAAGTGACAGAGTAAATATGGAGCTCCCCGGGCTCAGGGATTTTAAAGTGATTCATTTATTGTAAAAAAAGGGATTGTGCACGCCGGCGATTTCTGCTTTTTCTTTCGGCCTTATGAAACTTGCAGATATTAATACGAAAACCTTGTCCGCTCTTCTTTCTCTTACCAAGAAAAAAGAAACCCTCTTGGCGAAAGTCGAAGCCGTTGAGAAACAAATCTCCGCATTGGCCTCCGGCGAAACTCGCGAGGCTCTTCGCGTTCTCCGTGCTAAAAAAGCTAAACGCGGTCGCAAGGCCGGCGCGAAAAGAGCCAAATCTTTGCGCCCTCGCGCGCCCAAAGGCCAACTTAAAGAGCAAATTACCTCGATCCTTAACGCAGCCGGAGAGGCTGGAACCACTGTGAAGGAAATTGCTGAAAAAGTCGGCAAGCCGATTCAGCACATCTATGTGTGGTTCAGCAGCACAGGCAAAAAACTCGGCCATTTTGAAAAGATGGGCGAAGGCAAATATCGTAACAAGCCCGCCCAGCCATAAATCGGGCTGATTCTCAAATGGGCGTTCCGCAGTCCCAAGGCGGAGCGCCTTTTTGCTTTTCTAAACAAACCCGACAAGAGCCGTGACCCGCATCCGGTTTTTGTTAATCTCCATCGCGTGAAACTTTCGCTGTCGACATGCTGGAATTCTTGGCGTCACCAAGACGGTCGCGCCATGATCGAAGAAATCCTTGCGCTCGGCTTCGACTCGCTGGAGCTCAGCCACGGAATTCGCCCATCCCAATTCGAAGGTGTCCTCCAAATCCGCGAAAAGCGGAAATTCAAGGTTTCCAGCGTCCATAATTTCATGCCCATGCCGGTCGAGGTCCAGACCGACTCACCAGATTGCTACGAGTTCACTTCCGACCGGGCGACGGACCGCGACCGGGCCCTCAAGCTCACACTGGCGACGATCGATTGGGCGGCAAAACTCGAGGCGCCCTTTGTGGTCGTCCATACCGGCCGAATGCGCTCGCTGAATTTGAGTGAACCTCTCCGCTCGATGGTCGAGCAGGGCAAGCTGCACTCACGCGAGTATGTCCGCCAAAAACTCGCCGCCGTGCAGGCCCGCGAGAAAATTGCGGATAGCTACAGCCGTCGCGTGCTGGAAGTTCTCAGCGAGGCCGTGGCCCATGCCGGCAAGCGCGGTGTGAAGCTCGGCATCGAAAACCGCGAACACTACGAGGCGGTTCCTAGTGAGCGCGAATTCCCTGATTTTCTCCAGCGCCTCGATTCAAAAAATGCCGGCTACTGGCATGACTTCGGCCACGCTCAGATCAAGGAAAACCTTGGCCTGATCGACCACCGCGAACATCTCGCAACCATGGCTCCGCGCTTGCTCGGCTGCCACATCCACGACACGCGCTGGCCATTTCGCGACCACTGCCCGCCGTTTACCGGCGACACGCGCTTTGAAGAACTCGTGCCATTGCTTCCGAAAAAATGCGCGATGGTTTTAGAAATGTCCCCCCGCACCGAGGCCTCTGAGATCGTGCAGGCGGCAGAGGCTTGGTCCAATCGCTTCAAATGAAAAAACACCTCCTCACGGCCATCCAGTTGCTCGTCACCGTCGGCCTGCTTTTCTGGATTTTTCGCAACCCCGAGCAGAATCGAAAAATGCTCGAAGCGCTCGATGTCGCGAACGAGTGGTGGCTCCTGCCGGGCCTTCTCGCGCTCGGCGGTGGGCTGCTTTTGCAGGCCATGCGATGGAGGATTCTGCTCGATGTGCAGGGCATTGCGATTTCGTATTGGCGGAGCTTGCGGATTCTTCTCGTCGGGATGTTTTTTAATCTCTTCCTGCTCGGAGCCACTGGCGGCGACATCATCAAAATTTTTCTCATCATGCGCGAGGCTCCCGATAAAAAGGCCGGCGCGCTGCTGAGTGTTTTCATCGACCGCGTGGTCGGTGTGCTCGCGCTGGCGGCGGTTTCGGCGGTGGTGATTCTTCTCCGCTGGCAGGACCTCATGGCGCACGAGGTCACACGCTACGGCGTGGCCACTGCCGCCGTGATTCTCGGTGGATCGATCGGATTTGTTGTCGTGGCCTGGCTGGCGGGGCGGTTCCATCTCGCGGCGAAACTGCCGCGCTGGTTGCCCGCTCACGACAGGCTCGTCGAGGCGGCAGGAGCTTTTGTGGAATACGCCCGGGCGGGTGGATCGGTCGGCAAGGCCTTCCTGCTCTCGATCCCCGCGCATCTGCTGATGTTTTCGACATTCTGGTTCGGGGCAAAAGCCTTCGCCGCCGGGCTGAATCTTTTGAGCATTTATTGTGTGATGCCGATCGTGGCGACCGTGACGGCTTTGCCGATCAGTATTGGTGGAGCGGGACTACGAGAGGGTCTCTTCATCCAAATCCTCGGGGCTCTCTACGCCACGCCGGAATCCATTGCCACGCTCGTCTCGCTCTCGGGTTTCATGATGCAGGTTTTCTGGAGTCTCGTCGGCGGCGTAATCTATCTCGGCTACCGCGCCTCGCAGACAATGCCGCTCGTCGAGGTGGAAAATGAGGTCGATGCCCTTGAGCGCCGCATCGAGCAAAATCTCGAACAGGGCCGCAACCCCGGCGCATGAGCGCTAAAAAAAAGACCCGCTTCGCGATGTCGGTCGATGGCAAGTTGCTTGCCAGCGAGGGTGGGGGAGAGGCGCTCCGGGCCTTGGAGGAAACGGATTCGATTAAGGAAATCGAGGTCGAAATTTTCCCTCAAATCCTCGGAGGTGCGAAAAAGCCGACGCTCACGGGATTGCCGGGGGAGTTTTTGCCGAAGCCGCTCGATTTTCGAATGACCTCGATGAAGGTCATCGAGGGCCGTTGCGTGGCGACTTTTCGGCGGGTCAGCGACCGCGCTTGTTGAATTCCGAAACGGCCCGCTCCGCCTCGCGGGTCTCGACGCGTTTTTTCAAATCCATCCGCTTGTCGGTATCCAGCTTTCCTTTGCCCAGGCCGATCTCGGCTTTCACGCGGCCTTTCTTCCAATAGAGCCGGAGGACGGGAATGGTGAGGCCCTCCCGCTCCATCGAGACGGCCAGCCGATCGATTTCGAGTCGGTGCATCAGGAGTCGGCGGGGGCGCTTCAGCTCGTGCTGTTCGTGGCTGGCCCGCTCGTAGGGCTGGATCGTGCAATCATGGAGCCAAATCTGGCCGTTTTGCACACGGGCGAAAGAGCCTTGGAGCGAAACCAAGCCTGCCCGGAGAGACTTGACTTCCGTGCCCTTCAATTCCACGCCAGCTTCGAATTTCTCGAGGATGTGGAAATCCCGGAAAGCTTTCCGGTTCGTGGTAATTTCCGAAGACATACAGCGGTGCGCGACCGCAGGGTGGGCCTTAGGCCGCGAGGATCTCGCCCTCAGCAAGGCCGATCTTGCCTTGAGCGATTTCTTGCAGCGCAATATCAGCGATTCCCTCGCCGATCTCAGCGTCAATGAGTGGACGGCTTCCGGCATTCAACTGACGAACTCGGCGGGAGACCATGTTGATCAAAATCTGGGACTCGGTGATGACCTTGGAGGCTGCTTCGATATTTTTGGCTTTCATGAAATGGTGGCGCCGTTTGACTGATGCGCGGTCGAGCACACTAGAAGCCGCAGACAGGGAGTCAAATTTTTTTTGGAAATTTGTTTGACAGTCGTTGACTCGCCCCTAGTCTCTCCCCTCCCGCGAATCGGGGCACTTCAACCGCAGGAGACCGGATGGTCGTTCGCACTGCAAAAAAACACATGCAAAAAAAACGCAGCAAACGCTACCGCGAGGCAGCGGCCAAAGTAGAGGCGAATAAAAAATTCTCCCTCAACGATGCCGTTGAAACCTTGAAAACCCTTCCTCCCGTCAAGTTCGACCAGACGGTGACTCTTTCCTTCAAGCTGGGTGTCGATCCCAAGCAGAGCGACCAGATGGTCCGTGGCACTTGCCCGCTCCCGAACGGCAGCGGCAAGAATGTTCGAGTGCTCGTTTTCGCCAGCGGCCAAGCCGCCGAAGCCGCCAAGCAGGCCGGTGCTGAATATGTGGGATTCGAAGATCTCATCAAAAAAGTCACCGCTGGCTTTTCCGATTTCGATGTCGCCGTTGCCACTCCTGCCGCCATGGCGGAAGTCCGCAAGCTCGGCAAGGTCCTCGGACCTCGTGGTCTCATGCCGAATCCTAAAACCGGAACCGTCACAGACGACACCGCGAAAGCCGTCAAAGAAGTCAAAGCCGGCCGCGTGGAATTCAAGCTCGATAAAAACGGCAACATCGCCGTTCCCGTCGGCAAATTTTCCTTCGACTCGAAATCCCTCGTCGAAAACGGCAGAGCTGTCATCGACGCCGTGGTCAAAGCCCGCCCAGCCACCGCCAAGGGCGCGTTTGTCGATGCGATCACCCTCAGCGCCACGATGTCGCCCGGTCTCGCTGTGGATCCGGCTCCTTATCTCAAAAACTAAGCCATTTCATCCATGAGACCCGAGAAAACAAACATCGTTTCCGACATCCGCGAGAAGCTTCAAGCCTCGCCTTATCTCTTGATTGTCGATTACTCCGGCATGAAAGTGCCACACTTCGAGTCGCTCCGCACCCGCCTCTCCGAGGCTGGAGCCCGGATGAGCGTTGTCCGCAATACCTTCCTCCGCATCGCGGCGCAGGAATTGCAGATGCCCGAGCTCACCGACTCACTAGCCGGTCAGACCGCCATGGTCACCGGAGAGACTGACATTTGTGCCGCAGCCAAGGTCATCAAATCCTTTGCCGCAGAGTTCAAGCTCCCGACCGTTCGCGCCGGCGTGCTCGACAACGCTCCGCTCAATGCGACGCAAGTCAATGAACTTGCGGACCTTCCGAGCAAGGATGTCCTCCGCGCCAAGCTTCTGGGACTCTTGCAGACCCCGGCCAGCCAGTTCGTGCGTGTTCTGAACGAGCCCGCAACGAGCCTCGCCCGCGTCCTCAAAGCCAAAGCCGACGCCCTCGGCTCCGCCAGCTAAACCAAATTCAATACTTTCGCGCCGCGGTTCTTGAATCTCTGCGCGGATACCAACCAAACACAAACCGGTTCCTCGTCGGCTGGGCGGCTGCTCAGCTCAATCGACCCGATGCCTCGGGAAGCGACGATACCAAAACACACACACCATATGGCAGACACACAAGCACTCGTCGATCAGCTCAGCGGACTCACCGTCCTCGAAATCGCTGACCTCGTGAAACAACTCGAAGAAAAATGGGGCGTCAGCGCCGCCGCTCCAGTAGCCGTTGCGGCCGCCGGTCCCGCCGCTGCAGCTCCCGCCGCTGAGGAGAAGACCTCGTTCGATGTCATCCTCACCGATGCAGGCAGCAACAAGATTGCCGTCATTAAAGAGGTCCGCGCCGCTGTGGCCGGTCTCGGACTCGCCGAGGCGAAAGCCCTCGTCGAAGGAGCCCCCAAGGCTCTCAAAGAAGGTGTCACCAAGGAAGAAGCCGCCGAGATCAAGAAAAAGATCGAGGCCGCTGGCGCCAAAGTGGACATCAAGTAAGTCGGATTTTTCGCGCAGGGGGATCGGGAAAATTTTCCTTGATCCCTCTGCCGAACTCCCTACTTTTTCACGCTCGCTTCATCCGTTTTTCTCACAAACATCTGCCGTCCAGCACCACAAAACAAAAAAATTTCCGTCATCGCAACGGCCTCACCAAGAGGTCGTTCATCGATGCCGGATCTTTTGTTTCCAGTGATCGGCGAATGAACCCGGCCGACTGAACCCGGCCAACCCAACCCGCGGCACCGCACCAAAACCATGTCTGAACGCATCCAATTCGGTAAATTGAAAGAGGCCATCGAGCCACCCAACCTCATCGAGCTCCAGATTAATTCCTACGACGAGTTTTTTCAAAGGGATGTTCCGGTTAGTAAGCGCCGAAATGTCGGCATTCAGGCCGTTTTCCGCGAATTTTTCCCGATCCATGGTTTCGAGGACAAGTCCTCGCTCGACTTTGTCAGCTACGAGCTCGGCGAGCCTAAGATGTCCGCGCTCGAATCCCAGCGCGAAGGCCAGACTTTCAGCGCCTCCCTTTATGTGACCTTCCGTTACAAGGACGAACGCAGCACGAAGGAAGAAAAAGTTTACATGGGCGAACTTCCGCTCATGACTCCGCAGGGCACCTTCGTGATCAATGGCGCCGAGCGCGTCGTCGTTTCCCAGCTCCACCGTTCACCCGGCATTTGCTTCGAGACCTCCATTCACACAAATGGAAAAGTCCTCCACGGCTTCCGCATCATTCCCGACCGCGGTTCTTGGATCGAGGTGCAGTTCGACACCAGCGATCTGCTCTATGTCTATCTCGACCGCCGCAAGCGTCGCCGCAAATTTTTGGCCACCACTTTCCTCCGCACCCTCGGCTATCCGTCGGATGAGGAAATTGTTAAACTTTTCTACAAAACCGAAGACCTCAAACTCAGCGAAAAACTCGACGAGGAAGAGATCGCCACGAAGGTCCTGATCGCCGATATCCGCGACGGCGAAATCACCGTCGGTCGTGCTTTCGAGCCCCTCACCACCGCGATCGTTCGCGAACTCCTCCGCCTTGGTCATAAGACCGTCAAGGTCGTGGATACCAAAGAGGACGACACCGTCATCAAGTCCCTTAAAAAAGATCCCGCCCACGACGAGGACGAGGCTCTCAAAGACATCTACCGTAAGCTCCGCCCTGGCGATCCGCCAACCGTTCAAAACTCGCGCAGCATGCTCAAGCGCCTGTTCTTCGACGCCAAGCGCTACGATCTCGGTCGTGTCGGTCGTTACAAGATCAACCAAAAACTTGATCTCAAGGTCTCCGAGGAAGAGCGCACGCTCACCAAGGAGGATTTCGTCGCTGCGATGAAATATTTAGTCCGCCTCCGTGCGGGGGATGGCTTGACGGATGACATCGACCATCTCGGCAGTCGCCGCGTCCGCACCGTTGGCGAACTTCTCGCCAACCAGTGCCGCGTGGGTCTCGCCCGCACCGAGCGTCTCGTCCGTGAGCGCATGACCCTCTTTGATCCCACCACGGATCAGATCACTCCGCAGAAGCTCATCAATCCGAAATCGCTCAGTGCCGTCGTTCGTGATTTCTTCGGTCGTTCGCAGCTGAGCCAGTTCATGGATCAGACGAATCCGCTGTCGGAACTCACCCACAAGCGCCGCCTCTCCGCCCTCGGGCCAGGAGGCCTCAGCCGCGATCGCGCAGGCTTCGAGGTTCGAGATGTGCATCCTTCGCACTACGGCCGCATTTGCCCGATCGAGACGCCCGAAGGTCCGAACATCGGCCTCATCAGCTCACTCAGCACTTTTGCCCGGATCAATGATTTCGGTTTCATCGAAACGCCCTACCGCAAGGTGGCCAATGGCCGCGTGCAAGATGAGGTGGAATACCTCAGCGGCGACCGTGACGAAAACTTCTACATCGCCCAGGCGAACTCCACGGTCGATGCCAAAGGTAATCTCACCGGCGAGAAGGTTTCCGCCCGCTATCGCGGCGACTTCTTGGAAGTCGAGCCATCCAAAGTTCAATACATGGATGTCTCGCCCAAGCAGCTCGTCTCTGTCGCGGCCGGCTTGATTCCGTTCCTCGAGCATGACGATGCCAACCGCGCACTCATGGGCTCGAACATGCAACGCCAAGGCGTTCCTCTCCTCACCTCTGACTCGCCGCTCGTCGGCACCGGAATCGAAGGCCGCGTAGCCCGTGATTCCAGGGCTGTGATTTGCTCCGAGTCTGCTGGCAAAGTCGCCTCGGTCACAGCAAATCAGATCGTCATCACCAAGGACGGCTCGCTTCCGGAAGGCAAAAAGAAAATCAAACACGATCCCGAAAATGGCGTGTTCGTTTACGAGCTCCGCAAGTTCATGCGCTCAAACGCCAGCACTTGCATCAACCAAAAGCCGATCGTCCAAAAAGGACAGTCGATCAAGAAGGGCGATGTTATTGCCGACGGACCGAACACCGAAAAAGGCGAACTCGCCCTCGGTCGCAATGTGCTCGTCGCGTTCATGTCTTGGAATGGCTACAACTTCGAGGACGCGATCCTCATTTCCAAGCGTGTGGTGAAAGAGGACATCTACACCTCCATCCACATCGATGAATTCGAGATCGGCGCCCGCGACACCAAGCTCGGCCCCGAGGAAATCACGCGCGATATTCCGAACATCAGCGAAGAAGCGCTCCAAAACCTCGGCAGCGACGGCGTTATCCGCATCGGCGCAGAGGTCAAGCCCGGCGACATTCTCGTTGGTAAGATCACTCCAAAATCCGAGACTGAACTCGCCCCCGAAGAGCGCCTCCTGCGCGCCATCTTTGGCGAAAAGGCAGCGGATGTGAAAGACACCTCGCTGACCGTTCCGTCCGGCACCTACGGCATCGTCATGGATGTGAAGGTCTCTTCGAAAAAAGAGGTCACCCGCACCAAGATGACTCCTGCCGAGTCGAAGCGTCAGCAAAAGATGATCGGCGAGGACCACAAGAAGCGGAAAGACGACCTGCACGAGCAGCTCACCGCCGCGCTCTCGAACATCCTCCTCAACGAAAAAATCCCGCTCGATGTGGTCAACGCCCAGACCGGCGAGATCATCATCCCGGCGAACCGCAAGATCACGAAGCAACTCCTTCGCAAGCTTGCGGGCGTCTACAACCATGTCGAAATCGACCCGAGCCCGATCCGGAACAAAATCCACGAAATTATTGGGCAGTTCGAACACAAGTTCGTGGACCTCGACAACGAGCGCGACCAAAACCTCGGCCGCATCGAGAGCGGGGACGACATCGACCCCGGCATCATCAAGCAGGTCAAAGTTTACATCGCCAGCAAGCGCAAGCTCAGCGTGGGTGACAAAATGGCCGGCCGCCACGGAAACAAAGGCGTCGTCGCGAAGATCGTTCCCGAAGAGGACATGCCCTACCTCGCGGACGGCACACCTGTGGACATCGTTCTCAACCCGCTCGGCGTGCCGAGCCGAATGAATGTCGGTCAGGTTCTCGAAACCCACCTCGGCGTTGCTGCCAAGGCGCTTGGTTTCAAGGTCGCAACTCCGGTTTTCGACGGCATTCCCGAATCGAAAATCCGCGAATACCTCAAAGAAGCCCGGAAAGTGGACGGCTACACTTGGATCAAGGAAAACGGCAAGGCCACGCTTTACGACGGCCTCACCGGGGACGCCTTCGACCAAGATGTCGTTGTCGGCTACATTTACATGCTCAAGCTCGGCCACTTGGTCGCAGACAAAATCCACGCCCGCGCTGTTGGACCCTACAGCCTCGTCACCCAGCAACCGCTCGGCGGCAAGGCCCAATACGGTGGCCAGCGTTTCGGAGAAATGGAAGTCTGGGCGCTCCAAGCCTACGGAGCCGCCTACACGCTCCAGGAACTCCTCACGGTCAAGTCGGACGATGTCGCCGGCCGCACCCGCATTTATGAGAGCATCGTCAAGGGCGACAACTCGCTCGAAGCCGGCACTCCGGAGTCCTTCAATGTGCTCATCAAGGAAATGCAGGGCCTCGGCCTCGATGTCCGCGTCGGCGGCAAACAGCCGACCCTCACCGAAGCCGCTCTCGCCTGATCCCAACCACCAAAAACTGACGAACCATTCCACACATGAAAGAAATTAATTTCCGCGAAGCCCTTGGTGAAACCAAGGAGGTCGGTTTCGACGAGGTTGCCATCACTGTGGCGTCCCCCGACGCCATGCGCAGCTGGAGCAAAGGCGAGGTCAAGAACCCCGAGACCATCAACTACCGGACCTTCAAGCCAGAAAAAGGCGGTCTTTTCTGCGAGCGTATCTTTGGTCCGACCCGTGATTGGGAGTGCTCTTGCGGTAAATACAAGCGCATCAAGCATAAGGGCGTCATCTGTGACCGTTGCGGCGTGGAAGTCACTCTTTCCCGCGTCCGCCGCGAACGCATGGGTCATATCGATCTCGCCGTGCCAGTCTCGCACATTTGGTTCTACAAGTGCATGCCCTCCCGTCTCGGCCTCATGCTCGACATGACCAGCCGCCAACTCGAGCGCGTGATCTATTACGAAGACTATTTGGTTATCGATCCCGGCAATACGCCACTCGAAAAAGGTCAACTCCTCACCGAAGCGGAATTCCGCGACGCCGAGGAGCAATACGGAGAGAGCTTCACGGCCGGAATGGGCGCCGAGGCGATCCAAAAGATCCTTGCCAATATCGACTTGGCCGATCTCCAAAAGGAAATCGAAGAGGCCATGGGCAACACCCGCTCCAAGCAGCTCCGCAAAAAACTCGCCAAGCGTCTCAAGCTCGCGCAGGGCTTTGCCGGGTCGAAGAGTCGTCCAGAGTGGATGATTCTCAATGTGTTGCCTGTCATTCCGCCAGACCTGCGCCCGCTCGTTCCGCTCGAGGGAGGCCGCTTTGCGACTTCCGATCTCAACGATCTCTATCGCCGCGTCATCAACCGCAACAACCGTCTCAAGACCCTTCTCCAACTCAAGACCCCTGAGGTCATCATCCGCAACGAAAAGCGAATGCTTCAGGAGTCGGTGGACGCTCTCTTTGACAACGGTCGCCATGGCCGCGCCGTCACCGGTGCCGCGAATCGTCCGTTGAAATCCCTCAGCGACATGCTCAAGGGCAAGGGTGGCCGTTTCCGCCAAAACCTCCTCGGCAAGCGCGTGGACTACTCCGGCCGTTCGGTCATCGTCATCGGCCCCGAGCTCAAGCTCCACCAGTGCGGTCTTCCCAAGAAGATGGCGCTCGTTTTGTTCGAGCCATTCATCATCCGTCGACTCAAAGAGCTCGGCTATGTCCACACTGTTCGCAGCGCGAAGAAGCTCATCGAGCGCCAGACTCCCGAGGTCTGGGACATTCTCGAGGAGGTCACAAAAGGCCACCCCGTCATGCTCAACCGCGCCCCGACGCTTCACCGTCTGTCGATCCAAGCGTTCGAGCCGATCCTCATCGAAGGCGAAGCCATCCGCGTCCATCCGCTCGTCTGCACCGCTTACAACGCGGACTTCGATGGTGACCAAATGGCGGTCCATGTCCCGCTCTCGGTCGAGGCGCAAATGGAAGCCCGCATGCTCATGCTGGCGCCGAACAACATCTTCTCGCCTTCCAGCGGTAAGCCAATCACCACGCCCTCGCAGGACATTCCGCTCGGCTGCTACTACCTCACGCAAAAACCCCGCGCCGAGGATGCCGACGAGAAAAAGCGCCGCCCGCTTTTTGCAAATGCCGAAGAGGTCGAACTCGCCCTCTCCGAAGGCTCCATCCGCACCACCTCACAGATCCTTTTCAAGAACCCCGACAAGGGCCTCGAAACGATCTACGGTGACTCCGCCTCCAGCGTGCTAAAAACCACCGCCGGTCGCGTGGTCTTCAACCAGATTTGGCCGAAGGCGCTTGGATTCCTGAACAAGGTTTGTGGCAAGAAACAGCTCTCCGACATCATCTGGCGTTGCTACAAAGCCAGCGGTCAACAGACCACCGTCGAAACCCTCGACAAGCTCAAGGAACTCGGCTTCAGCTCGGCCACCCGCGCCGGCGTTTCCATCGGCATCAACGACATGATGATTCCGCAGGAAAAAACCGAACTCCTCGAAAAGGCCTACAGCCAAGTTACCCAAGTCGAGCAGCAATACCGCCGAGGCATCATCACCGACGGCGAGCGCAAGAACAAGGTCCAGGACATTTGGACCCACACCGGCGAAGAAATTGCCAACGCGCTCTTCCGCACACTCGAATACAACGAGGGCAAGCGCGACATGAACCCCGTGTTCATGATGGTCGACTCTGGCGCTCGTGGTAACCGCACTCAGATCAAGCAGCTCGCCGGTATGCGCGGTCAGATGGCCAAGCCCTCGGGCGAAATCATCGAGCAGCCAATCACCGCGAATTTCCGCGAGGGCCTCACCGTTCTCGAGTTCTTCATCTCCGCGCACGGCGCCCGCAAGGGTCTCGCCGATACCGCGCTCAAGACGGCCGATTCCGGTTACCTCACTCGCAAACTCGTCGACGCCGCTCAGGATGTCATCATCACCATCGAGGATTGCCACACCCCCAATGGCATCGTGGTTCGTCCCATCTACGAGGGTGACGAAGAAGTTGTCAGCCTTTCGACCCGCATCATCGGCCGCACCAGCTGCGAGACCGTCAAAGATCCGATTACCGGAAAAGCCATCGTCAAAGCCAACCAGATCGTGGACGAGGAAACAGCCGCCGCCCTCGAGAAAGTTGGCCACGAACAGCTCAAAATCCGTTCGGCTCTCACCTGCGAATCCAAGCGCGGCATTTGTATCAAATGCTACGGTCGCAGCTTGGCCACAGGCGGCATGATCAAGCTAGGTGAAGCCGTTGGCATTATCGCTGCACAGTCGATCGGCGAACCCGGCACTCAGCTCACGATGCGAACCTTCCACGTCGGTGGTGCTGCCAGCCAGACCTTCAAGCAACCGATCGTCAAGGCCAAGCACGAGGGAACCATCCGCTTCAACGAACTCAAGGTCGTGGAAACCGTGGACAAGACATTCGTTGTCCTCAACAAAAACGGCACCATCACCGTGCACGACAAAGATGGCCGCGAACTCGAGAGCCACAACATCGTCGTCGGCTCCGTTATTTCCAGCGCAGACGGCAGCCATGTGAAGAAAGGCCAGACCTTCATTCAATGGGATCCTTACAATGTTCCCATCATCACCGAGAAGGCCGGCCGCATCGAATTCCGGGACATGATCCCAGGCGTCACGATCCGCCAAGAGGTGGACGAATCCACCGGCGTCCGTGGCAATGTCGTCATCGAGCACAAAGAAGATCTCCACCCGCAGATCATCATTGTGGATGAGGCCAAGAATGTCCTCGCCAGCTACTCGATTCCTGCCGGCGCTCATATCGAGGTGAAGGAAGGTGCGAAAGTCCCCGCCGGACAGCGCGTCGCCCGAACACCTCGAAAGATCGGCAAGACCAAGGACATCACCGGTGGTCTCCCACGCGTCGCCGAGCTTTTCGAAGCCCGCCGTCCAAAAGATGCCGCAGACATCGCCAAGATCGATGGTGTCGTTGATATTGGAGGCACCGTCCGCGCCAAGCGCCGCCTCATCGTCAAGGATGTCGAAACCGGAGCCGAGGAAGAACACCTCATTCCGCTCAATAAACACATCATCGTCTTCAAGGGCGATCTGGTGAAAAAAGGCCAGCAACTCACCGAGGGCCCCGTCGTTCCTCATGAGATTCTCGACATTTGCGGACCTCAGGAACTCCAAGAACACCTCCTCAACGAGGTGCAGGAAGTTTACCGTCTGCAAGGCGTCGAAATTAACGACAAGCACATCGAGATCATCGTCCGCCAAATGCTCCGCAAGGTGAAAATCACCGAGCAGGGCGACACCACGCTCCTCTGGGGCGATCAGGTGGACCGCCTCGCCTTCGAGGCCGAGAACGACGCCGTCATGGCCAAGGGCGGTAAACCCGCCGAAGCCAGCCCCGTTCTCCTCGGCATCACGAAGACCGCTCTCGAAACCGACAGCTTCATCTCCGCCGCATCATTCCAAGACACGACCCGCGTCTTGACCGAAGCTGCCACACTTGGCAGGGTGGACCGCCTCCGCGGCTTCAAAGAGAATGTCATCATGGGACACCTCATCCCTGCGGGAACAGGTTTCGAAACCAACCGAAAGATAGGCATCTCCAATCTCGGGGATACCTTGGAAGCCGCCCCAAAAGAGGGAAAAAAGAAAGTCGCCAGCTAATTAAAAACATATCATGTCTGAATTAACAGCCACCCAACCAAACATCGAACTCATGACCGAGCTCCTCGAGGCCGGCGTCCATTACGGGCACCAGACCAAACGATGGAACCCGAAAATGCGCGACTACATCCTCGAGGAAAAAAACTCGATCTACATCATCGATATCGAGCTCACGATCGATCAACTCGACAAAGCGACCTCATTCCTCAAGGGCCTCGTTAAAGACGGCGGCAAGATTCTTCTCGTCGGCACCAAGAAGCAGGCTCAGGAAGCCATCCGCGAAGCAGCCGAGGCCACTGGCCAGTTCTATGTGAATCAACGCTGGCTCGGCGGCACACTCACAAACCTAACCACGATCCGTCGCAGCGTCGGCCGTCTCAAGGAAATCCAAGCCCTCGAAAAATCTCCCGCTTTCGCCAAGATTAATAAAGCCGAGGCCTCGAGCATTCGTCGTGAAGGGGTCAAGCTCCTCCACAACCTCGGCGGCATCGTCGAGATGGATAAACTCCCCGCCGCGATGATCGTCATCGACACCGTCCGCGAGGAAATTGCCGTCGCCGAAGCCAACCGCCTCGGCATCCCGATCATCGCCATCGTGGATACCAACTGCAACCCCGACAAAATCAATTACCCCATCGCCGGCAATGACGACGCCATCCGATCGATCCGCGTGATCCTCGGCAAACTCGTCGAGTCGATCATGGAGGCCAAAGGCACCCGCGGCAAATCCCGCACGCCCGAGCTCGCTGCCGTCTCCGAGTAAAAAAGATCCGACTGATCCGTCCGATTAGTCGAATCCGTCCGATCTAAAATAAAATCACCATGTCCGAAATCTCTGCCGCACTCGTCAAAGAACTCCGCGAAAAAACCAACGCGGGAATGATGGATTGCAAAAAAGCCCTCGCCGAAACCGGTGGGGACCTCGTCGCCGCCGAAGAATTCCTTCGTAAAAAAGGCATCGCCAGCGCCGGCAAAAAAGCCGACCGCGCCGCCAAAGAAGGAACTATCGCCTCCTACATCCATATGCAGGGCAAGGTCGGCGTCCTCGTCGAAATCAACTGCGAAACCGACTTTGTCGCCAAGAACGACAACTTCCGCGATTTCGTGAAGGACATCACCCTTCACATCGCCGCCGCGCATCCTCTCTATGTCACCCGCGCCCAGGTGCCTGAAGCCCTCATCACGAAAGAGCGCGAAATCGCTACCGCCCAAGTCGTCGGCAAACCCGCCAACATTGTGGAAAAAATCGTCGACGGCAAAATCGACAAATTTTACAGCACGATCTGCCTCCTCGAGCAGTCCTTCATCAAGAATCCCGATGTCACCATCGAGGACCTCGTGAAGTCGAAAATCGCGGAACTCGGTGAGAATATCATCATCCGCCGGTTTACCCGCTACGGCGTCGGCGAAGAACTCGCCTAAAGCCTCTGTGCGTCCCCCTTGGCGCGTCAGCGCCAAGAGGGGCCAGCAGCTCCCAGCCCGGAATGGGATTTTTTCGAGGGCTGATTTTCGTGTCATCCCAAACTTCAGGCCCCAACCGCCGATCCAGTTATGCTGACTATTCGCAATCTTAAAAAATCCCACGGCGGCCGACTCCTCTTCGAAGAGGCCGACATGCAGGTCAACTACGGCGAGCGCGTAGCACTTGTTGGCCCCAACGGCGCGGGCAAATCCACCATCTTCTCCCTCATCCTCGGTCGCGATGAGGCCGATGCCGGCACCATCCAGCGCGACGAATGGACCACCCTCGGCTACCTCCCGCAGGAAGCCGAAGCCGTCGGATCCGAGACAGCGCTCGACATCACCACCGGCCGTGCAGGCGAAGTCCAAGCCCTCGAAAAAACCCTCGCCGCCTGCGAGGCCGCCGGCGATGTCTCCAGCGCCACCTACCTCGAGGCCCACGCGAAACACGAAGCCCTCTCCAATCCCCAGGTCGAAGCCCGCGCTAAAAAAATGCTCACCGGCCTCGGCTACCGCGAGACCGATTGGTCCCGTCCCGCCAAGGAACTCAGCGGTGGCTGGGTCATGCGCGCCCACCTCGCCCGCCTCCTCGTCATGGAGCCCGACCTTCTCCTCCTTGACGAACCGACCAACCACCTCGACCTCCTATCCCTCCTCTGGCTCCAGCAGTATCTCAAGACCTGCTCCAGCGCCCTCCTGCTCATCTCCCACGATCTCGAGTTCATGGACGCCCTCATCGACGGCGTTTACGAAATCTCCGCCAAAAAACTGGTCCACTATTCCGGCAACTACTCCGCCGCAATGGAACAGCGCGAGCGCAATTACGAAATCCAAGCCGCGGCCTACAAAAACCAGCAAAAGGAAATCACAGCGCTCCAGGAATTCGCCGACCGCTTCCGCTCCGTCTCCTCGAAGGCCGCCCAGGCCCAGAGCAAGCTCAAACAAATCGAGCGCATGGAAAAAATCGAGCGCCCCGAGCCTCCGAAAAAACCCTTCCGCTTCCGCATCCCTCAGCCCGAGCGCGGCGGCCAGCGTTCCGTCCTGCTCGAAGGCGTCGATATGTCCTACGGCAACCATGTCGTCTATCGCGGCCTCGACCTGATGATCGAGCGCGGCGAACGCGTCGCCCTCGTCGGCCCGAACGGCGCGGGCAAATCCACCCTCCTCAAAATCCTCGCCGGCGAAGTCGAGTTCCAAAAAGGCAAACTCACCTACGGCAGCAATTCCAAGATCGGCTACTTCAGTCAGCACCGCGCCGCCACGCTCAATCCCAATAACTCCCTCCTCGACGAAATCCTCTCCACCAACGGCACTCTGCGCGAAGACGAAGCCCGGAGCATCCTTGGCTCCTTCCTTTTCAAGCGAGACGACATCCTCAAAAAAACCGCCGTCCTCAGCGGTGGCGAAAAAACCCGCCTCAACCTCGTCAAGTTCCTCGTCAATCCCCCCAATATTCTCCTCATGGACGAGCCGACCACCCACCTCGACATCCTCACCGTCGAGTCCCTCGTCCTCGCGCTCGAGGCCTACGAAGGCACGCTCGTCTTTATCTCCCACGATGTGCACTTCATCCGAAAGCTCGCCAACCGCATCCTTCACATCAACGCCGGCCAGGTAACCTCCTACCCCGGCGGCTACGACTACTTCCTCGAAAAATCCGGCCTCCTCGGCTCCGAACGCTTCGCTCTCACGGCAGGTTGATTTCCTCTTTCGCCGGTAGCGGAACACGGAACGTGTTTCGATAACGCCCAAAGACGATTTTTGACGTCCAGCCTGATTTTTTGAGGGGAAAACCCCACCCAGCCTCATTAGAAAAAAGTGGTATTTGCCCACCAGCCGTGAGAAGACAAACCGCTCAATTCCATTCCAACATGAAATTACCAACGACCCGCGCCTCTATTGCCACTGCTATCGCCACCGGCCTCTTGGCGCTCCCGGCCTGCAAACCACCAGCTCCCGCCGAAACCGCTCCCAAGCCCGAAGCCACTCCTGCCGCCGAGACCCCTGCGCCCGCAGCGGAAGCCCCCGCTACTCCAGCTCCAGCAGCAGCCCAGCCCGCCGCCGAGGCCCAGCCTGCAGCGGAAGCCAAGCCCGCTGTCGATACCAAGCCGATCGAACTCCCCGCAGTCGTTGCGACTGTCAACGGCAAGGACATTTCCAGCTCCCAGCTTCAGGAAATTTTCAACGCAGCCGTTCAATCTTCGGGCATGAATGTTGCCGACCTCTCCTCGGCCCAAAAACTCGGTGGCTACACCCAGCTTTTGAATGACCTGATCGACCGTCAGCTCCTACTCGCAGCCTCTTCCAAGGAAGAAATCACAAGCGCGGATGTCGACGCGGAGATTAAGAAATTCAAATCCCAATTTCCCGACGAGGCCATCTTCGATGCCCAGATGAAGCAGGCCGGAATGACTCCCGAAAAACTTCAAAGTGATGTGAGCGAAGAATTGAAAATTCGCCGCTGGATGGAATCCCAAATCAAGACTCCCGAAGTGACCGACGCCGAAGCGAAGTCCTTCTACGAATCGAATCTCAAGGAGTTCGAGCAACCCGAGACCGTCAAAGCAAGCCACATTCTTTTCATGGTGGATGCCGATGCCGCGCCAGAAGTCGTGAAGCAGAAAGAAGAGGCTGCCCAAAAAGCCGCTGCCCGTGCCAAGGCAGGCGAGGATTTCACCGCACTCGCCAAGGAACTCTCCGAAGAACCCGGTGCTTCCGAATCCGGTGGCGATCTCGGATTTTTCCCGAAAGACCGCATGGTCCCTGAATTCGCCAACGCCGCTTTCGCCGCAAATCTCAATGACATCAGCGCGCCTGTAAAAACTCAGTTCGGCTGGCATGTCATCAAGGTCACCGACAAGAAAGCCGCCGGCACTGTGCCCTTCGACGAAGTGGATAACCAAATCACCTCCTACCTCAAATCCATGCGCCAGCGCGAAGCGGTGCAGAAGGTGATGAAGGACCTCAAGGACTCGGCCAAAATCCAGACCTTCCTTCCTGCGGTTGAATCCGCTGCGCCAGCTCCCGCAGCTGCATCCCAGCCCGCCTCGAACTAATCCCGAATGTCCGCCGAAAAGCCTGTGAACTCGGCCGTCGGCGTCATCGGGTTGGGAATCATCGGTAGCCGCGTCGTGGCGAATCTCCGCCGCGCGGGCCATCCCGTTTGGCTCTGGAACCGCACCGTGCGGCCAGAGCCGAATTTCCTCAGCTCCCCGGCCGAGGTCGCGGAGGCCTCCAGGTTCATTCAGATTTTTGTCTCGAATGGCGAGGCGCTCCTTTCCGTCATCCGCAACATGGCCCCCGCCCTCACGCCGGCCCATGTCGTGATCAACCACTCGACCGTATCGCCCGCCGAGACCCTCGAGGCCGCGGAAATCGTCAAAGATCGCCAAGCCGCTTTTCTTGATGCCCCATTCACCGGCAGTCGCGACGCCGCCGGGCGAGGGGAGTTGATTTATTACATCGGAGGTGATGAGGAGGTCTTGCAGGCCGTTCGTCCGATTCTCGAGGTTGCTGCGAAGCAAATACTCCACATCGGCGCCATTGGGCATGCATCGGCCATGAAGGTCGCCACGAATGTCATCTCTGCCACGCAGATCGCCGCTCTCACAGAAGCCCTTGCCCTTCTCGACAGGCACGAAGTGGACCTCACCAAACTCTCCCTCGCTCTCGAAAATAACGCTGCCCGCTCCGGCGTCATCGACATGAAACTCCCCGGCATCCTCAGCGGCGATTTCGAGCCACGCTTTTCACTCAAAAATATGTTCAAAGACATCCAAATCGCCCTCGCCATGGCAGAGGACAAGGATGTCGAACTCCCCACCGCATCGGCCTTCGCCGGCATGGCCATGGCTGGTCTCCAGCGCGGATGGGGCGAGGAGGACTTTTCTGTCTTGTCGCGCTTCTACGGCTACACAGGTCGCAACTCCGCAGCCCCGGAATCCGCACCACAAGCCGTGGAATCCCCCGAGCTCGAATCGACTCCAGCTCCACGCCGACTCTCGAATCTCTGGGGCCTCCTGGGCTGGAAAAAATGAACGCTTCCCCTGGAGGGAGGACCTCCGTGTCGTCCACCGGCCCGCTCTCCGGCTACTTCCAAGTCACCAACCGTGTTCGTTTCGAACTCCGCGGCCCCGATGCCGTCCGCTACTTGAATGGCCAAGTAAGCATCGACATCTCCCGACTTACGCCCGGAAAAGCCCGCCCAGCCTGCCTTCTCACAGCGAAGGGAAAACTCTGCGCCCCCCTCCAAGTCTGGCGGTCTAACGATTCGCTCGTGGTCGAAGGTCCCGCGGAGCTTGCAGAAAATATCCAAGCCCGCCTCGAGCGATACATCATCGCCGACGATGTGGAGCTCCTCCCGATCCCTCTGCCACAACCGCTTTACCACCTCATCTCCCTCGCACAACCAAAAGCCCAGGAGGGCCCTGCTTGTCAGGGCCGGAGCGACGCTCTTAATGCTGCGAACCCCGCACTAACCATCGAACGCCTCGGCCTCTTCGGCATCGATTCCCAAGAAAAGCCCGCCGATCTCCGTGAATTTTCTCCCGAGGAAATCGAACTCCTCCGCATCCTTCATGGCGTGCCAATCTGGGGTCGCGAACTCTCCGAGGACACCCTCCCGCAGGAAGCCCGCCTCGAAGACCACGCCGTCGATTTCGACAAAGGCTGTTATGTCGGCCAGGAAACCGTCTCACGTCTTAAAAGTGTCGGCCGCGTGAACAAACGCCTCCATGGTTTTCTCGGCTCCCTCGAACTCCCTTCCGGCGTCCCTCTTTTTCTGCATCCCCCCGGCGAGCCCGCCACCATGGCAGGTGAGATCACCAGCCACGCCCGCCATTTTGACATGGCGCAAACCGCCGCCCTCGGATATCTCAAGCGCCAGTTCGAAAGCCTCCCACGCTTCGAAGTTGCCGATGAGACCGGCCGCACGCTGGGCGAAGTCGAACCCCGAGAATTTCCCATTTTATGAAAACACTCGCCACCATCCTTTTCCTCGCGCTTCTCGCCGCCATCCCCGCCCGCGCTGCCAATCTCGGTCCCGAAGTCGCCGTCGTCCAAATCCAATTCCCCAAGGAAAAGCTGCCCCGACAAGTCATCATCGGCCTCCATGACGACTCCGCACCCTACACCGTCGAGAACTTCAAAAAACTCATCCAAAAAAAATTCTACAACGGCCTCCGATTCCACCGCGCCTTCCCCGGCGCGCTCGTCCAAACCGGCGATCCCGCCAGCCGCCGCGGTCAGGGTGACAAAACCGGAACCGGTGGCCCGGGCTGGACGCTCCCTGCCGAAATCCGTCTCAAGCATGAAAAAGGCGCCATCGCCATGGCCCGCCTCCCCGACAAAATCAACCCCGCCAAAAACTCGAACGGCAGCCAGTTCTATGTCTGCCTCGCCCCCATGCCCAAGCTCGACGGCCAATACACCGTCTTCGGCACCGTTCTCGAAGGCTTGGATGTCCTCGAAGAAATCAGCAAGGCCCCCACAAATAGCGACGATTTTCCCTTGCCCAAAATTCGCATCAAATCCATAGTCCTCACCCCTCGCGACCAAGCCGCAATCCAGCGGTAGCCCTCGCGAAGCAACCAAGGGTAGATACCGAAGTGGCCAAACGGGGCGGACTGTAAATCCGCTGGCTTACGCCTTCACTGGTTCGAATCCAGTTCTGCCCACCACCCTCTCAACCCCATTTACATACGGAGCAAGCTGGTTCCACTCACAGATATCGCCCTCATGAGCAGGATGGAGAGAAAATGGCTCCCCGTGTGACACTCGCCTGAGACATTATGATTCCCGACTCATTTTCCGCCCGCATCAAAGCGATCGGGATCGTTGCCGTTCTTGTCATTGATCGCGAGGAAGACGGGCCGCCACTTGCCAAGGCACTCCTTGCCGGCGGTGTCACCGCAATGGAACTCACCCTTCGAACACCTGCCGCTCTTGGAGCATTGCGGCGGATTCGCAACGAAGTTCCAGAAATCCTCGCCGGAGCCGGCACGGTCCTCACGCCGAAACAGGTTGATGAGGTGAAGAGCGCCAATGCCGATTTTGCGGTTTCGCCTGGAGTCAATCCACGGGTTCTTTCCGCCGCCGCAGAGGTCGGCCTGCCATTTGCACCGGGCATTGCCACCCCTTCAGACATTGAGCTGGCGCTGGAACATGGCTGCCATCTCCTGAAATTCTTTCCGGCTGAACCCAGCGGCGGGCTCCCCTATCTCAAGGCCATAGCGGCCCCCTACGCGCACCTCGAGGTGGGATTCATCCCGCTTGGGGGCCTGAATCAAAACAACATGACCAGCTACCTTGCTGACCCACTGGTTGCAGCGATCGGTGGTTCCTGGCTCGCGCCACGCGAGTTCATCCGCGCGGGGGAGTGGAGCAAAATCACCGTCCTGGCCAAGGCCGCCTCGGAACAAATTCTATCCCTCCGCGGGGCGTGAAAATTTCTTCGTTTAACACGCGGAAGGCGGATTGACAGAGCCGGAGGCCCCAAAATAACGCTGGGCGCGACTTCCCTAAAAAAAACATTCCTATCGCATGAACCTTTTTGATTTATCCGGTCGCGTTTATGTCGTGACTGGCGCCACAGGAGCGCTGGCCGGGTCAGCTGCCGACTATCTGGCTGCGCAAAATGCGCGTGTTGTTTTCCTCGGGCGGAGTGAGGAGAAACTCGCCGGGGCTCTCCAAAGATGCCGGGCAAAGACACCAGGCGCGGAGTGCATCGGCTTGGTTGCCGATGTGCTTGACCGTCCCGCTCTCGAGCGAGTGCGCGATCAAGTGCTGCAACAATGGGGGCGCATTGATGGATTAATCAACGGCGCAGGGGGCAATATGCCCGGGGCGACGATTTCTCCGGGAAAAACATTCGAGGATCTTGATTTCGAAATGTTCCAGCAGGTCGTGGATTTGAACCTGCACGGAACGGTTCTTCCATCGCTAGTTTTCACACCGGCCATGGTGGATGGGGGCAGCGGTTCGATCGTCAATTTCTCATCGGTCTCGGCACCTCTTGCAGTGACCCGCGTCGTGGGATATTCCGCAGCGAAAGCAGGAGTCGAGAATTTCACGCGCTGGCTGGCGGTGGACATGGCGAGGCGCACCGGGGGCAAGGTGCGAGTGAACGCCGTCTTGCCCGGTTTTTTCCTCGGGGAACAAAATCGGCGCCTGCTCACCAACGAAGATGGTTCGCTGACCGAACGGGGAGGATTGGTAATCTCCAAGACGCCTTTTGGCCGTTTCGGCGAGGCAAACGAACTGCACGGCGCGATCCATTACCTGCTAGCCGAGGCCTCGAAATTTGTGACCGGCACGACTCTTCCCGTTGACGGTGGATTCATTGCGTTCTCCGGCGTCTGACCATGAATCTCAACGACCCCAATCTGTTTCTGCTGGAGGAGTCCATGCGGTGGTTTGGCCCAGACGATCCTGTGCCTCTGCCTTTCATCCGGCAGGCTGGTGCCACGGCGGTTTTCACGTCGCTCCACCAGATTCCCTATGGCGAGATTTGGCCTCGCGAGTCGATCCGCGAGCGCAAGGATCTTCTCGCGGCGGCGGGCCTGTGCTGGACTGCTGTCGAGTCCGTCCCTGTCCATGAGGATATCAAGACAGGCCAAGGGGATCTGCGGAGGCTTTTTGAAAACTATACCGCGACACTGCGCAATCTGGCAGCCGAAGGGGTC
>JBDKIG010000011.1:0-25969 GCA_039797215.1 Verrucomicrobiota bacterium | reverse complement strand
AAGAATGGCGGCGGATTCCTTCATCGTGCTCCAGTCGGATCGACTGCCCATGACGATTCCCACGAGGGGTTGTTCCGATTTGGACTTGGCTTTTTTCATGAAGGCCCGTGGCTTAACAGAAAGGCTCGGAAGGGTGAAACAGGAAAACCGAGACGGGTTTTTGACTAAAAAAATAAAAGGCCGAGCGGAAACGCGTTCCGCCCGGCCTTTATGAGCGTCCTTATTTGGACGTTCCGATCGAGCTCGGAGCCGGAGCCGGAGCTGGCTTGCTTGCACAAGCGCCGAGGCCGAGAGCGGCGATCGCGAGAGCCGCTACGGCGGCGATAGTTGCGATTTTCATGGTAATAATTTCCCCTCCTTTCTTGGCGGTAGCCGGCGCGAATGTGTCAGAACTACTTCGCCTGACAATCCAAATTCCATCACCAACTCAGGGGTATTCACCCCCTACGACTATCAATCAGAATTCGCGCCTTTTTAGAAAAAAGAAACAGCCCGGTCGTCCCAGAGTTCATTCCCTCCCCCAAGTTCGTGAACTCAATCCCTCGACCGGGCTGATCTTGTTTTATGATAAGCAACACGCGTGCCAACTTCCGTTCGTGGCAGATTCGGTGGAAATTCACGAAATGCTGGCGGCTTTTTTGCAAATTGGGACCACAGGTTGTTCAAAAAACAACAAGCCTGTGATTTTTTTCAGGTCATTTGCCGGAGTGGGTATCGAAATAGCGTTTTGTCTCGGAAGCCACGACGCCACTCAGGAGGAGAAGGGCGATGATGTTTGGAATGGCCATCAGGCCATTCATCATATCGGAGAAATTCCAGACCACATCACTCTTCCAGACAGAGCCGACAAAAACCAACGCGACCCAAAGCAAGCGGTAGGGGAAAACCGCGCGGACTCCGGCAAGATATTCCACGGCTTTTTCGCCGTAATAGGACCAGCCAAGGATCGTGGAAAAAACGAATGTGAGGAGTCCGAGAACCAACACGGCGTCGCCGAAGAACCCGAGGTGGTGAAACGCGGCGTCACACAATCCAGCCTTGGTCATTCCGGCCGTCTGCCAATCCCCGGAGGACACCAAAACCAAGCCAGTCATCGCGCAGACCACCACCGTGTCCCAAAAAGTCCCCGTGCTCGATACGAGGGCTTGGCGAACGGGATCGGAAGTTTGTGCTGCCGCAGCAACGATCGGTGCGCTGCCCAGGCCGGACTCGTTCGAGAAAAGTCCTCGAGCGATGCCGTAGCGCATGGCCTCCGCGATCCCCGCCCCGACAAATCCTCCCACGGCAGCCTGACCCGTGAAGGCGCTGGTGACGATGAGTTGGATGGATGCGCCGAGTTTATCCCAATTGAAGGCCAGCACGATGAGGCAACCGATCACATAAGCGGCCGCCATGAAGGGAACCAGCACGGTGCAAAATTTCGAAATCGAGGACACCCCTCCGAGGATCACGGCCGCCGTCATCACGGTCAGAAAAATCCCGACGCCGACTTTGATTTGCCATTCCTCAACCGCAAAGGGGATCAGATCCTTCTTGGCCACCACCAAGTCGGCGATGGCGTTTGACTGAACCATATTTCCGATTCCGAACGCCGCGATCGCGGTGAAGACGGCAAAAAGAATTCCCGCCCAGCGCGCTTTGAGGGCGTTTTGGAGGACATACATCGCGCCGCCGCTCATCTGGCCATTGGCATTCACTGTCCGGTATTTCACGGCCAGCAAGGCCTCGCCGTATTTTGTCGCGATTCCAAAAACTCCGGTGAGCCACATCCAAAGCACAGCTCCGGGCCCGCCAATAAGCACCGCGCCGGCCACGCCGTAGATATTTCCTGTTCCGATCGTCGCGGCAAGGGCGGTCGCCAGAGCGCCAAATTGGCTGATATCGCCAGGCGCGCCCTCATCTTTCGTCACCGAAAGTCGGATCGCATGTCGGAGATGGCGCTGAATGAATCCCGTCCGCCAAGTAATATAAAGGTGTGTTCCGAAAAGAAGGAAAACAAGCCAAGGTCCCCAAACGAGCGAAGCCGCTTGGGCAATGAGGGTGTCGAGCTTTTGCACAAACTGAATGCAAGAGGGTTGTCCGGAGAGGAACAAGAACGAACTCGGTTACTTTGAGGAAGCGGTGCGGGTAAGGATTTGCAGGGTCTCGCGGGCATTGCGTTCGATGGAATACTCGGAAGCCAAGCGGCGGCATGCTTCACGGGCGGGAGTTCGCTTTTCGGAGTTGCGCCATTTTTCCACGGACCTGGAGAGGGCGAGGCTGTCGCCAGCGGGCGTGATGTCGCCATGGACACCGGGCGTAAGGATTTCGGAAAAGCCATTCGCTGGCGTTGTGATGACTGGCAATCCGGTGGCAAGGGCTTCGAGACAGGCATTCGAAGATGGGTCATACCAAGTCGGAGCGACAAGCAAATCCGCGGCGGCGAAGAGCGAGGCGATGTCGGAGACTGGGCCGAGGAATCGGGCTTTCTTGTGGCGGTAGAGATCTGCGGGGCCGCGTCCGGCGACGAGTAAAGTCGTGGAGTCGAGCTTGTCCAAAGCCCCGATCGCGGTGGCGAGTCCTTTGCGTTCCCAGCCGGTGCCGAGGAAAAGCAGGCACAAAACCTCGGGGTCGATCTGGAATTTTTTCCTGGATGCCTCCCGTTCAGGTAATTCCCCCCAAGGCTGGATGCCGTTTCGGACGATGTGAATCTGGTCTGCGGGGTAGGGGAACCGGGCGAGGATTTCGTCGCGGACCATTGCGGAGTTGGCGATGATCGCGCGGGTATTTTTGGGATCGAAGACGCGGCGCTCGAGTTCGAGGATTTGGGCGTGTTTGCGATTGAGGCCGCGTGTGAGGCGCTTCCAAAGGGGCTCGAAGGCATTTCGTCTTTCCAGCCAAGCGGCGTGGACTCCATCGCCGGCCCGGTAGACTTCGCAGCCCGGGACTCGTTCCAAGCTCAGGTGGATGTCGCATCCAGTGGGGTTTTTGAAAAATGCCTCCGCGAACTCGCGGGGAGAAGAGGCCTCCAAGCGAAGGATTTCGCCAAAGGGCCATCGATCAGCGGGCCAGTCGGGTGAGGTGATGAGAGAAGTTTCCTCGCCAAGTCCCCGGAGTGCCGAGGCAAGTCGCAATAAGTAAGCCTCGGCGCCGCCGGTGGCGGAGTGGCCTCGGCGGACAAATCCAATTTTCATGCCGGGCGCGAGTTGCCTGAGTCGTTCTCGGGTTTTGGCGGACGGCCGAGGAGTTCGGAGATCGATTCGCGGGGGGGCTTGGCTTCGTGGAGCGCGGAGTAAATTTCCGCCGTGATGGGGGCTTCAATGCCGGCGCGTTGCGCGCATTGCCAGGCGCCAAGCGAGGTGGGAACGCCTTCCGCGACCATTTTCATCGAGTCGATAATGGCCTCAGGAGTTTCGCCTCGGCCAAGTCTCTCGCCGAATTTTCGGTTGCGGCTTTGGGCGCTGAAGCAGGTGACCATCAAATCGCCGATGCCACTGAGGCCGAAGAAGGTTTCCTTGCGACCGCCAAGCGAAACACCGAGGCGCGTCATCTCGGCAAGCGAGCGGGTGACGAGGGCGGCTTTGGAGTTATCACCCATTCCGAATCCGTCGCAGACACCGGCAGCGATGGCGTAGACATTTTTCAAGGCTCCACCGAGTTGGATGCCGAGGATGTCGTCGCTCGTGTAGGCGCGGAAATTTTTGACTGAAAATACGCGCTGGAGTGGTTCCAAGAGATCGGGCTGGTCGGATCCGATCACACTCGCAGCTGGAATGCGGCGGGCGATTTCCACGGCGAGGTTTGGGCCGGAGAGAACGGCCATGCGGCAATCCGGCAGGCAGTCAGCGAGGACTTGGCTCATGAGCTTGCCGCTGTCGTGTTCGATGCCTTTGGTGCAGGAAACCAGAACAGTTCCGGGTTTTGCCCCCAGTTCCGCGATTTGCATGGCCGTTTTACGAACGGCTTTGGAGGGAAGAACCGAGATGATCAAGGGGGAGGAAATCGTCTCCGCCAAGTCTGGAGTCGCGCAGACGGTTGCGGGGATTTTGACATCAGGGAGGTAACTGGAATTGATCCGGTTCGAGTTGATGTCCTCGGCCACGGCGGGATTATGGCTCCAGAGCGTGATTGGGAGGCCGTGATCGGAGAGGATGACGGCCAGTGCCGTGCCCCAACTACCACTACCAATGATGCTGATCCGTTCGAACATTTTTTAAATCAAGCGGCTGGCTTTGGTTTTTTCTCAAAGCGTTTTTCGGTGCCGGCCATAAGGCGCGAGATATTCGGTTTGTGACGCCAAACGGCAAGCGCGCACATCGTCGCTGCAATGCCGGTGCGGATCGCGTCGCAGTCGCCCATCCACCACATCACTGCCGAGGAGGACGGGAGCGCCACGGCAGCACCGAGGGAGGCGACGGAGACGAACCGGGTGGAATAAAAAAGCACGAGCCAGACCGCCAAACCTGAAGCAAAAACCGGCCATGGGAAGAGAGCCAGCATGATCCCCGCCGAAGTCGCGATGCCCTTGCCGCCTTGGAATCGCAACCACACGGGATAGCTATGACCGATCACAGCGAAAATCGCCGCCACCACGCCAGCGGAGATCAATTGATTTGGTGAGGAGGCAAAAAATCGGGCGCCTATTTCAAAAGTCGCCATCACGGCCAGCCAGCCTTTCAGCGCATCGAGGGCAAAAACGGTGTAGCCCCAGGGTTTGCCGAGAACTCGGAGAGCATTCGTCGCCCCCGTGCTTCCACTGCCTTCCTTGTGGAGATCCACGCCGTTGATCTTGGCAGCCAGATATCCCCACGGGATAGAACCCAAAAAATATGCGACGAGGGCAGAGGCCAGATAAAGCATTGCACCCCGATCAAATCATGGCTGGTGTCACTTGCCTCAAGAAAAAAGACACCTTTTTACGCTTGGCAAGGGGCGGAGCTGGATCATGCTCCCCGGCGATGGCACGATCTAATCCCATCTCCCTCCGTTCGTTGATCAGCGAAATCGGCCCTGTGGACCAAGTCGGTATCGAGGAGCGCGTAGCCAAATACACCACTCGCTCGATCAAAAAAGCCTCGAAGGTGCAAGCGTTGAAACTCGCTGTTTCGATGGTCGATCTCACCACCCTCGAGGGAAAAGACACCCCGGGCAAAGTGGCCTCGCTCTGCCTCAAGGCTCTCCATCCACACGACGATCCTTCGATACCATCGACCGCCGCCGTTTGTGTTTATCCGCGTCTCGTGAAGCATGCGAAGAAACTCTTGCGCGGCTCGTCAGTGAAAATCGCCTCCGTCGCTACCGCCTTTCCATCTGGCCAGGCTCCGCTCGCAACGCGCCTCGCCGAGGTGCGTGCCGCTGTATCCGATGGCGCCGACGAGATTGATATGGTCATCAGCCGAGGTGCCTTCCTCGCCGGGGAGCTCGCCCTCGTGCAGGACGAAATCGTCGCCGTCCGCGACGCCTGCGGCAAGGCGACCCTCAAAGTCATCCTCGAAACGAGCGAACTTGAAACCTACGACAACATCCGCGCTGCCTCGTTTCTCGCCATGCGCGTCCTACGTCCCGGCGATTTCATCAAAACCAGCACCGGCAAGACCTCGTCCAACGCCACCCTTGGAAACAACCAAGTCATGCTCGAAGCGATCCGGGATTTTTACCTCGAAACCGGCACCGAAATCGCCATGAAGCCCGCCGGCGGCATCCGCACCGCCAAGCAGGCGATCCAATTCCTCATCGCCGTGAAGGAAACCCTCGGCGACGCCTGGCTGAACAACTCCCATTACCGTTTCGGCGCCTCCGCGCTCCTTAACGACCTCGTTCGCCAACTCGTTAAAGAAAAGACCGGCGCCTACCAGGCCCCCTACACCTTCAGCGAAGCCTCCGGAAGCTACTAACCATGCCCGCCAAACGCCCAAACAACCCCGCTCGAGAACTCCTTTTCGGCGATCTCTGGGAATACGATCCCGCTCCCGAAACAGCCCCCGCCCACATCGCGCCGCGATACGACCTTTTTATCAACGGCCAATTCACCGCGCCGAAGTCGAAGAAGTGGTTCGACTCCATCTCTCCTGGCAACGAGCAAAAAGTCTCCGAGATCGCTCTCGCCAACGAGGCCGATGTGAACGCCGCCTTCACCGCCGCCGCCGCCGCGTTCCCGAAATGGAGCAAAACCCCCGGCGCCGAGCGTGGAAAATACCTCTACCGCATCGCCCGCCTCCTCCAAGACCGCGCCCGCGAGTTTGCCGTCGCGGAGACGATCGACGGCGGCAAGCCGATCCGCGAGTCCCGCGACTTCGATGTTCCCGTCGCTGCCGCCCATTTTTTCTACCATGCCGGCTGGGCCGACAAACTCGCCTATGCCGCCCCCGGCCGAACGCTCGCCCCGCTCGGTGTCGTCGGTCAAATCATCCCCTGGAATTTCCCGCTCCTCATGCTGGCGTGGAAAATTGCCCCAGCGCTGGCCTGCGGAAACACCGTCGTTCTCAAGCCCGCCGAGACCACCTCCGTCACGGCGATGAAATTTTGCTCGATCCTCCAAGACGCCGGCCTTCCCCCGGGAGTCGTCAACATCGTTACCGGCGCGGGCGACACCGGCACGAACATTGTCCAACATCCCGCTGCCGCGAAGATCGCTTTCACCGGCTCGACGGCCATCGGCAAATTCATTCAGCGCACCCTTGCCGGCACCGACAAAAGACTCACCCTCGAGCTGGGAGGAAAAGCCGCGAACATCGTGTTTGAAGACGCCCCCATCGACCAAGCCGTGGAAGGCATCGTTAACGGAATCTTCTTCAATCAAGGTCATGTCTGCTGCGCCGGTTCTCGCCTGCTCGTCCAAGAAAGCGTCGCCGACGAAGTTCTCCGCAAATTAAAAATGCGCCTCCGTCACCTCCGCGTCGGCGACCCGCTCGACAAAAACACCGACATCGGCGCGATCAACTCCCGCAAGCAGCTCGAAAAAATCCAAGAACTCGTGAAGAGCGGCGTGGAGGAGGGAGCGGAAATCCACCAACCCGCCTGCAAACTCCCGAAGCGCGGATTCTATTTTGCTCCGACCCTGTTCTCAAATGTCTCACTGAGCCACCGCATCGCCCGCGAGGAAATCTTCGGCCCCGTCCTCTCGATCCTCACTTTCCGCACCTCCGAGGAAGCCATCGAAAAAGCCAACAACACCCCCTACGGCCTCAGCGCCGGCGTCTGGACTGACAAAGGCTCGCGCATTTTAAAAATGTCCACCGAACTCAAAGCGGGCGTCGTCTGGGCGAACACCTACAATAAATTCGATCCCGCCTCGCCCTTCGGCGGCTACAAGGAATCCGGCTTCGGCCGCGAAGGCGGCAAACAAGGCCTCCTCGACTACGCCCAGATTGTTTAATCATCTATGAATTTTCACCACGGAGAACACGGAGGACACGGAGTAAAATTAAGGCTGTGCTTTCCATTTCTTTTCTTCACCTCCGTGCTCTCCGTGTCCTCCGTGGTTAATTTTTTCCCAAACCCATGAGCAGACTTCCCATCACCAAAACCCCGAAATGCTTCGTCGGTGGCGCGTTCATCCGCTCCGAGAGTGGACGCGTTTACGAGCACCATGATTCCGCTGGTGCGTTCCTTTGCAACATCCCGCTCTGCACCCGTAAGGATCTCCGCAATGCCGTCGAAGCCGCTGCGAAGGCCGCACCCGGTTGGTCGAAACGCAGCGCCTACAATCGTGGCCAAATCCTCTACCGCATCGCGGAAATGCTCGAATCACGCGCCGATGAACTCGCCGCCGCCATTTTGCTTACCAGCCCGAACGCTGCCGCCGCCTCGCGCGAAGTCCGCGCTGCGATCGACCGAACCGTCCACTACGCGGGTTGGACCGATAAATACGAGTCCCTCCTCGGCAGCGTGAACCCCGTCTCCACACCGCATTTCAATTTCACTGTCATGGAGCCCATGGGCCTGATCGGCGTCCTCGCCCCCGAGGATGCCCCACTTCTCGGTCTGCTCTCGATGATCCTCCCCGCAATCACCAGCGGAAACACCGTCCTCGCCCTCGCCTCGCACAATCAGCCCTATCCCTCGATCCTCCTTGGCGAAATCCTCGCCGTCAGTGACCTCCCCGGCGGCGTTGTGAATCTCCTCACCGGCACCCGCGCCGATATCCTGCCTACGATGGCCACCCATGCCCACCTTCGGGCTGTCTATGCATTTGCCAACCAAGCCGAACGCACAGCAATCCAACAAGGCGCGGCCGATCATGTGAAGCGAACCGTTTTTCTCCCCTTCGATAAACCCACGGACTGGTTCGCAGACGACGCCCAGGGCCTCTATCAAATCCGCCATTTCCTTGAGGCAAAGACCACCTGGCATCCCGTCGGTATCTAAATTGATTCGTAGCAGGTGCTCTCGAGTATTTGCCGAGTCTAATTGGCGAGCTTCAAAAATTCTATGATGTCACTTTTGCGGATCGGAGGTCGCTGGGCGATTGGCCCGTGATCTCCTTGAAGCGGCGGTTGAATTGCGAGAGCGAGCGGAAGCCGCAGGCGAAAGCGATTTCGCTCACGCGCAGGCTGGTGGATTCGAGAAGGGTGCGGGCTTTTTCAACCCGCAGGGTGGCGAGAAATTGGGTGAAGGTGGCTCCGGTTTTTCGGCGGAACATATCACTGAAGTAGGTGGCGTTCATGTTCGCGGCTCTCGCTGCTTCGGCGAGCGTCCAATCTTTTTCCAAATCCTCCCGCAACATCCGGAGCACTCGTTCGATGGCAGGGTAGGCGACAGGAGCGCCGGGGATCGAATCCGAGAATTGCCTGGCGAAAATCTCGACGAGATTCACGGCAGCACCATAGCGCTGGGAATCGCTGGATCCAGTGCTCTGGAGAGCGCGTTCGACCGCTGCTGGATCGAATCCATGACGCTTTGCAAATCGGTGGAGTTTTTCAAAATTACCCGGTTTTTTTTCTCCAAGGAAAACCCGTCCGGCGCTGAGGAAAGCGACTGTCTCGCCCTTGAGCTTCACCGGGATCGTCGTGGAGGTCATGCCCGCAAAGCACTCGGTGGTGTGTGGGTTCTCGGTGGCGGCCTCTTGCATCGCGGCGTGCGTTTCCTGGCACACTTGGCAAGTCGCGTCGGTGGTGTCCATTAAGCGGCAAAAATGCGGCGCTCCCTCTGCGATCCGGAACTTGCCCAGGGCGGCAAGATCGAGGTGCAGGCCGGTCGCCTCCTCGAAGGCGTCGCGGAACTCCCGGTAGAGCCGATTTTCCAGAATCGAGATGTCGTGTTTTTGCCCCATGGCGTGGTCGGGAAAAGTTTAGCAATTTCCAAAAAATTGCACAGGGAATCCAAAGCCGTGCGGAGACGCTCGGGTAGGTGCCGCCTAGGCTTGGGGAAAGATTTTGAAATGAACCGGCACCCACTTCCATGAGCGTTCTCCATCTCACGATTTTCGTCAGCGTGATGCTGGCTCTCTTTTTCGTAGCTGGATTTGTTTACCACCACCTCCACTCGGGTGGGGACCCGCTCCGGGACAGCCTCCTGCCTTTCAAAAAGGAAAAAAACAACCCCGACCGCGCGGTCGTCCCGCGCGATTCCTCGAAGCCATCTTCATGACAACACGAACAATCGAATACAACGACAAGGTGGTGCGGCAGTTCATGCTCGCATCCGTTTTCTGGGGCGTCGTCGGCATGCTGCTCGGCGTCTTCATCGCCGCCCAACTCAGCTGGCATGTGCTGAACTTCGACACCTCCTGGCTCACCTTCGGCCGACTCCGCCCGCTCCACACGAACGCCGCCATCTTCGCCTTTGTGGGTAATATGATCTTCGCCGGTGTCTATCATTCCACCCAGCGCCTCACGCGAACCCGTCTTGCCTCGGATTTCCTGTCGAGCCTTCATTTCTGGGGCTGGCAATTGATCATTGTCGCCGCCGCCATCACGCTCCCTCTCGGCTTTTCCCGCGGCAAGGAATACGCGGAACTCATCTGGCCCATCAATATCGCCGTCACCCTCATCTGGGTCGTGTTCGCCATCAATTTTTTCTGGACCCTCGCCATCCGCAACGAGAAGTCCCTCTATATTGCCATCTGGTTCTATATCGCCACCATCATCACCGTGGCGATGCTCTACATCGTCAACCACCTCCAGTGGCCGACCAGCCTCACCCACGCCTACCCGATCTTCGGCGGTGTGCAGGATGCCCTCGTCCAATGGTGGTATGGCCACAACGCCGTCGCATTCTTCCTCACCACACCGGTGCTCGGCATCATGTATTACTACCTGCCGAAGGCCGCCGAGCGCCCCGTCTACAGCTACCGGCTCTCCGTCGTCCACTTCTGGTCCCTCGTCTTCATCTACATCTGGGCTGGTCCCCACCACCTGCTGAACACCGCCCTCCCCGAGTGGCTCCAAACCCTCGGAATGCTCTTCAGCCTCATGCTCTGGGCACCCTCCTGGGGTGGCATGCTCAATGGCCTCCTCACGCTCCGCGGCGCTTGGCACAAACTCCGCACCGATCCCGTTCTGAAATTCTTCGCCGCCGGCGTGACCTTTTACGGCATGTCCACCTTCGAAGGCCCGCTCCTCGCCATCCGCTCGATAAACGCTGTCTCCCACTACACCGATTGGACGATCGGCCATGTCCACTCCGGCACCCTCGGCTGGAACAGCTTCATGGCCGCCGGCATGTTCTACTGGCTCGCCCCGCGCCTCTGGAACACCAAGCTCTACTCGGTCCGCCTCGCCGACATCCACTTCTGGCTCGGCATGGTGGGCATCCTTCTCTACATCGCTTCGATGTGGGTGTCGGGCATCACCCAAGGCCTCATGCTCAACGCCGTCACCCCCGAGGGCGTCCTCGCCTACCCGAACTTCCTGGAAGTCGTGAACTCGGTCCGCCCCATGCTCCACATGCGCGTCCTCGGTGGCGGCCTCTTCCTCCTCGGCTTCCTGATCATGTGCTACAACCTCTGGCGCACCATCCGCTCGGGCAGCCCCGTCACCTCCACCGTCGAGCTGGAAATCCCCGACCAACCCGCGAAGGAAGGCCTCACGCTGGCGGCGAGCATTTTCAACGCCCCGGTCCTTTACTCGATCCTCCTCGTGTTCTTCGGCTGCTCCTGGGGCTTTTCCTCGGGCATCTTCAGCACCATCGCCTTCGTCCTTCTGGTCGAAACCCTGCTCGTCGCCATGATCCACATGAGCATCTCGGGCATCAAATGGAGCCACTGGTATGAAAAACTCCTCGAAAGCTGGCTGCCATTCACCGTCCTCACCTTCCTTGCCGCCGTCGCCGGCGGAGCCATCCAAATCCTGCCGACCGTCTTCTCGAAGGATGCCGTCGCTTCGGATGGACCCATGCAGCGCGTCTACACCCCGCTCGAACTCGCCGGCCGCGACATCTATGTCCGCGAGGGCTGCTACAATTGCCACAGCCAAATGATCCGTCCGCTCGTCGGCGAGGTCCTCCGCTACGGCAAAAGCGGCCAACTCACCGAATCGGTCTACGACTTCCCGTTCCAATGGGGCTCCAAGCGCACCGGCCCCGACCTCCAGCGTGAAGGCGGAAAATATCCGAACCTCTGGCACTTCCAGCACATGCTGAATCCACGCACCACCTCGATCGGCAGCAACATGCCGGCCTACCCCTGGCTCTTCCGCCAAAAAACCGACATCGCCGCACTCCCCAACAAAATCGCCGTCCAACGCAAAATGGGCGTCCCGTTCCCGCCCATGACGCCTGCGGAGATGGAAGCCGCCTGCCTCCAGCAGGGCCAGACAATCGTGGATGACCTCTCGAAAAACGACATCAAGATTTCTCCCGACAAGGAAATCATTGCCGTCATCGCCTACCTCCAACAACTCGGCAAATACGCTCCTCCGGCGAACACCGCCGACAACCGCTAACCCACGCCCATGTTCGACCAAGTCCACCTCGCCGAAATCAGCGGCACCGTAGGCATGATCGCCTTCTTCGTCAGCGCGGGCGTCTTCGCCTTCGTCGTCACCCTCGCACTCCGCGCCCCGAAACAAAAAATCGACCGGCTCGCCAATCTCCCGCTCGACGAAAATTCCAAGCCATGAACAAAAAGTCAGACAACCCCGACGGCATCGAACTTCGCCCGCACACCTACGACGGCATCGAGGAATTCGACCAACGCCTGCCGAACTGGTGGCTCTTCACCCTCTACGGCGCCATGGTCTTCTCCGCTGCCTACTGGGCCTACTACCACTGGACCGACCACATGAAGCCTGGTTATGCCCGGGTGGAAAACGAGATCGCGGAAATCCAAAAAGCCGCCCTCGCTTCCGGCGCCGCCCCCACCGATCTCCAGCTCTGGAAACTCAGTCAAAACGCCGAAGCCGTCGCCGCGGGCAAGGAAAACTACACCACCAACTGCGTCGCCTGCCATGGGGCGGACCTCAAGGGCGGCATTGGGTTCAACCTTGCCGACGCTGAATGGGTCCATGGTGGCAACCCCTCCCAGATCTACGACACCATTATGAAAGGCGTGACCGAAAAAGGCATGCCCACCTGGGCGCCTGTTCTGGGTTCGGCCCGCGTTGCCGATGTCGTTGCCTATATCGTGAGCCAAAACAAATCCATCCAGGAGCCTAAGGAATAAGCGCTCCGCTAGAATGAAACCCAAAGCCCCTATCCGCGATAGCGTCACGACCATCAACCAAGATGGCTCGCGCTACTTCGTCCATCCTGCCGATGTGCGAGGTTTCTGGACGATGATGCGCCGGGTCGCGGGCTTTGTTTTGATCGGCGTCTACATCCTCCTCCCCATCGTCCAAATCAACGGCGCCCCAGCTGTCTTCCTCGACATCTTGCACCGCAAGATCCACCTCTTCGGCTTTACCTTTCTCTTTCAGGACCTCTGGCTGCTCTTCTTCCTGATCACCGGCACCGGCTTCGCCCTCTTCTTCGTCACCTCCCTTTTCGGCCGCCTCTGGTGCGGTTGGTCGTGTCCCCAGACCGTTTTCCTCGACCATGTCTTTCGCCGCGTGGAACGCCTCCTCGACGGGGACGCTCTCTCCCGCCGCCGCCTCGAGGATGCACCGCTCTCCGGCGGTAAAATTTTTCGCCGCGTTCTCAAGCACGGCATCTACATCGTCCTCTGCGCCGCCATCGCCCACCTCTTCCTCTCCTACTTCGTCTCACTGCCGGAGCTCTACCGGATGACTCACCTCTCCCCGTTGGAAAACTGGGGCGCGTTCCTTTTCGTCACCGCCCTCACCGGCATCCTCTATTTCAACTTCGCGTGGTTCCGCGAGCAATTCTGCATCATCATGTGCCCCTACGGACGCCTCGGCTCCGCACTCATCGACGACAACTCCATCGTCGTGGGATACGACACCGTCCGCGGCGAACCCCGTGGCAAGCAAGGCACCACCACCGGCGACTGCATCGATTGCCGTCGCTGTGTGCAAGTTTGCCCGACTGGAATCGATATCCGGCAGGGCCTGCAAATCGAGTGCATTTCGTGCGAGGCCTGTATTGACGCCTGCAACGAGATCATGGCGAAAATCAAGCGCCCCCTAGGTCTGATCCGCCACGATTCCCTCAACGCCCTCTCGGGCAAAAAAACCCGATTCCTCCGCCCCCGCGTCTTTCTCTACCTCGCTCTCATGATCGCCGGAGCCACGGCCTTCGGACTCTCTACCCAGCGCCTCAAGCCCGTCGTCGTCTCCGCCCTCCGAATGCAAGGTGCGCCCTACTACAAAGAGGGTGACCGCCTCCGGAACAACTTCCTCCTCCGCATCGCCAACAAACGCTCCAAGTCGCATACCTACACCGTCTCCGTCGTCTCCCCCATCACCGCGCTTGAAGTCGCCGGTGGTAACAACAATCCCGTCACCCTCCCGCCCACCGCCGACATTCAGGAGCCACTCATCCTCACCCTCCCGCTCGCCGACTTCCCCGGCCAGTTCGATGTGAAAATCCAAATCCTCGGCGAAAACGGCAAAGTCGAAAACGAACGCACCGTCCCATTCCTCGGGCCCTTCCGCGAATGAAACTCGTGCCCGAAGCCCTCGCCTCCCGTCCTTGGCTCCTCGTCTGGCTGGCCTTCGCCATCGTCATCTCCGTCTGGGTCACCGTTTACAACCTCGCCGCGAAGGTCAACACCACCCGCATGACCCCGCAGCAGGAGGCCGCTCTTCTGCAGAAAGGAGAAATGCCATGACCCCCGCCGAAATCTCGGGTCCGCTCGCCGCGCTCGTCGCCGGAGCCATCACCAGCCTCCACTGCGTTGGCATGTGTGGCCCGATCTCCTGCGCGGTCTGCGTAAAAAAAACCGGCCAGGGCCAACTCTCCTCCGCTCTCTCCTACCACGCCGCGCGTCTCGTTTCCTACACCGTCGCAGGCCTCTCCGCCGGCGCGCTCGGACGCCACGCCGCCGCCTTCCTCAGCACCGGCACCCTCAAGGGCCTCACCTGGATTTTCATCGCCCTGTTCCTCCTTGCCGCCCTCGGCCTCGACAAACGCTTCCCGCTCCCCGCCCTCGGCAAATGGACCTCCGCCGCCGCGCAATCCGCCCTGCGCCTCGGTCCCCACGCCCGCCCCGCCGCGCTCGGCCTTCTCACGCCCTTCATCCCCTGCATGCCGCTCTACATCATCGTCGCCGCTGCTGCCCTTTCAGGAAATGCTCTCGCGGGCGGCGCGATCATGGCCGCCTTCGCACTTGGCACCGTCCCGCTTCTCCTCGGCCTCCAAAGCCAATACATCCGCTTTGGATCCCGCCTCTCCCCTCAAAAAATGGAATTCCTCCGCCGCGGCCTTGCTGCCTGTTGCGCCGCCATGCTCGCCTACCGCGCGCTCTCGGAAACCGGTTGCCCCTTCTGCCCATGAGCACCCGCGCCGCATCCCTCGTCTCCTGCAAACACTGCGGCACCCCGTTCCAGCCTACCGAACGCCAACCCGATTTCTGCTGCGCCGGCTGCCGATTCGTGAACCATCTCCTCGAAAAACGAGGTTTTGGCGAATTCTACCAATTCGGCGAAACACAAACCCCGGCGGGCAACCATGTCTTCCACGCCCGCGATTTCGAGTGGCTCCGGGAGCTCCAAAAGGAATCTGAAGACATGGCCCGCCTCACCCTCGATGTCCAAGGCATCTCCTGTGCGGGCTGCGTTTGGTTGCTAGAGGCTGTCTTTACCGAGCACGCCGGCGCGGTGTCATGCCGCGTGAATTCCACCACTGGAACGATCGACCTGCGCTGGGAATCCGGAAAATGTGACCTCGCCGCCTACGCCGCGGATGTTCAACGGTTCGGCTACATCCTCGGCCCGCATGACGGCTCCCGGCGTGCCGCCCTTCGGCCACTCGCATTTCGCCTTGGCATTTGCGGGGCCCTGGCGATGAACGCGATGCTTTTTACCCTTCCGCGCTACCTCGGGATCGACACATCCGATTCCCTCGTTCCCATCTTCGACGCCATCTCCCTCGGGCTGGCCACCTTGAGCCTTCTCGTCGGAGGCACTTATTTCTTCCGCCGTGCCCTTGCCGCCTTGGGTGTCGGCGCTTTGCATATCGACCTCCCGATTTCACTCGGCCTCCTCGCCGCCTACACCGGGTCGGTCGTCGCATGGATGCGCGGGGACCACGCTTTCTCCTACTTCGATTTCATCTCGATTTTTACCTTCCTGATGTTGTTGGGCCGCTGGCTGCAGGAGCGGGCGATCGAGTCCAACCGCCGCCGCCTTCTCGGCATAAAAATCACCCCCGGCAAGGTGATGAAAAACGGCGTCTCCACTGCGGTGGAATCGCTCTCCATTGGCGATCACTATTCGATTCGCAAAGGCCAAATCCTCCCCGTGCGCTCCCGCCTGCAAGGTGGTTCGGCTAACTTTGCGCTGAACTGGATCACCGGCGAACCCGCGCCACGCCTTTTTCAAAGCGGCGGGATTGTTCCTGCCGGGGCAAGGAATCTTGCGGACAGCGAGATCCCGCTCGAGGCGCTCGAGCCTTGGTCGTCATCACGCCTCGGCTCCCTCATTCAAATCGAATCCGGCAGCGAGTGGCGCAATGCGGGAATGCAAAAGCTGATTCGGACCTACCTCGCCGCTGTTCTGTTCGTCGCCAGCGCAGGATTTGCGGCCTGGGGCATTGGTGCTGGCGATTGGTTCCTCGCCACGCAGGTGGCTGTCTCCGTGCTGGTCGTCTCCTGCCCGTGCGCGATCGGGGTTGCCTTGCCGTTGTTGGACGATATCGCCGCCGCCCGAATGCAGGCATTTGGCATTTTTATCAAGGAGGGATCTCTTTGGGAGCGCCTGCGCCACATCCGAAACATCCTCTTCGACAAAACCGGCACCATCACGCTCGAGACCCTCGCCCTATCGAATCCCGAAACTCTCACTGCGCTGGTGCCCGAAGAGAAATCCACCCTTCTTCGCCTCGTCGAATCCAGTCTCCACCCGGTCGCAGCCTGCCTTCGCGAGGCGCTTCTCTCGGATGGCATCGAACCCTCGGCAGGCGAAGTTCGTGAAATTCCCGGCTATGGACTTGAGTCGGGGGAATGGAAACTCGGCCGTGCTTCTTGGGCGGGCGGCGAGCATGGAACTGTTTTCGCCCGCTGTGGAAAACCCGTCGCCGCCTTTTTCTTCGAGGAGCAAATCCGCCCTGCGGCGAAATCCCAAATCCTCGCTTTGCGCAAATCCGGCCGCGAGGTTTTCCTCCTCAGTGGAGACCAATCCGTTCGCGCCAAGGCAATGGCCGCTGCCCTTGGGCTTCCTGCGGACCATACCTTCGGCGATCTTTCACCTGAGGACAAAGCTCGCCTCGTGCGCGAACGCTGGTCCGGCGATTCGTTGATGATCGGTGATGGTGCCAACGACAGCCCGGCCTTCGACGCCGCTCTTTGCCGGGGAACTCCCTCCGTGGACTCGGGGCTCCTCGAGCACAAAGCCGATTTCTACATCCTCGGCGCGAGCCTTGCAGGCTTGGGCGCGCTGTTTTCCGCCTCCAAGCGCCACCTGACGGCGACCCGCTCGGTGTTCGCCTTCGCCATTACCTACAACGCCTGCGCCGTGGCCGCATCTCTGGCTGGCCACATGAGCCCACTCGTCGCGGCCGTGATCATGCCGCTCAGCTCCCTCGCCTCGATCGTGATTGTCCTCGCTGGCTTTAGGATTCCGAACAGCCATCAAAACGAAACACAACTATGAAAACCGAACCCAACCCCGCAGCACAGGTGCCCAAAGGCGCCATGTCCTTTTTGATTATGGCGATGATTTTTTTGTGTGCCTCGACGATCTGGATCGCCTTCAAACCCTCTCTTTTTTTGGAGGGTAATGTGACCGACTCGATGCGCGCCTGGACATGTCTCATGCTCTACGGATTTATTCTGCCAGCAGTTTTCGGTCTTGTTTACCGCGCGCTTCCTATGGCCTACACCGCGGCACTGCTCGGCGAGAATCTGATTCTGCTCCACCTTGGCTGCCACATGTTTGGTTTCGGCATTTTCTTTGCTCATGCGTTGCATCCGAAGATGGTCCAATCCGGCATGGGCATGGTTTTTCTAGGCTGCGGCGTGATGGCTTTTCTCATCAATATCGGGGCCGCTTTGCATAAACGCGGCCTCTCCGAGCCCTCGAGTGCATTCCTCGCGGCTGCACTTCTGTGGCTTGCGGTCTCGAGTCTAGTCGCCATGCCGCTTTCCTCGGAACCCACTTTCGCCGCCTTGAAGGATACGCAATGGTCTGCCGCAACGCTACAGCTCTGCCTGCTTGGATTTGTGATGAACGCGATCCTCGGCATGGCCCTCCGTCTAACCTCGCTTCGCCTAGCCAATGATCCCCCGCAGACTAATTCCTCTTGGTTTGCGTTCTATATTACAAATGGCGGGCTTGCTTGGCTCTTTGGGGCAATTGCCTACGGTCCCGCTGGATATGTCATGATATGCCTTGGTGTTTACTTGGCGGGGTTGCTGATCTTCATCATGCGCCATGCGGTGATCACTCAAGAGCGCCGGGTGGAAGTTCTCGATTCGGACACCAAAATGCTTGTCAGCGCCATCTGGGTTCTTCCCATAGTAACAATTTTGGCGGGTTTGTCGGCTTGGATCCGCATGGGTAATCCCGAGCAACAACCGTTCGGCCTGGATATCGTTACGGTGTTGACCGCCATCCTCGGGGTGGCCGTGCCGGCCCTGGTGGCTTTGTTTTACCAATCGGAAGCGATCCTTCGAGGCTTCCATCCAGATGAACCCACCGCGCACTTGCGCCTGTCCTCGCAAATCCTCCTTGCATCATTCTTCAACTACGCCACCGGTGTCTGCCTGCTGCTTGGCGGCGCTGGCGTGGGTTCTGAAAAAATGACCGCGCTGGGGGCAATTTTTACCCTCGTCGGTGTTTTTGGGTTCACAGGAAATTTGGTTTTTCTCGGAAAAGAAAAAACAGGATTCAGCCAATCTCCAGTGTCGGCCTGAGACCCTTATCAAAAAAACAAAAAACCCCGCTCATTGAAGAGCGGGGTTTTTTTGTGAATGGACGGGGGTTTTACTTGGCGGCTGGAATGGGAATGGTGTCCGGAGTGAGGGCCTTGGCCAATGAGGCCAAGCCTTTGTATTTCTTACCGGTTTTTTTAACCATGCCGCGTGAAACCAAGTTTTGAAGTTTCTCGTAGGCGCGGAGACGGAGCATTTCCTCCCCGCCGCTGGCCGCGTTCCGTGCCCGAAGGCGCTCGTGGACTTGCTCGAACAATTGTTTGAACTCGAAGGAGGTCTTTTTTGTCAGAACAGCCACCAACTCTTCCGTCACCAAATCGGGACCGCGTCTAGAGAAAGCACTTTTTCTTTGCATAAGCATGAGGATCGATAGATAGGGCGTTCACCTATCTCTGTCCAGCTCTTATTTTTGCCCCCACCGGGAGGTTGCATCCCGAAGGCTTCTCATGCAGATCGGATTATTGCCCGTTTTTCGGGTTGTCATAGAGCAAAATTCAAGGAATGATCTGGATTACTCGCTCATGTGGCGGAACTGGCAGACGCGCACGGCTCAGGACCGTGTGGGGCAACCCTTGGAGGTTCGAATCCTCTCGTGAGCAATTCTTTCCGGATAAAATCATATTGTGAATCAAACCCTCGCCCAGTCTGATCCGGAGTTTGTAAAAAAAACATTCGCAGCCATTGCCGGCCGCTATGATTTTGCCAATCACCTGCTCAGCGGCGGGATGGATTTTCTGTGGCGGCGAAAATTGGCGCGTTTGGTCGCCCAGAGGAATCCCGTGGATATCCTCGACCTGGCTACAGGAAGTGGGGACTTGGCCCTTTCGCTATCGAAAGCCTGCCCGAGGTCGAAGGTCGTGGCAGCGGATTTTTGCCTGCCCATGCTGGAAATGGCGCGGCGCAAGCGCGTCCGGAATCTGATTCAGGCGGATGGGTTATCTCTGCCGTTTCAGGACGAAACCTTTGATGTTGTCACCATGGCCTTTGGGTTGCGGAACATGGCGGATTGGGGCTTGGCGATTCGGGAGGCGCACCGTGTCCTGCGGGGAGGCGGGGCTTTGTTTATCATGGACTTTTAGCTTCCAGATTCGGAATTCGTGCTGAAATTTTATCGCTTCTACCTGCACCGGCTCTTGCCGAGTGTCGCCCACTGGGCTACTCGCCGGCGCGATGCCTACGAGTATCTGGGTAAAACGATCGAAACCTTCCCGAGCGGCCTCGTCATGAATGCACTCCTAAAATCATGCGGGTTCCATTGCGCTCCTCCGCGCAAGTTGGCATTTGGCGCGGTATCGATCTACTGCGGCACGGTGGATTAAAAATCAGTCGCCGAAGACAATCTCCACCGCCCGGGCCATTTTCACGATTTGCGAGTTGGGATTCACTCGGCGGGATTTGTGAACCGCTTGGGCGATCGGCACATCGTGCGTCTCGTAGTTATTGAAGCTCACCATCGAGCCGAATTTCCCCTCGGCGATCAATTGCACCGCCTTGACGCCGAAAGTTGTTCCTAAAATCCGATCCAGCATGGTCGGGGCGCCGCCTCGCTGAAGGTGACCAAGCACGCAGGTGCGGACCTCCTTGCCGGTGCGCTCTCCGATTTCGCGGCCGACAATTTCGCCAATGCCGCCAAGTCGATTTTCGCCGCTGGCGGTGTGGAGACGGCTTTGGCGTCCACTTTTCGGCATGGCTCCTTCGGCGACGACAACCATCGTGCATTTCGCCCCCACGCGGTCGCGGCGGATGATCTCTTGGGAGATCTTTTCGAAGTCGAAGGGGATTTCTGGAATCAAAATAATATCTGCTCCCCCGGCGAGACCTCCATGCAGTGCGATCCAGCCGGCATGTCGGCCCATCACTTCGAGAACCATCACGCGCTTGTGGCTGGAGGCCGTCGTATGCAGACGGTCGAGCGAGCTGGCCACGCATTCCACTGCCGAGTCGAAGCCAAATGTCATGGCCGTGGCCTCGAGGTCGTTGTCGATGGTTTTCGGGACGCCCACCACGGGAAGTCCAGCTTTGTGAAGTTGCAGGGCGGTATTCAGCGAACCGTCACCGCCGACCACGATCAAGGCGTGGAGTCCGAGGTTTTGGAAGGTCTGGCGAGTCTTGCCGAGGATTTCGGCGGGAATGAAAGAAGGTTGGCGTGATCCGCCACGCTTTACAAATTGCCCGCGATTCACGGTGCCAATCATCGTGCCGCCGAGGTGCATGATTCCAGAGGTCGCCTTGCGGTCGAGAATGGTAAACTCATCCGGAGCCAGCAATCCTTCGAAGCCGTCGTGAAAACCAATCAATTCCCAACCCAGATTCTCAGCGGCACGGCTCGCCGCGCGAAGCACGGCATTCAGGCCGGGGCAATCCCCGCCGCTCGTGAGAATCCCGATGCGTTTGCGATCCAAGGGAGCGGGGCTCAAAGGGTGGATCCTTTTTGGGTCGGGCGTCCTTCCGAGGCCCAAGAGTCATAGATTGCCCAGCCTCGGCGGAGGAGTTGTAATCCATCACGGAAGCGATCGGGAGATCCGAGAAGGACAACACTGATACGGCGAGGGGTCACCATCACGGTCTCACCATCTCGGTGCGCCTCTGGAGCGCGGTCGGCCGAGACGATCAAGCAATCTCCGGCACGACGGGTGCGGCCGGTTTTGACTCCATCAATGTTGTCCCGACCCAGAAGATCGTTCGTGTTTTTGATTTCGATGGGATTGTCGAGGCCGTTGCGGAAGAGATGAATCACGCGGGAATTCTGGGCGACATAGAATTTGAAGGCCGCATCGTTGTAGGCGTGGCGCGTGAGGCGCGCGAAGTCCTCGGCCGTGGAGTAGGGGAGAGCCTGGCCTTTGGGCAGGTTATCCATGCCGGAGGGGTTCAGAAACAAAGTCCGCTTCATGAATAAGGAACGGGCGAGGGCGTTCATCTGGGCGACGAAATTTCCAATCGGGTCGAGGCCTAGGGGATTCGGAATGCGGGATCCCACATGGTCGGCCAGTGCATTGGCGGCGACATTGTCGGAGGCGAGCAGGGCGCAATACATGAGGTCGCGCAGGCTCACGGAGTCTCCAGGCTGGAGGCCCGCCGAACTGCTGGCGCCATTCGAGAAAGCGGCGTTGGACAACGGCACGGCGATGGAAAGATCGACTTTCTGGAGGTTCGCCCAATCGAGAACCACCATGCAGGTGGCGATCTTCGTGAGGCTCCCGACTTGGAGTTTCTCCTTGGGTTTTACGGATTCGAGGATTTGCCCGGTTTGGTTGTCGAAGATGATGTAGCTTTCCTGAGCTCGGACTTGGCCGAGGAATACAGCCCCAAGAAGGAGCGCCAACAAGGTTTGCAGCGAATGGTTTTCGCGGATTTTCATTGCTCGGGACGATACCGCTGCCCCCGCTGAGTTCAATCCTATTCAGGCTCCGCAAGGCCCTCGTGCAGGCCTTGAGGAAAAAAGTTCGTTCCCGCTCGGGTAGAAATGATAGTCCTCGCGGATGCGAATTCTTTCCGGCATCCAGCCGTCCGGCACACCGCACCTCGGCAACTATTTCGGCATGATGAAGCCTGCCATCGAGCTTCAGGAGCGGGGCGAGGCGTATTATTTTATCGCCGATCTCCACGCTCTCACGACCGTTCACAATGCCGCTGCGCTTCGAGCCAATGTCCACGAACTGGCTTTGGATTTCCTTGCTTGTGGTCTGGATCCGGCCCGCTCCGTGTTTTTTCGCCAGTCCGATGTCCCGCAGGTCGCGGAATTGGCGTGGATCCTCAGCACCGTGACTCCGATGGGGCTGCTCGAGCGTTGTCATTCCTTCAAGGACAAGACCGCTCGCGGAATCGCTCCTTCTCACGGCCTTTTTGCTTATCCGGTGCTGATGGCTGCGGACATCCTGATTTACGACAGCGATATCGTGCCCGTTGGGCGTGACCAAAAGCAGCACCTTGAAGTCACCCGCGACATCGCGATCAAGATGAATGAAACTTTCGGGTCGATTTTTAAACTTCCCGAACCCGCAATCCAGGAATCAACAGCCGTCGTGCCTGGTCTCGATGGCGCGAAAATGAGCAAGAGCTACCACAACACGATCGATCTTTTCGCCCCGGAGAATGTGCTGCGAAAAAAAATCATGGGCATCAAAACCGACTCCACTCCAGTCGAGGAGCCAAAGCCGATGGAGGGCTCGGTGATTCTTGCGCTTCATAAACTGGTGGCATCCGAGGCGGACCACCGCGCGATGGAAAATGATTTTCGTGTCGGGGGCGCAGGCTATGGAGATCTGAAAAAACGCCTTTTTGGTGCGGTGTGGGAATACTTCGCGCCCTTCCGTGCCAAGCGTGAGGAGTTGGAGGCCGATCCGGGCCATGTGGAAAAAATTCTGTCGGAAGGTGCCGAGAAAGCCGCAGCCGTGGCGGATGCTGTCATGCTCCGTGTTCGTGGCGCGGTGGGAATCGGGCCCGGCATCGACAAGACCGCAACTCGTCAATAGGTTCCCTCGCGTGTTTGAAGGTAATCGCCGGCTCCAAATCACCGCCGTCAAGGCGCTGATCGCCATCAATGTTCTCGTTTTCGTTCTCATGGGTGTCTCGCCGTCGCTGGCTGACTTCGCGGACAGCGTCTTCGGCCTGAGCGGTCGAGGACTCGCGAAGGGGATGATTTGGCAGTTCGTCACCTACCAATTCGTTCACGCTGGATTTTTCCACCTTCTGGTCAACATGCTCGGCCTCTGGTTTGCGGGAAATATCCTCGAGCGGATTTTCGGGGCGCGACGATTTGTGATTTTTTACCTCCTCTGCGGCATCGCGGGAGGCTTGCTGCAGGTCGCGCTCAGCCCCGGGCCGGCCATGGTGGTGGGAGCATCCGGTTCGGTGTGTGGCTTGGTGGCCGCCTTCTCAACCATGTTTCCTCAAATGCCCGTCACGGCCCTGATCTTTTTTGTGATTCCGGTCCGTATGCGCGCCATGTGGCTGGGAATCATCGTAGCCGGTGTTTCCCTGTTTCTGATGCTGACCGGCTGGTTCGGCGACATCGGCAATGCGGCCCACCTTGGCGGGGCGATCGCTGGATTTGGTTTGGTGAAATATAACCGCCGTCGCGAGCGCTTCTACTGAGGGTCAGCGAGACCAACTTGGCTCGGAGACTTTGCCGAGCGTGGTGACGATGGGTGTGCGGCGGCCTTTGACCGAGTCGAGCAGGATGAGCGCCGAACCTTCACTATAGATAATATGGCGGGAATTCGGTCCGAAGGCCGGGTCCTGGCCTGGCGCGAGGATTCGTGTCATCCCGCTGGCGAGATCCACCAACGCAATGTTGAACCCTCCTTGGCGTGCAGTGAATGCGACCTTTGATCCGTCCGGAGACCAGCTCGGCTCTGTGCAATAGCTGTAGCCGGTCGAAATCAGTCGGGGCGATCCGCCCGCCGCGCTCACGCGGAAAAGTTGGGGGCCTCCGCGATCATCAGAGGAAAAAATAATCTCCGAGCCGCTGGGCGCCCAGGTTGGGGAGGATTCCACGCCTTTCGTGCGAGTGAGTCGGTTCGCTCCGCCACCATTTGCGCTGGCGATGTAGAGTTCAGGGTTTCCGTCACGGCTGAGTGTGCAGGCGATACGGTTCCCCTCGGGCGAAAAGCTCGCGCCGGAATTGGTGCCGGGAAATTTCAGAATCCGGGAGCGAGCTCCAGTGGCGAGGTCGATCAGGTAAATATCGGCATAGCCGCTCTGGTAGCCGGTGTAGGCGACTCTTCGGGCATCGGGCGAAATCGCCGGAGCGACACTGATCGCGCCGTCGCGGGTGACTTGAACGGCATTCGCACCGTCATAATCCGCGATGTAGATTTCCTTGGAACCGGAGCGGTTGCTGACAAAGGCGATTTTCGAGGTGGCGATCCCTTTGCTGCCCGTGAGGGTTTCCACGATGTCATCGGAAAATCGATGGGCACATTCGCGGATGTTTCCGGAATAGGTCTTTTGAAGAATGACACTCCCACGAGTGTCGGTGACGCTGCCTTGCAGGGAGCCGCCACCCGCCGTTCCGCCAACCGAGTAGGTCGATCGCTCGGGCAGGCCGATGCTGAAGACTCCCGACAGGTCTAGGTCATTCCCGACGATCTTGCTCGCGAGCCCGCCATCGGGTCCGCCGAAAGACTTCATGGCGATATTAATGGCGTCGCTTTTTTTAACGGTGATCGTGGCCTCTTGCGCGAAGGCGGGTGTGGTGGCGATCAGTGAGAGAAACAGGCTGGCGAAGATTTTGCGTATGTTGGAAAGCATGATGATTTTTTGCAAAGGGTGGTGGGTTTGACAAGTCAGGATCGGAATCTTCGCCCCAGCGGGAAGCTTCCGAGGTTTTGGAGGGAGCGAGCTTGGCGCTCGGCGAGTTCCAGGGCGCGACGGACGCAGGGAGAAGTCGGGTTGCCCTCAATCTCGATGTAGAAAACATAGGTCTGCGGTTGCCCTGGAACGGGCCTCGAGACGATGCGAGTGAGGCTCACTTTTTGCCTCGCAAAGGGCCCGAGGAACGCATGCAGGCTGCCGCAGGTATTCTTCAATGCCGCCACAAAGGCTGTGCGGTCCGAGTCGGCGGAGGGCGAGGGTTGGCGTGCGATCGTGAAGAAATTCGTGACATTCACTTCGCTGCCCCGGCCTGGGGTTTCGAGCACATCGAGTCCGTAAATTTTGGCGGCCCCGGGGGAGGCGAGGGCGGCGGCGGATTTCGACGCAGCGGCCTTCTCAGCGGCCATTGTCGTGCTGGTGACCGGCACCAATCGCGCGCCGGGGTGGTGTTTTTTCAGCCATTCGCTGTGGTGCTTGATTTGTGTGAAGTGCGAATAAACAGTCCTCGGCGCCGCCCCTTGGTGGCCGAGCAGGGCAATGCGAATGTCGAGCGAGAGTTCCTGTGTGATGAAAATGGACCCCGCATGCCGGATCAAAAGATCGATCGTGTCGTGCACCGTGCCGCCCGAGGAATTCTCCACCGGCACCAAACCCAGTGGCGCGGCTTCGGAAAGAACGCTCTCGAAAACGCCATCAATCGCAGGGCAGGGAACCAAGTCGGCATTCGCGCCGAACCGCCGCCGGGCGAGGATCCCTGAGAAAGTTCCCTCCGGTCCGAGATAAGCCACACGATTCATATTCCCGCATCCAATCACAAAAGCCCGGCCCCGCGCAAACCTCCCCGTTTTATTCAAAAAAATTCACGCGATTTTGAAAAACATGATTGCAACCCAAGATCCAGTTGCTAAGGTCCGCACCCTTTTCCAATGCCAAAATCCATAGCACGAAGCAAAACACGCAAGTCCGTGGCCAAGCGTTTCAAGGTCACCGCGACAGGCAAAGTTGTTCGCAACAAAGCCTCGCGGCGCCACCTTCTGGCGAGCAAAAACGCCAAGAAGAAACGCCACATGGCCAAGTCGGTCGTGGTTCACGATACCGTCGTGGATCGCATCAAGGCCTGCCTGCCTTTCAGTCACTAAACTTGCGCTGAAACTTGATCTCTTGGACTGCCCCGAAGATTTTCGGGGATACTGGAGCCGGTGAGTCCAGAGATCACAACCAAACGAACAACCGCTCCAAGGAGGCCCC
>JBDKIG010000010.1:0-26275 GCA_039797215.1 Verrucomicrobiota bacterium | reverse complement strand
CTCGGCGCTGGGATTTTTTATATTTTTTTTGCGCAAGGAAGCTGGAACTTACATTCGCCGATGAAGTCCTTCCGCTCGCTGCTTCTCAAGAAAATCAATATCCGCATGCCGGGGCTGTCGGTTTTGCGGCTCCGCCTGCACAGGCACCTTAGGCAGGTCGATTCGGTAAGCCCTCACAGCCATTCCTTCGGGCAGTTGCTCTGTTATCTATCCAAGGGCGGAACCCTGCGACTGCACAACGATCACCATGAAATTTCAACTGGAACGCTAGCTTGGATTCCAGGGGGGCGAACACATTCGTTCAAAGAGCATCCGGTCCTAAGACCCATCTGCCTCGCAATCGATTTGCGCATGGACCCTCAACCCCCGATACATGTCGCTGCGCTCAACAATTCCGAAGCAGCCAGAATCCGAGCGAGAATTTCCGACCTCGGCCGTTTGAAGGATCCAGGATCCATCGAATCAAGGTTCCTCGCCGCCTCGCATACACTCACCATACTGGACATAGAATTGCGCGCCCTTGGTTTTTTGCCGCGCGAAACAACGCCAACTCCAGCCATCATCAGGAGATTTCAGTCATTGGCATCCGATCCCGCCTTTTTCCATTCAAGTATCGAGGAGATGTGCAAACAACTTGGCCAAGATGCCGACAATCTGAACCGACTGCACAAGAAGCATACCGGACTCTCACTTCTTCGGCAGAGGGATGTATATTGCTTGGAAAGTTGCAAAAAAGCCCTGAGCGAAGGCGGTGCGGTCTCGAAAGCTGCCGAAAGTTGCGGCTTTGAGGACATGAACTATTTCTCTCGATGGTTCCGTCGACAAACCGGAATGAGCCCAACGCAATTCGCGGGGCGTTCTTCCAAGCGAAATAAATAAAAGTCGGTATTGTGCTATTATTCTCCCTTTTGGCTTAACGCCAAAACTGGTTTGCGTAGCAGGGTGGCGCTATGAAACCGCCAGCAAATATTCTTGTCACCGGATCAAGCAGGGGGCTCGGAAGAGGCATTGCACTCTCACTCGCAAAAGCAGGCCACAGCGTGGCAATCCACTTTGTGGGAAACCGTGAGGCCGCCTTGGAAACATCCCGCTTTTGCTCGGAAGCTGCGCCAACTCCAGACCAGTGTTTTCCTATTGTAGGCGGCAACATTGGCGATGCCGCAGACCGCACCCGCATCATGGAGGAGACCTTGAGCGCCTTTGGCCGTCTCGATGCGCTCGTGAACAATGCCGGCATCGCCCCTCGCGTTCGCGCCGACATCACCGAGGCCACCGAGGATATTTTCGACGAGGTTCTCGCGGTGAATCTCAAAGGCCCGTATTTTCTCTCGCAACTGGCCGCCCGGCACTGGCTGGCAAATCCCGGCAAGTCCTCGCTCCCCGGCGGCTACAAGCTGATTTTCGTTTCCTCGCTTTCCGCAGACACCGCCTCGATCAACCGCGGCGAGTATTGCATCTCCAAGGCCGGCATCGCCATGGCGAACAAACTCTGGGCCGTCCGCCTCGCGGAATCGGGCATCCAGGTTCTCGAACTTCGTCCGGGCATCATGGCCACCGACATGACCTCCGGTGTGAAGGAAAAATACGACAAGCTCCTCGCCGAGGGCCTTGTGCCCCAGAAGCGCTGGGGAAACCCCGAGGATGTCGGCCTGGCCGTCGAATCGATCCTCGGCGGTGCGTTCCCGTTTTCCACCGGCGACATCATCAATATCGACGGTGGCTTCCACCTCAAACGACTATGATCCAATCCGACCCCAATCTCACTCTGGCGGACCTCCTGCCGGCCATCAAAAAACTCTGGGACGCCTCGGCGCCGAAAATCCTTTCGATCGACAAGGACGAGGTTCCCGGCAAGGCCACTCCCGTGTTCACCATCGAGGGTAAATACACCGCCCGTGGTTGGACCGAGTGGACTCAGGGTTTTGTTTACGGATCTGCCATCCTGCAATACGACGCCACCGGGGATGAAAAATTCCTCGAACTCGGTCGCGAGCGCACCCGCAAGCGCATGGCCCACCACATCTCTCACATTGGCGTCCACGACCACGGGTTCAACAATGTCAGCACTTATGGGAATCTCCTTCGCCTCATGGTCGAGGGCAAAATCCCGCACGACCCAGCCGAGCAGGATTTTTACGAACTCGCTCTCAAATGCACCGGTGCGGTCCAAGCTTCCCGTTGGACACCGATCGCTGGAGGCGGTGGCTATATTTACTCCTTCAACGGGCCCCACTCCCTCTTCGCCGATACGATCCGCAGCCTCCGCGCGCTGGCTGTCTCTCACTCCCTCGGCCATGTTCTGATGGGGGAAAAAGACCTCCGCATCTCGCTTCTCGAGCGCCTGATCCAACATGCGAAAACTACCGCCGACTTCGCGGTCTTTTACGGCGAGGGGCGCGATGCCTACGACATCCGCGGACGGGTCGCCCATGAGAGCATCTTCAATACGAACGACGGCAACTTCCGCTGCCCGAATTCCCAGCAGGGCTACTCGCCCTTCACCACCTGGACGCGTGGACTCGCGTGGATCGTGGCCGGCTACCCCGAGCAGTTGGAATGGCTCGCCACGCTCTCCGACGCCGAGTTGGAGCCGTATGGAGGACGCCAAGCCGTCGAAGCGATGTTCCTCAAGGCCGCCCGAGCAGCCTGCGATTTCTACATCGAGCACACGCCGACCGATGGCATTCCCTATTGGGATACCGGAGCGCCGAACCTCCACCACCTGGGCGACTATCTTGATCGCCCCGCCCAAATCGAAAACGATTGGGAGCCTGTGGACAGTTCCTCGGCCGCCATCGCCGCGCAGGGCCTCATCCGCCTCGGCCGCTACCTGAAGGATTCCCGCTATCTCCAAGCAGGCCTCACCACTGCCCGCACTGTTCTCTCGGAGCCCTATCTTTCAACATCGGCAAAGCACCAGGGCCTTATCCTCCACTCCATCTACCACCGCCCGAACGGTTGGGACCACATCCCCGCAGGTTCCAAGATTCCCCTTGGCGAATCCTCCATGTGGGGCGACTACCACGCCCGCGAACTGGCCCTCTACATCCAACGCCTCGCCTCAGGCAGCAATTACACCTTCTTCGGCTGCGTCAGCCGTTGACCACTCATCCCGACATGACCATCTCCGATCTCGCTCAAATCGAAGGCCGCCGCTATCCGGCGCGCCGCCGCACCCAAAACCTCGCCGGGGGCGTCGCGCCCATCCAGGCGAAAAATTTCAGCATCGGCAATGTCACGCTCGATCCCGAGGGCGGCCAGGTTCCGTGGCACAACCAGGAGCAGGAAGAGGTTTACTTCGTTATCGAAGGCACGGGCGAAATGTGTCTCGGCAAGGAACGCCAAACCCTGACAGCGGGGCAGATGGTTTACATCCCATCCGGCGTGTTCCACCAACTCACGAACATCGGTAAGACCCCACTTCGGATGATCTACTGCTACGGCCCCGCCGGAGATGTCGCCCACTGGCGGCAGGAACTCGAAGGCACCCTGCCCAAGGCTGGCATCGATGTTCCCCCGCTTCCCTCAGGCGCTCAACCGCAGTGCACCCTCAAACCCGAATAAAACCCCAACCATTCCAATTATGAAAAAACACAAGGTCGGCATCATCATGAACGGCGTCACCGGACGCATGGGAACCAACCAGCACTACATCCGCTCAATCCTCGCGATCCGGAAGCAGGGCGGCATCAAAATCAACGACGGCGAAGTCATCTGGCCCGAGCCCGTCCTCGTCGGACGGAGCGAAAGCAAGCTCGCCCAACTCGCCGCGATGGACGAGGGCGTGCGCTGGACAACCGACCTTGATGCGGAACTCGCGAATCATGAAAACAAGATCTATTTCGATTCCCAGACCACGGGCCGCCGCGCCGACGGTGTGCGCAAGGCTGTCGCCGCCGGAAAGAACATCTACTGTGAAAAGCCGATTGCCGTGGATTCCAAGACCGCCCTCGAGCTTCACAAACTCTGCCAAAAAGCCGGCGTGAAAAACGGCGTCGTTCAAGACAAGCTCTGGCTCCCAAGTTTCGTTAAACTGAAGCGTCTAATCCAAAATGGATTTTTTGGCAAAATCCTCAGCGTCCGCGGGGAATTCGGCTACTGGGTCTTCGAGGGACACACCATCCCGCCGCAGCGTCCTAGCTGGAACTATCGCAAGGAAGACGACGGCGGCATCATTGTGGACATGCTCTGCCACTGGCAATATGTCCTCGAAAATCTCTTCGGTGAGCCGAAGGCCCTGAGCTGCTACGGTGCGACGCATATCGCCGAGCGGATCGACGAGCAAGGCAAGCCATACCGCTGCACCGCTGATGATGCCGCCTACTCCACCTTCGAGCTCGAAGGCGGCATCGTTGCCCACTTCAACTCCTCCTGGGTCACCCGCGTGCGCCGCGACGACCTCCTCACCGTTCAGGTGGATGGCGAAAAAGGTTCCGCCGTCTGCGGACTCCGCGATGTCTGGATTCAGCACTACGGCAACACCCCGCGCCCGACTTGGAATCCCGACATCCCACAGCCGATCAATTTTTTCGAAGGCTGGTCCAAAGTTCCCGACCAGGAAAACTACGACAACGCCTTCAAGATCCAGTGGGAACTCTTCCTTCGCCACATCGTGCTGAACGAAGCCTTTCCGTGGGACCTCCTGCGCGGGGCCAAAGGCGTCCAATTCGCGGAACTCGGCCTTAAGAGCTGGGCCGAGCGCCGATGGGTGACTGTCGAGAAACTCGATTGATTCCCGACATGATCCCGGAAGCACTGGCAGCCCGCATCCAATCCACCGGCATCGTCGCCGTCCTTGTCATCGACAAAGAGGAGGACGGCACGCCCCTCGCGCGCGCACTGCTCGCCGGGGGTGTCGATGCCATGGAGTTGACGCTCCGCACTCCGGCGGCCCTCCGCGCATTGCGCCGCATTCGCGCCGAGGTTCCCGAAATGCTTGCCGGGGCGGGAACCGTCCTTACCGCTGCTCAGGTTGCCGAGGTCAAAAACGCCGGGGCCGAATTTGCCGTCTCGCCGGGAGTCAATCCTCGCGTCCTGAAAGCGGCGTCCGATGAGGGCATCCCCTTCGCCCCAGGAATTGCCACGCCGTCAGATATTGAACTCGCCCTCGAAAGCGGGTGTCGAATGTTGAAATTCTTTCCTGCCGAGCACTCCGGAGGTCTTCCGTATCTTCAAGCCATTGCCGCGCCCTACCGGCACCTCGGGGTTTCCTTCCTTCCTCTTGGCGGTCTCAATGCCAAAAATATGGCCCCTTATCTCTCGGATCCGCTGGTTTCCGCAATCGGTGGATCGTGGCTTGCTCCGCGCGAAGCTATCCGCGAAGCCCGCTGGAGCGACATCACATCCCTGGCCAAAGCCGCTGTGGAAACCATCAAAAGCATCCGAGCCAAATGAAAGCCATCGTCTCCTTCGGCGAAGTCATGGACCGCCTCGCGCCCTCGGGATGCCAACGATTCCGCCAAGCTCTGCCCCTCGCCTCCATAGCGAGGTTCCGGAATTGCTCGCGGTAGCTTGCGCGAACTTCAAACCCGCAACGACAAACCGACAGTTTACCGCACCGGCAGCGTCTTGCCTTCGCGAGCACTGCGTGTGGCAAGTTCGAGAATCTGGACGAGGCGTCGCGCCTTGGCTGGCGTGATGACAAGGTGGGATTTCCCCGTCAAATGGGCGGCGATGTTTTTGTAGTAATTAGCGTGTTCAGATGGCGGGTGCCCCCCCTCCTCCACCTCGATCCTCGGTCCCTCGCGTCGATAAATCGTGTAGCGGTCATGCTCCCAAACGCAACTACCCTTGGTGCCTGTGATCTCGAAGTAGCCCCGCGGCGGGTTGGAATCGAGCGACGATATCGTTAAAGTCAGACAGGTCCCGTTGGCAAAGCGCACCACGGCGCGCCCTTCATCTTCGTTGGTATCCGATTTCCACCGGGTCTTGCGAGCCCAGTAACCCTCGTGGGCAAAGCCGCTCACCTCCACCGGTTCCTCATCGATCAACTGGAGGGCGTATTCGACGAGATGGATTCCCCAATCGAAAAGAATGCCGCCGGAAATGCTCCGACTGCTACGCCACCAATCAGCGGGCTTCTCCCGCCGTCCCTTGAATGCATTGATCTTGTAGATTTCACCAATCGACTTGCGGCGACGGAGCAGTTCCACCGCACCAAGGATGCAGCCATCCCAGTGACGATTGTGGTAGGCTGAGAGCAGGACTCCAGACTTGCGCGCCGCAGCGGTCATCGCATCGCAATCCCGGACCGTCAGGGCCAGCGGCTTCTCGTTGATCACATGCTTGCCAGCCCGCAGGCATTGCAGAGCCACGGCGGCGTGGGTGTTATGCGGAGTCACGACCGTAACCAAATCCACATCCGCCGATAGCAGCATTTCCGAGACTGACGAATACACGCCGACTTGAGGGAACTCGCTGGACGCAACAGCACGGCGCTGTGGATCGATTTCGGCCACGGCGACTGGTGTCATGCCGGCGGCGCTCATCTCCGAGAGATGCACGCGTCCCATGTTGTAGGCTCCCCCGTAACCCACCACACCGACACGGATATCGGAACATTTTCGGAACTTCTTTTTCATATCTTATTCCCTTTTACGGGCCGCCCAGATCAAACCTTGCACTGCCATGGCGAAGACCGCAGGGAAGGTATCGAACTCCGCAGGGTCGTGGCCGAGAGAGGAATAAAAAACGCGCCCTCGCCCCCAATGTTTCGTCCACACCACCGGCATGCAGCAGACGGCACCTTCATGAAAATAGTCCGCATCGGCCAACACCCGAGCCACTGGATCGACAAGCATGTAGTATTGTTCCGAGCGGTAAACGAATTCATCGGGCAAACCGGTCATCACTGGATCGCTCGGTTCTTTCACCCGCACGGTGTATTCACCTACATGGGGGTGACCGACAAAGTGACCTCCAACCATCCACTCATATCCGGTGTTTCCACGGAAGGCGTCGCCCATACCGCCATGCACGCCGGCCAACCCGGTGCCAAGGCGCACGGCTTCCTGCAATCCGGCGCTTTGTTCGGATGAAATTTGTCCCATCGTCCAGCAAGGGGAAATGACATCAAATGAACGGAGCCATTCCAGATCGGCTAAACATGCGAGGTCCGTAACCACCTCGCAAGTGGCGCCATGTTTTTGCAACGCAGCCGTGAAGCGTGAAACGATCACCTCGGGCTGGTGCCCAGGCCAACCTCCCTGCAAGAAAAGCGCCTTCATGGTTTCCCCGCTGCCAGAGCATCCCCGGCGTGGTGGAACACCCCAGGATAGAACAGGCGGTGGAGTTTGAGCCTCGGGCCGCTCGGTGCCACATCGGCAGGACGCAGGAGCGGGTATTCGGAAAAACGACGCGGGAGGTTATTCATGGTTCGGATTATTCGGTTACGCGGTCGCGCTGCGGTGGCGCTCATCAAGCATGCTTCGGGTCCGTTCGGCGCGATGGCGGGTGATCGGATAAAACCATAGGAACGCGAGGGCGGCGACTGCTGCGATCCCTTGCACGATGATGAGGATCCACTTCATCGCGATCAACTGCCCCTCGGTCGGTCGGGCCGACATATCGGTGTAGCCTGCCAGGTAGGGCATGAAGCCGGCCACCAGAATGAGGGCGATGCCGACTGTGCGGTTGAGCGCCGTGGAGACGGCCACATAGGCTCCCTCGCGCCGCAGGCCAGTGGAGATTTCATCCTCGTCGCAGACCTCGGCCATCATGGAGCTGAACATGAGGTTGCAGGCCTGCAGACCGAGATTGATGATGATCCCCGGGACCATGGTGAACCACGGGTGGTGCTGGGGCGGAATCCATGGGAGCCAGTCGTAGCGCGGGGCAAGGAAAATGGATACCAAGAGACCGCCTCCGAAAACGAGCGCGAGTCCGAAGAGACCCACCATGCGTTTGCCAAGGTGGGTGGACATCCACAGCCCCAGAATCGTGCCGACATAGGTCATTGAGGTCGTCACCGTGCCGGCGACGCCGCCGAGGAGCGCGCCGAACTTTTCGTCGCCGCCGCAGACATAGTCGATGTTCAGGTAAAAACCGACCGTGCTCCCGCTGGAAATGGAGAACATGAGAAAGACCATCGCGCCCTGCAGGAGAAGGAACGGGCGGTTGCGGAAAGTCAGCTTCAGCGCCGGCCAGAGAGCGATCTTCTCCTGATGCATGGCTTCCGTTGTTTTTTCGCGGCAGAAAATCACCGTCATGGCGGCACCCGCGATGATAAGCAGGCCCACAAGCACACTCAGCACCACCGCGCCCTGAACAACATCTCGGAAGACTTCGCGTGTGCAGAACCAATAGAACCACGGGGCCATGAAAAATCCGATCGCCGAGATGTATCCCTTCCAGGCCTGGACGCGCGTGCGCTCGTCGTAGTCGTTCGACAACTCCAAGCCCATCGCCTGATGCGGCACGGACAGCAGGGAATCGAAAATGCTGTAGATAGACAGGATCCCGCCAAAGAAAAGCAGGAGCGTCCATCCCCCGACACCGGTCGGCGCGAGCCACAGCAGCGGCAGCACCAGCGCACACAAGACCGCTCCGCCGAGAATGTAGGGCTTGCGCCGCCCCCAGCGCGTGCGCGTGTTGTCCGAGATCCCGCCAATGAGCGAGGCTGACAGCACAGCAATCAACCGGGGAATCGCGTTGGCGATGGACAGCAGTCCGGTGTCCATCCCGAAATGCCGCGCATAGACCGGCATGGCCAGACCGGTCGGCAACTGTGTGTTGAGAAAATCCGCCATTCCCCCCGCGCCGTAAGCGACCTTGGAACGCAGAGGCACCCGCTGCGACTGCACAGTAGTGTGTTTTTCCCAATGGGGGATCTCGTGGAACTCGGATTTTTCTTTGGGGTCCATTGGTAAAGGGCTCGGCAAGCGTAGCGAAACCGCGACTAACTGAGCCGCATCCCGCCACTTAATCCATGAATTTCCGTGCACCTGTCCGATAACTCCGTGCAAGCGCAATCGCCGGACCTCTGGACTCCTCCGGGGAATGTCGCAGCACGCACAAGGGATTGACGCCTTGCACAAAGCAACAGCCGTTCTGCACGCAGCAACTTTGGCAACTCAACAGGCAACCGTCATTTTACGGCCACCATGGCGACCCTCCGGATATTCAGTGGCGAGACAGTGGCCGATATCGACCCGAGACTTTACGGCTCTTTCGTCGAGCATCTGGGACGCTGTGTTTATACCGGCATCTACGAGCCCGGACATCCCCAGGCAGACCAAGAGGGCTGGAGAAAGGACACCCTTTCCCTGGTGCACGAATTGGGCATTTCGATCATTCGCTATCCCGGCGGCAACTTTGTCTCGAATTACCGCTGGGAGGACGGCATCGGACCACGCGAACTCCGACCTCGCCGGCTCGACCTCGCCTGGCGCGCCACGGAAACAAACGAAGTCGGCACCGACGAATTTGTCAGCTGGTGCAAGAAAGTCGGCGCTGCACCGATGATGGCCGTCAATCTTGGAACTCGTGGCATCGAGGCGGCCGTGGCCTTGCTCGAATATTGCAATCATCCCGGCGGATCCGCCTGGTCGGATCTGCGGCGGCAAAACGGACATTCGGAGCCCCACAAAATTCGCACTTGGTGCCTCGGCAACGAACTGGATGGGACCTGGCAAATAGGAAACAAGACAGCCACGGAATACGGGCAACTTGCCGGCCAAACCGCCCGGGCCATGCGCAAGTTCGACCGGACATTGGAGATTGTTGCGGTTGGCTCGACATCCCCGAAGCTCCCCACCTTTCTTCACTGGGAGCAGGAGGTGCTGACCCATTGCTATGACGCGGTTGATGCCATCTCGCTGCACAACTATCTAGGACATAGCGGCCTGTCGATGGCCGACTATCTCGCCAGCCCCGTAACGATGGATCGTCAAATCCGCTCTGTAGCTACGGCGTGCGATTTCATACGCGCCCGCGACAGGCATCGCAAAGAAATGATGCTGTCCTTTGACGAGTGGAATGTCTGGGACATGGAGACCACTCCCGGGATCGCACATGATCACGCCGCATGGGCCGAGGCGCCGCGGCAGATAGAACAAATTTACAATTCCATCGATGCTCTGGTGTTTGCCGGCATGCTGCTGAATCTTTTGCGCCACGCCAAACGCGTGCGAATGGCTTGCGTATCGCAATTGGTGAATGTGCTTGGCGTCATCATGACGGAACCGGGAGGCCCCGCGTGGCGACAATCCACTTACTGGCCGTTTATGCATTGCTCGCGCCACGGACGCGGACACCTGCTCGAAACCACCCTGGAGGGCTACAAACTCCATGAAAGCGACGCCTACGGCTCCGTTCCCTTCATCGATGCAGTAGCCACCCGCGACGGGGATAAAATCGCTATCTTCGTCCTAAACCGCGGCACCGAGGAAGCGACCTTGGACATTCGCCTCGAGGGCGGCAGATGGAATTTCCAAGGCCATGATAAACTTGTCGCGACGCTCCCGGAGAAGTCCAACAGCCTGCGCGAACCGGATGTGGTCAGTGCTCACACCGGACCTGGACCGCGAGCGGAAGGCGGTCTTCTCGAGTTGGCACTACCCCCTCTCTCGTGGCACTGCGTTCGACTTGTGGCGATGTGAGCCCCATGAGCACGCATTCCGTTCGACCTAAAAACTCGCCTCGGAACCACCCACTACGACGGCCATTACTATCGCACCGACAAACCGTTTCTCATCGAGGGATTGCCTCGTCTCCAGTCTCTGGATGCGGAATCCACGAATTCGTCATCGTGATTTTTTGAATTTTGCCATCGATGATTTTCATTCGATCGAGGCAGAGAATCCTGGCACCAGGATCGGATGCACCAATGAGCCTACGGTGATAGGCGATCAGCCAGTCTTTGCTTCCCTCAAGGGGAATACAACTGTGGTGCCCGGGTCCATCCGCGATCATGGAACTTTCCAAAATGACTCCCTGCTGGTGAAAGGGGCCGAGAGGATTTTCTGCCGTTGCATAAGAGACACGATAGGATGCATTCGCCCAGTTGCCGGAAGACCACATGAAGAAATAGGTGCCACCGCTTTCCAGCATGCAGGGCGCCTCGCGATAGCCTTCGGGCGTGATCTCGCGGAACAGAGAACCCTCCGGCAGTCGCTGGAATCCATCGAGGTTCGGGTTCAGCTTGGCGACATTGCAATGGTCCCAACCGCCCCAATAGAGATAGACGCTCTGGTTGCAATCCTTGAAAAGATGGGCATCGATGGGTTGGGCTCCGTTGATAAACTCATGGATGAGCGGCCGCCCCAAAAAGCCCCGGAACGGCCCCGTTGGAGAGTCGGAGACGGCAATTTCCAAGCCTCCGGGCTCTCCCAGCTTCTGGATGTCGTTGGATGCAAAAATTAAAAAATACCGGCCGCCATGCTCGATTACTGTCGGAGCCCAGACGGCTTTTTCGATCCAAGGAAAATCCTCCCTGACGATCAGGTCTTCATGTTTTTGCCAATGGATCAGATCCCGTGATGTGAACGCGTCCAGATTTTGTTGTAGCCGGTAATCGGTGAACGAACGCGTAACATAAATGTGATAGGTCCCGTTGTAGAACCTGATTTCCGGATCGGCGTAAAATCCTTGGACGATCGGGTTGTCGATGGTCATGGACACTACTTGGAAATCATGCCGAGCAATCCGGTATCAGGCAGATTCGAGCGCGTGATCCTGATGTCGCAGAGCTGTCCGCCGAATGTATCCCGAGAACCGCGGTAGTAAGGCGCGTTGTCGATGTAAATGCTGCTCCGCCCGACAAGCAGGGGTTTGGAGCTTTTGCGTATAGCGAAGCCATCGGGAAGGGTTGTCGAGCCGGTGAGCGGTTTTCCCGAAGCTGTCGAGACCGAGAGCGAGAGGAGTTCGGGGGAGATGCGAGCCACAAAGAAATGCCACTGCCCATCGCGCACATCCGCCGGGAGTTCCAGGCTTGCGGCAGGTTCGTGGCTTCCCTCGCGATAAACGGCAAGGACGGGGTGCCCGTCCCTGAGAAAAACGATCCAAGCAATGTCCGCATAGCCTTCGCCGCAACTCACCAGAGCCTGGCGCTCGTGTTCAGACTTCAGAGGTGTTGTTCGAAAAAAGCCTTCGACAGTGAGACCCGTTTCGACATTTGAGAAGGCGGCTCCTCCCTGCTTGAGTTGCAGCGCGCAATCGCCTTGGTGGGATTTCCCGGAATCGAACACGCTCAAGGGAGGGGTGGCCGGATGGCGGTAGAGCGTCGAGGGGGGAACCTCTGTGGAACTTGCCTCTGGGGTTTTTGTGTCGGACCACCAATGCAGTGGGGATTCGCCTACTACAGACTGGTAGGGCGCCGTCTCCTGGTCGAGTCGCCACCAAAAGACATCGTCAGAGGCGCGGCAGGGAACAGTGTGAATGGACAGAAGAGCGGCAAGCGCGAGCAGGATTCGGATGTTCATAGTATTTTAAAATCAGGGGGCTTCGGTGATTTCGTCCTTGGAGACGCGATAGGTTTTTCCCTCGATGCGGGGACGAGCCTTTCGGGCGGCTTCGAAGAATTCATCCATTTTCACGACTTTGAAATCGGAGGAGGGAAGGTCTTCGGCGATATTGGAAAACCAGTGGGGGTTGCCGCCGTAGACAAAAACAAACCAGGGTTTTCCCATGGCCGCACCGACGGTGCGGATCTTGGCTGCAAGGACATCAGGCTTGTATCTGGCATAGTAAAGATTGCTGTGAATGATCGGCGTGCCATCGGGCGCGTATTCGACCTCCTGCCGGTCGCTCCATTGCGTGAGTCCGCGCATGCCCATGGCTTCCAGGTAGGGAAAGAAGAGGTTGCGCTCGCGGAGTCCACTCATCCACCACACATCGATGTAGCGGGTGTCGGCAATTTTGCCGCCTTTTCGGACGAGTTCGCCGTAGAATGGGATTTTATCGGCTGGCAGCATGAACGGGGCCAGATATCCCCAACCCGACGGAGCCGAGAAAAAGTAATCCTGTGGTGTCGCGGTGCGGTAGAAGTGGCTCACGAGTCCCGGGAATTTTTCATAGAGCAGAGGATCCATGCCCCAGTTGATCGGGAGTTTGCCGCGTTCGGCTTGGAGCCAGCTTCCGCCGTTCATCAGGCTTTCGAGGTATTTGAGGGTGTCGCCCTCATTGACTGCGAAACTCACATACACCTTGTTTTCCAATTCTACCTCTTCGACATGGGGAACCGGTTGGCGGAAGGAGTCCGATTGCAGCGGCATGGATTGGAAAAACGAGGCGTTTCCGTTTCCGGTGCAGATTTTCACGCCGCCATTGATGGCCAGTCGACGGATGAGAGCGCTTTCATACGGGCGGCCCCAGCCATAGACTGGCGGGTAGGGCTGGTCGAGAGACTCGAGGATTTGCACAAGAAGCGGCTCGTCCGGTGGCTCAAAGCCCCAAACAGGATGTGGTTTGTCGTCCTTCCCGAGTCGGGTCTCCTCGCTCATGTAGGTGAGATCGAAAACCACCCAGCGGTTTTTCACAGCCAGATCGGTGTCGATGAGAATATCGTGTGCATCCTGGTTATAGGTCTTGTCGCGCGAGAGGGCAGCCGATTTGTCACAGCGGGGCAGCAAATGCTGGATCATCCACTTGTGTGCCTCGATGCGCTTGTCGGATTCCTTCGGAAACCCGGCGCGCACGGTGCGGTAGTCGAAGACCACAGGAATTTCACGGCCCAGTTTTTGGGACAAGTGGGCATGAAGGCCGGAGGTCATCGGAACAGCATCCTCAAGACCAGCCATGGTGGCCACGACGGCGAGATCCTCGTCCAAATGCTCGTAAAGGATGGCGCCACGGATTTCATCGGAGAATTTTTCCAGAAGGGCATCCAAGGTGGCGGGGTTGAAGCGCGAGAATCCGGTATCGGTGAAATACGAAATCCAGTAGTCGCAAGTGTTCCTGTATTTCGCCCGGATTCGTTCCTTGTCCTCGGCATCCCACACAGGCCCGCCCTTCTCGGCGTCGTCACGGTCGAAGTCGATTTGATTCCAACGGACAGCCTCTCCGGTTTGGATGAACACGCGTGGACCTTGGCGGTTTGCAATGCCTTGGATGGCGAGAACGGCAAGCCGCTGTTGCTGGTTGAGCGGTTCGATATCGACCAAGCTTGCCTCGATTGGCACGGAGGGCTTCGTGTGGGTAGTGCGCTGCACACCATTGTCGCAACCGGCTAAGAAAGATACTGCCGCAAATGTAATGGGAGAGAGACGTCGGAGGAGTGGTGTCATAGGGGAAGAGTGCTTGGGGGATGAGCTTGTGGAAAGGGTCGGTAATGCAAAATGAGGGGATATGGGTGCAAGGCACCGCGCGCTGCAAGGGACGGTTTACAGAGGTTTGTTGATTCGTCTCTCGCGTTGCCAGAGCCAGAATGCCCCACTGTTCAGAGTGATGGCCGAGCTGCTCCTTTCTTTGCAGGCTAGGTTCGTATTGGCATAAAAGTAGAAACGAATGGTGTTCGATTGGCCGAAAAGTGTCCGAAAAAGCAAAAAATGCTTTTCGGGATTTGAGCAAGAGCCTGGAGGGGAGAGAGGAGAAGTGGAGCGGGTAGCGGGAATCGAACCCGCATGGCCTGCTTGGAAGGCAGGAACTTTACCACTAAGCTATACCCGCGTGACTGGAAGGAATCTGTGACGGCCTTGCGCTTCGGTCAATTCGAAATTCCTCGCAGCCGCCTGAGCAAAAATTTCCCTCCGCACGGACATGCGAATTTTAGCTTGGGCAGGACGGCGCGAACCACGCATTCTCCCGCGATGATTTTTGGTCGAGACAAGAAAATCGCCGGGAGGCCGCTACGATGATTCAAGGCTTACCGGGGTTCCGGGATTTTTTCCCAGAGGACTGCGCGCGGCGGAACCATTTCGTGGCGACATGGCGTGACGTGTCGCGGCGTTACGGCTTCGTCGAATTCGACGGTCCAGTTCTTGAAAGCACCGATCTCTACCGCAAAAAAAACGAGGCCGGCGCGGAGATTCTCGAGCAACTTTACTCCTTCACGGACCGCGGAGGTCGCGAGGTCGCGCTGCGCCCGGAGATGACCCCCACCCTCGCCCGCATGGTCGCGGCCCGCGAGAAGCACTACCGCAAACCGATGAAATGGTTTTGCGTCTCGAATTTCTTCCGTCACGAGCGTCAACAGAAGGGTCGCCTGCGGGAATTTCTGCAGTTTAATGCCGACATCCTCGGCGAGTCCTCGCCGCAGGCCGATGCCGAGATTCTTGCGTTGGCGATCGACTTGATGAGGGCCTTCGGCTTCACCGCCGAGCATTTCGTCGTGCGCCTCAGCGACCGCAAGGCCTGGATGGATTTCCTCGAATCCCGGGGATGCGACGAGGCCGCCTGCCGCAACGCCCTCGCCTGCGCGGACAAGCTCGAGCGCGAGCCCGAGGAAAAACTCAATGCCAAGCTCGCACCGACCGGCCTGACTGTTGCCGATCTCAAAGCCTTCATCGCCGCCGGAAGCCCCGAGGCGTTTGCTCCCGTCCTTGAGGCCCTCGCCGCGCGTGGGCTTTCCGGATTTGTCCAACCCGATCTCTCGATCGTGCGCGGCCTGGCCTATTACACTGGAGTAGTCTTCGAGATTTTCGACCGCTCGAAAAACCTCCGCGCCCTCGCCGGCGGTGGACGCTACGACGGCTTGGTCAAGGGCCTCAGCGACGGCGCCGCCGACCTGCCCGCCATCGGCTTTGGCATGGGCGATGTCGTCCTCGGCCACCTCATCGACGAAACCCCCGCCGCCGCCGAAAAACTTAAATCCGCGCTCGCGCAAACGAGCGATGTGTTTGTCGTCATCGCCGACGAATCCCGCCGCGCGGAAGCCCTCCAGATCGTCCAAACTTGTCGCGAACTGGGCCTCTCCACCGACTTCCCGCTGAAGCCTGCGAAAGTCGGCAAGCAATTCCAGGAAGCCGAAAACCTCGGCGCCACACACGCCGTCGTGATCGGTCAGGAATGGCCGCAGGTGAAACTCAAACACCTCGCCACCCGCGCCGAGCAAACCCTCGACCACGCCGCCCTCGCCCCGACTCTTAAAACTTACAAACTTCATTCTTAAAACTCCGATGACCTACCGCACCCACCACTGCAACGCCCTCCGCTCCGAACATTCCGGCACCGAAGCCACCCTCTGCGGCTGGGTCGCCTCCCGCCGCGACCACGGCGGCTTGATTTTCATCGACCTCCGCGACCGCGAAGGCATCACGCAGGTTGTCTTTCGTCCCGAGGAAAACCCCGACGCCGCCAAGAAGTCCCACGAACTCCGCAGCGAGGATGTGATCCGCGTCACCGGCAAAGTCGCCCCTCGCCTAGCCGGAACCGAAAACTCGAAGTTGGCCACCGGATCGATCGAACTCGTCGCCAGCGCGCTCGACATCCTCAACGCCGCCGAAGTCCTCCCCTTCCAGCTCGACGACAAGGTTTCCAACGAAGACCTCCGGCTCACCTACCGCTACCTCGACCTGCGCCGCGAAAACATGGCCCGCAACCTCCGCCTGCGCCACCGCGTCGTGAAGACCATGCGCGATGTGATGGACTCCGAGGGTTTCCTTGAAATCGAGACTCCAATCCTCTCGAAGAGCACCCCCGAAGGCGCTCGAGACTTCCTCGTTCCCTCCCGCCTTACGCCTGGAGCGTTCTACGCGCTCCCGCAGGCCCCGCAGCAATACAAGCAACTCCTCATGGTCGCCGGCGTGGAAAAGTATTTCCAAATTGCCCGCTGCTTCCGCGATGAGGATCTGCGCGCCGACCGTCAGCCCGAGTTCACCCAGCTCGATGTCGAGGCCTCGTTCATCACGCAGGACGACATCCTCGGCCTAATGGAAAAGCTCCTCACCGCCGTCTTCCGCGAGACCAAAGGCATTGAAATTCCGACCCCCTTCCCGCGCCTCACCTACCGCGAGGCGATGGATCGCTTCGGCAGTGACAAGCCCGACACCCGCTTCGGCATGGAGATCACCGATCTGGGCGATGTCTTCCGCGATACGCAGTTCAAAGTCTTCCGTGGCGCTCTCGATGGCGGTGGCGTGGTGAAAGCCATCAACGCCTCGGGCCTCGCCTGCATCACCACGGGCCAGATCGAAAACCTCACCGAACTCGCCAAGCAGGCCGGCGCGAAAGGTCTCGCCTTCATCAAGGTCGAGAATGGCGAATGGAAATCCCCAATCGTCAAATTCTTCACCGACGCCGAAAAAGCCGCCCTCACGGAGCGCCTAGCCATCAAGGAAGGCGACCTCATTTTGTTCGGCGCCGACAAGTGGGAAACCGCCTGCGAAACCCTCGGCCGCGTCCGCCTGCGCGTCGCCGAAATGCTCGACACCCTCAAAGGCTCCACCGCCCTGAATTTCCTTTGGGTCGTTGATTTCCCTCTGCTCGCCTGGAACGAGGAGGAGCAAAAGTGGAACGCCGTCCACCACCCCTTCACGCGCCCGTGTGCTGAGGATGTTCCGCTACTCGAGGCCGGCGAATACGGAAAGATCCGCGCTGTAGCCTACGATGTCGTTCTTAACGGCGTCGAGATCGGCGGCGGCAGTCTCCGAATCCACGAATCCGATCTGCAATCGAAGATGTTCAGCGTCCTAGGCGTTGATGCAGAGAAACAACAACTCCTCTTCGGTCACATCCTGAAAGCGTTCCAATTCGGCGCCCCGCCCCACGGCGGTATCGCGCTCGGCCTCGACCGACTCGTCATGCTCATCGCCGGCGAGGAAAGTATCCGCGATGTCATCGCCTTCCCGAAAAACAACCGAGGCGTCGAAATGATGACCCAATCGCCCGCCGAAGCCGACTTCAAGCAACTCCGAGAGCTTTATATCCAAAGCACCGCGAAGAAGGGCTGACTTTCCGACCTCAATGACCTTACTGACCTCGTTGACGCGCCGTCAGCGAGGTCAGTAAGGTCACTGAGGTCCTCCAACCTCCCGAGTCCCCTTGCACTCGGGAAAGCCGGAGCAACCCCAAAATTCGCCTTTCGCCGACTGCCTCCGGCGCATCGCCTTTCCACACTTGGGGCACTCCGGCGAAAGCTCCCGACTTTGCTCCCTAGCCTCGAGCCGCCTCTTCATCAACCGCTCGCTGAAACCCCCGGTCTCCTCGAACGCCCGCCCCTGGGCCTCGATCTGGCTTTTTAGCATGTTCAACGCCCTGCCGATGATCAGCAGCATCGCATTCGCCACGACCACCGGATCCTCCGAATCCAACCACTTCGCATACTTCTTGCGCTGGGTCAGAGCATGCTTGGCGGACTCGTGAACCATGTCGTCCGAGAAGCCAGCCGCATCGAGCGAGATCGCATTCACCGCCTTCGCCTCTGCCGAATGCGCCGACCACGGCAACGCGCTGCGATCGATGATGAAAATCTCATAATCCCCGCGCAACTCCCCCAAACTCGCCCGTCCCACATCGGTCAACTTCATCTCGGTATCCTTCGATGTCGAAGACCTCTCCGATCCCTCGATGATATTCTGCCTGCCACTGCGAGCGGCCTGGGTCATCTGGTCATATTGACGCCCCTTTGGATCATAAAATTTCCCGGTAGACTCGCGGGGATCCTGCGTCAAAAACCTCCGGCAAAACCGCAGCGTTTCCAACTGCACGATCGTCGCCAGCGTAAAAGAATGAAGACGCCGGAATCCGCCGTGCTTGTCGAAAAGCCCGTCCATGCGCGAGAGCGTTTACGCCCCCGCCATCGGCGGGCAGGAGCAGAAGATATGGCGGTCGCCGTGGACATTGTCGATGCGGGCGACGCTGGGCCAGAATTTGTGCTGGCGGAGCCATGGGGCGGGCCAGGCGGCTTGGGAGCGCGGGTAGGGTCTCGTCCAGTCGTCGGCGGTGACGGCCGCTGCGGTGTGCGGGGCGTTTTTGAGCGGGTTGTTGGTTTTATCCAACGCACCGGATTCGATGGCGAGGAGCTCGGCATGGATGGTGATCATGGCGTCGCAGAAACGGTCGATTTCGGCGAGGGATTCGCTCTCGGTCGGCTCGACCATGAGCGTTCCAGCGACCGGCCAGCTCATCGTTGGGGCATGGAATCCAAAATCCATCAGGCGCTTCGCGACATCCTCGACCTCGATGCCGGCGCGTTGTTTCCACTCGCGCAAATCAAGGATGCATTCGTGGGCGACGCGGTTCGATTTTCCCCGGTAGAGGATGGGGAAACATTTTTCGAGACGGGTGGCGATGTAGTTTGCGCTCAGGATCGAAACGGCTGTGGCATCGCGAAGGGCGCGGGGGCCCATCATCGCGATATACATCCAGGAAATGACGAGGATGCTCGCGCTGCCGAGGTTCGATTGGGAGACGGGGCCGACGGCGCTGTGATTCGCGAGCGGATCGCCGGGGAGGAAGGGCGCGAGGTGCTTGGCAACGCCGATCGGGCCGACGCCAGGGCCACCTCCGCCATGAGGAATGCAGAAGGTTTTGTGGAGATTGAGATGGCAGACATCGGCTCCGAAATCGCCGGGACGGCAGAGGCCGACTTGGGCGTTCATATTCGCGCCATCCATGTAAACCTGACCGCCTGCGGCGTGGACGATATCGCAGATTTCGCGGATGCCTTCCTCGAATACGCCGTGCGTCGAAGGATAAGTGACCATTACGCACGCCAGTGTGTCGCGGTGGGCTTGGGCTTTGGTGCGGAGGTCGATGAGGTCGATGTTGCCGGATTGGTCACAGGCGACAGGGACGACTTTCATGCCGGCCATGACGGCGCTCGCGGGGTTCGTGCCGTGCGCGGAAACGGGGATGAGGCAATCGGTGCGCTGGGTGTCGCCGCGAGAGCGATGCCAGGCGCGGATCGCAAGAAGACCGGCGTATTCGCCCTGCGAACCCGCATTCGGTTGGAGCGAAACGGTGGCAAACCCGGTGATCTCGGCGAGCCATTCCTCCAGCTGGCGCGCCATTTTTTGATAGCCGAGGGATTGGTCGGCGGGCGCGGCGGGGTGTAGCGAGGAGACCGTGTCCCAAGTGACCGGGAGCATCTCGGAGGTCGCGTTGAGCTTCATCGTGCACGAACCGAGCGGGATCATGGAGGTCGTGAGCGAGAGGTCCTTCGCCTGCAAACGGCGGATGTATCGGAGCATCTCGGTCTCGGTGTGGTGCGTGTTGAAGACCGGGTGGGTGAGGAAGGGGGAGGTGCGGCGGGGAGTTTTTGCAGGGGATTCGGCGAGCGTCGCGCCGAAGAGCTTGAGCAACGGGCCGAGATCTTCAGTGGTTTCGTCGAGCGAGATGGTGATTGTCGTCGGGTTGAGGAGGCGGAGGTTGACGCCGGACTTTGCGGCGCGGGCGACCAAGGCGGGTGCTGGCTCGTTTTTCGGAGTCACGCTGATCGTATCGAAAAACGCGGCGTGGTGGATGGTGTGGCCGGCGTTTTTAAGGGACTCGCCAAGATTGGCGGCGTGGCGGTGGATGCGCTCGGCGATGGAGCGGAGGCCCTCGGCGCCGTGATAAACGGCATACATCGAGGCCATGACAGCGAGGAGAACCTGGGCAGTGCAGATGTTGCTGGTCGCCTTGTCGCGGCGGATGTGTTGCTCGCGGGTCTGGAGGGTGAGGCGCAGGGCGGGGTTGCCAGCGGCGTCTTTTGAAACACCGACGAGGCGGCCGGGGAGGCGGCGCTTGTGTTCATCGCGGGTCGCGAGGAAGGCGGCGTGGGGTCCGCCGTAGCCGGGAGGGACGCCAAAGCGCTGGCTCGAACCGATCACGACATCGGCCCCGCATTCGCCAGGAGGCTTCAGGAGTGTGAGCGCCAGAAGGTCGGCGGAAACGATGGCGAGGGCTCCAGCCGCGTGGGCTCCGGCGACGAGTTTTTCCAAGTCGCCAATCGAGCCGTCGGTGGCTGGGTATTGAAAGAGGGCCGCGAAGACAGGTTCGGCAGGGAGGTTTTCGGCAGGGCCGGTGAGAACCTTGATCCCAAGCGGCTCGGCGCGGGTTTGAAGAACAGCGAGGGTTTGGGGGTGGACATGGTCGGCGACGAAAATCGCATCGCCGCCTTTGATGTCGTGGCAAAGCGTCATCGCCTCGGCGGCAGCGGTGGACTCGTCGAGCAGGGAGGCATTGGAAATCTGCATCCCGGTGAGGTCGCAAACCATCGTCTGGAAATTCAGAAGCGCCTCGAGACGGCCTTGTGCGATCTCGGCCTGATAGGGCGTGTAGGCGGTATACCAGCCGGGATTTTCAAGAATGTTGCGGCGGATGACGGCAGGCGTGTGCGTGCCGTAGATGCCCATGCCGAGGTGGTTCGCGGCGATTTTGTTCTCCGACATGATGGCGCGGAGGTCGGCGAGAGCCTTTTCCTCGGAACGCGCAGTGGGGAGGTTCAGGTCGTTTTTAAGCCGGATCGAGGAAGGAACGGTTTCGTCGATCAAAGCGTCGATGGACTGCACGCCAACAGCGGCGCACATGGTTTGGATTTCCTTGGAGTCGGGGCCGATGTGGCGGTGGGCAAATGCGGTCATGTCGAGACGCGGGAGTATGCGAAACCGACCGCGAATGGCGAAGAAAATTGCGGAAAATTAGGAGCGATTGATCACGACTCCAGCAGGATTAACCACAGAGGACACAGAGAGCACAGAGGGGGAGTTTTTACATCCGCAACGAGCACCGCTTGATATACGACTACTCGATCTAAAGAGCGGAGGATGCGAGGGCCGATTGGAGGGCCTCGGTTTCGTTGAGGAGGCGGTCGTTTTGGCAGAGGCGCTGCTCCGGGGTCAGGCGCAAATTTTCTTCCAGCAATGAGAGGTCGATGCCGAAAAGCTCGGCACGCTGCATCGCTGTCAGGCCGTCATCGGTGCGCCAGAAGCGATCGAGTTCGGGCGGGAGCGTCTCCATGGGGTTTGTTTATCCGCCGATCTGGGCGCGGTAGGCAGCGGCGTCTTGGAGGGACTCGAGTTCGGCGGGGCTGGCGAGGCGGATTTTGAAAATCCAGCCATTGCCGAAGGGATCGGTGTTGAGAAGCGAGGGGTCGGCTTCGATGGCTTCGTTGCGTTCCACGACCTCGCCGCTGACGGGTGAGTAGATGTCGCTGGCGGCTTTGACGGATTCCACAACGGCGGCGATGTCTCCGGCTTTCACGGTTTTTCCGATGGCAGGAGGTTCGGCAAAGACGATGTCGGTGAGTTCGGCTTGGGCGTGGTCGGTGATGCCAACCGTGCCGGTGTCTCCCTCGACGAGGAGCCATTCGTGGCTGGTGGCGTAGCGGAGGTTTTCGGGAACATTCATGGTTTTTTGAGGAAAGGCTTTTTGACGACTTCGGCGCGGAAACGGCGGTCGCGGACTTCGATTTGGACTTCTTGGCCGGGATCGCAATAGGCAGGTGGCAGGTAGGCGAGGGCAATGCCGTAGCCAAGGCTCGGCGAGAGCGCGCCGCTGGTGGTCTCGGTAACGGGTTCGCCGTTCACGAACACGCGGTAGTGCGAGCGGATCGGCGGGGATTTGTCGGTGACGCGCAGAGCGCAGAGTTTGTGTGGGAGGATGGCGTGCTGCTTCTGGGCGAGGAGGGAGTCTCGGCCGATGAAGGTGGGCTTTTGGAGGTTGCAGAAAAATCCGAGTCCGGCCTCGAGCGGGGTGCGGTCGGGGGAGAGGTCGGAGCCGTTGAGCGGATAGCACATTTCCAGGCGGAGCGTGTCGCGGGCTCCGAGGCCGCAGGGCGTGGCGCCGGCATCCAAAGCGGCTTGCCAGGCGGTTGCAGCTTCGGTGGCGGGGAGGATCCATTCGAAGCCGGCTTCGCCGGTGTAGCCGGTGGTGGCTGTGAACGATGGCAGGCGGGACGCCTGCCCTACGGGCATTTCGTGAACACGATTGCGCTCGGCAGGCATCGGGCGTTGGAAGAGTTTTTCGAAAACCTCGGCGGCTTTCGGGCCTTGAATCGCAAGGGCGGCGAATTCGGCACTACGGTCGGTGAATGTCACGCCCGGCACGGCGTGTTTTTTCAACCAGGCGGCGTCCTCGTCGATCTTCGCGGCGTTCACGATGAGGAGATATTTTTCCTCCGCGAGGCGGTAAGCGATGAGGTCGTCGATCACGCCGCCGCGTTCATTGAGGAGAAGCGTGTATTGGGCCTGGCCGACGGGGACGGAGGCGAGGTTGTTCGTGAGGAGCGAGTCGAGCCAAGCGGTGGCGCCGGGGCCTTCGACGAAAAACTCGCCCATGTGCGAGATGTCGAACACGCCGCAAGATTCGCGCACGGCTTTGTGCTCTTGAAGGATTCCGGTGTATTGGACGGGCATTTCCCATCCGGCGAATTCGACGATGCGGCCGCCGGCGGCGAGGTGTTGGTCGTGAAGGGGTGTGCGCATCAGGCGGTGGGCGGCTTGGCGTGTTGGTCGTCGAAGTTCAAGTAGGTGTAGAGCGTGAGACTTTTCTCGTAGTCGTCAAGCAGACGCATGGCCTCGTTCGGCTTGAGGCGATCGGATTTGATGGCGGCGTCGGTCTGTGCCTTCATGCGACGCGCGAGTTCGTTCACATCCCACTGGGTGAGGCTCAGGACCTGACCGATCGTGCTGCCGGGGAGAATTTCCTCGATGTAGTAGCCGCTGTCCTCGTCCTCATCGAGGTAGATGTGCATTTCGTTCACGCGTCCGAAAAGGTTGTGGAGATCGCCCATGATATCCTGATAGGCGCCCGCAAGGAAGAAGCCGACATAGTAGGGCTCGCCGGACTTCCAGCGGTGGAGCGGGAGGGTTTCCTTCACATCCTGGATGTCGATGAACTTCGCGACCTTGCCATCGGAGTCACAGGTGATGTCCACGAGCGTGGCGTTGCGGTCTGGCGCTTCGTTCAGACGCTGGATCGGCATGACGGGGAAAAGCTGGCCGAGTGCCCAGTGGTCGAGAAGGGATTGGAAAACGGAGAAGTTGCAGAGGTATTGGTCGCCGAGGGCGTTTTGGATTTCCTGCACCTCCTCGGGAAGCGGCTCGGATTTGTCGAACAGCTCCACCGTGCGCGTGGCGATCTGCCAATAGACCGTCTCGATGCCCGCCTTCGTTCGAAGGTCGAGCAGGCCGAGGTCGAACATCGACTGGGCGCGCTCGCGGATTTCCTGGGCGTCGTGGAAATTCTCGAGGCGGCGATCCATCGAAAGTCCTGATTGGATTTCCAGGATGTCGGCGAGGAGGTTCGGTTGGCCATCGGGAGCGGGCGTGGGAGGAATTTCGATGTGGCTGGCTTTTTCGATCGCACCGAAGGCCTCGACGATCAAAACGGAATGCTGGGCGACGATGGCGCGACCGCTTTCGCTGACCAGGACGGGATGCGGGACGGACTCGGAGTCGCAGACCTCTTTCACGGTGTAGACGATGTCGCGCACATATTCGTCCATCGAATAGTTCATTGAGCTATCGAATGTGGTGCGTGAGCCGTCGTAGTCCACGCCGAGGCCGCCGCCGACATCGAGGTGGCCGAGTTCGTGACCCATCTTGGAAAGCTTTGCGTAGAAGCGGGCGGCCTCGCGGACGGCGCGCTTGATCGTGCCGATGTCGGGGACCTGCGAGCCGACATGGAAGTGGACGAGCTTGAGGCCATGCGCGAGGCCTGCGGCGTGGAGCATGTCGCTGGCCTCGACGAGGTCGGCGGTGGAGAGGCCGAACTTGGCATTCTCCCCACCACTGGTGGCCCATTTGCCTGCGCCTTTGGAGAGAAGTCTAACGCGCAGGCCGATCATCGGCTCGATTTTCATGTCCTGCGACACGCGGAGGATGTGGGCCAACTCCTCGAGTTTTTCCACGACGAGGATGACTTTTTTTCCCAGCTTACGGCCGAGGAGCGCGCTGCGGATGAAGCTCGTGTCCTTGTAGCCGTTGCAGATCACGAGGCTTTCGGGATCGGTGTGGACGGAGAGCGCGGCCAGGAGTTCGGGCTTGCTGCCTGCCTCAATGCCGAAATGCCATGGCTGGCCAGCGTCGAGGATTTCCTCCACGACCTCGCGGAGTTGGTTGACCTTGATCGGGAACACGCCGCGATAGGGAGCGCCGTAGTTCGCCTCCGCGATGGCACCGGCGAAGGCTTTGTTAATCGTCTCCACGCGGTCTCGAAGGAGGTCGTGGAACCGCACCACGAGCGGAAAAGCGAGTTTGTGAGAGCGGGCCTGGGCGACGACTTCCATCAGATCAATCGTCTCGCCATTGCGCTTGGGATGCACCTCCACATGACCGGCTTCATTGATACCAAAATACCCTCCACCCCACCTGTCTATGCTGTAGAGATTGGCGGCGTCGTGAATGGTAAACGGAGGCGGGTTCATGAAAGTGGCGGGCACAGTAGGACTCTTCGGGAAAAATTCCATGCGAAAGCGCAGGCATTTTTTGGGGCTAATCGAGGAACGATTTGGCGAAAGCGATCCAGACTTTGTGGCGGGGGACTTTCACGCGCAGACCGAGGGGGTGCTCGGCGACGAGGGCCAGGGTTTGGCGGGCGAGGTCGAGAGGGAGTCTGCAGGCGGCACGGAGGGCGCGGGACTTCACGGAGGAGGCGTATTCCTGACCGGCTTCGAGGAGTTTGGAAGCGTGTTGCATTTCGCGATAAAAGCGCTCGTCGGGAATGTAAATCCGGCCGGCCTCGGCATCCCGGCGACGGTCGCGGAGGATATTCACCATTTGCAGGCCCTGACCGAATGTCTTGGCCAGCACGAGCATTTCGTCGAGCGGTTTGGTGGCGTAGTCGGGAATGTGGCGGAAGCTCAGGCGCGTCCAGAATTCGCCCACGCTGCCGGCGACGAGTTGCGAGTATTCGATGAGTTCCTCCGGAGAGAGAGGTTTTGGAGGCTCGCCCTCGGCGGAAGGCTCGAAGCGCTCGAGATCGAAAATTTGACCACGAAGGATGACTCGCCAGGCGCTCTTGATTTCAGCGGCGTCGGGCATGGCTTCGAGGGCCTTAAGAAGATCAGGCAGTCGGGCCACCAAAGCACGCTCGTCACCCGTCAGGCCGAGGTCGGGGCTTTTTTCAGGAAAGGAATCCGGCAAGGCCCGGAGGAGAGCAAGGCGCTGGAAGGCGGGAGCGGTGGCAGCATCCGCAATGGAGTCCGAAGCGCGCGCAAGCATGTAAGCCAATGACAAGGCCGGGCGGATCGAGGTTGGCAGGATGCGAAGGGAGAGGGCGAAGGTGCGCGCGAGTTTTTTGAGCAGGCGCTCGTAGCCGGCCGTATCCAGAACGGTGAGGGCCATCGCGGGCGGGGTATGAGAGGTCACGATCAACGACAATAGGTCTCAGCCAGCGCGTTGGAAATCCCACCGAGCCGATTGCGGGTTTCCTCCAAATACTGGTGGAGTCCTGTTTTGAAAATCGAACTGATATT
>JBDKIG010000009.1:0-27498 GCA_039797215.1 Verrucomicrobiota bacterium | reverse complement strand
AAATCCCCGCGTGCGCCAAGGCCACCTCACCTTGCCCCGTCAAAATGATCCCAACCCTGGGGCCAGTTTGCGGGCGAGGTTTTGGGGGAAATCAAGGTGCCGATTCGGGAGAGGCGAGTTTTTGGGAAAGCCTTAGGCCAGGTCTCAAGCAGTTTGGCGATCTTTCGCGGCGCAAGGGTGAAGAGTAATTCGTAGTCCTCTCCGTCGCAGAGGGCTTGATGAATCGTGGCCCCACGGCGTTTGGGGATGCGGTTGAAGTCCACTTCGAATCCACAACCGCTCGCTTGAGCCAGACGCGGTAGGTCCGTTCCCAGACCATCGCTCAGGTCCATCATCGCGCTAGGTCGGGCGTTTTTTGCAAGCCACCTCCCCTCGGTGAGTCGCGGGATAAAATCGAGATGGTGACTCGCCTGCGTTCCTCCAAGGACACCTGTGACAAAAATCACATCCCCGGGTTTTCCGCCCGAGCGGAGCAAGAGGTTTTCTTTATCGATCGATCCGGTGAGGGCGACTGAGACGGCGATGCCGTGCTTCTGTCGCGACATCTCCCCGCCGGCGATGGTGACGCCAAACTTCCGAGCGGCACGACCCAAGCCCCGGTAGAATTTGAGCCAATAATCCGAGCTGACATCCGGTGGGGAAAAAAAGGTGATCAGCGCTTCGCCCGGTGCCCCTCCCATCGCAGCGATGTCGCTGAGGGGACGGCAGAGAGCCTTCCAAGCCACCCTCGCGGGATCATGGGATCGAAGGAAGTGAACATCCTCCGCGATGCAGTCGGTCTTGAGCAGGAGGAGTTGGTTATTTCCTGGAGGGTGGAGCGCCGCGCAGTCGTCACCGGGACCAAGAGGTTGCTTGGAAGAAATGGGAACGAGTTTCAGAAGCTCACGCAGCAAACGATCCTCGGCACAGGCTTTCATGGAACGAGATCTGGCCAGTAGAGGCTGCCGAAGAAATTCAGCGCATTGAAGAGGGAATGCACGGCGATGGGAGCCCAAAGCGAGCCGGTGTATTCATAGAGCAGGGCCAATCCCACGGCGAAAACAGCCAGCGCCGGCATCGTGGCGGGATGGGCGTGGATGAGCGCAAATACCACGGAGGAAATAGCCAACGCGACACCACTCCCGGTTGTTTGACGGAGAAATCCATAGAGGCATCCGCGGAAGAGCAACTCTTCCGTAATAGGAGCCGCGATGGCAGCGATGGCAAAAACCATCAACCTCTCCCTCAACCCCGGATGCTCCATCAAAAAAGTCACGATCGCCTGCGGCGCTGTGTCGGCTCCGAGAACGGAATAAGCGAGCCACTGGGCCGCATAGATGGCGGGAAGACATAGAACAAAGGCCGCTCCACTCGCGATGGCTAGGCGAGCAAGGTTCGTCGGACGCAGACCGAAGGCTTGGTCGAGGGGGACATTTCGATAAACAAGAAATCCGAGCAGAAAAAGAACAAGGCCGCCGTAAAGCGCGAGGCTGGATTGCAGCGACTCGGCGTCAATTTTTCCAGGGGGTTTTCCGATCGCCGCCAGCGCGGTAAAAACAAAAAAAGAGGCGAGGCCCATCGAGAAAACCGCCTCCGGCCACTTCCATTGATAAGGCGGGAAATCCTCCCGTCGCGATAGCGCAAAAGCCGCGGCGTGCTTCAAGCCGAGAACATACGCGATGGCGGCTAAACCCAGGAAAATGGCCGACGGAATTTCCATGGCCCCGATCACTCGCGCAGCAAAAAGCCAATCCGCCCCATGATCTCATTTCTCCCCGCACCCGTTTGCGAGGAAGAGCGATGGCACTCGGGGCAACTCGGCGCGATGGCTTGCAGAAAATCCGCAATATTTCCCTCCATCTTGGCGGGCTTGAGCTTGTCGGTCTTCGTGAAAACCAAGTCGAAAGTGCGCCCTGTCTCGGCGAGCCAAGTGACGAACTCGATATCGATCTGCTGAGGTTCGTGCCGGGAATCAATCAACACAAAGACGCGCTGAAGGTTTGGGCGTTGCAACATGTAGTCGGCGACGAGTTGTTGAAAAAAGGCGCGTCCACCCTTGGGGACTTTCGCGAAGCCGTATCCAGGCAAATCCACAAAACGAAAGGTCCGATTGATGCGGAAAAAATTGATCAGCTGGGTGCAGCCGGGTGTCTGCGAAACTCTGGCGAGCTTCTTGTTTCCCACGAGAAGATTGAGAAGGGAGGACTTCCCGACATTCGACCTCCCGATAAAGGCAAACTCCGGCAAATCGTCCTCGGGACAATCCACAACGCGAGGAAAACTGCGTTCGAACTCAGCGGATTGGACACGCATCAGTTCTTAATCGATGAAACGCCGGGTAAGGTCGCCGTAAGACTCAATCCGCCGGTCACGCAGGAAGGGCCAGTGTGTCCGCTGGGTATCGACTTTTTCCAAATCGACCTCGACTACCAAAACCTCCTCTTGGTCCACCGAAGCGCGGGCGATGATTTCGCCGGAAGGATCCGCGACGAAGCTTTGACCCCAGAATTCCAATCCCGGGCCGCCATCCGGCGCCTCATGCCCGATACGGTTCGGCGCGGCGACATAGCAACCATTCGCAATCGCATGGCCGCGCTGAACGGTTTCCCACGAGGAGTGCTGGCGTTTGCCGTATTTCTCCTTCTCGGAGGGGTGCCAACCGATCGCCGTCGGGTAGAACAAAATCTGCGCTCCTTGAAGGGCCGTGAGACGCGCCGCTTCGGGATACCATTGGTCCCAGCAAACACACACGCCGATCCGACCAAATCTCGTGTCCCATGCACGGAAACCCAGATCGCCGGGAGTGAAATAGAATTTCTCGTAAAACAGCGGGTCGTCGGGAATGTGCATTTTGCGGTATTTGCCGAGAAACGATCCGTCCGCATCAATGATCGCCGCCGTGTTGTGATAAAGGCCTGGTGCCCGACGCTCGAAAAGCGAGGCGATCAGAACGACTCCACATTCCTTCGCGACGGCCTGCATCGCCTCGGTCGTTGGCCCGGGGACGGACTCGGCGAGTTCGAAGTATTTGTGATCCTCGATCTGGCAAAAATACACGGAGGAAAAAAGTTCCTGGAGACACACGATATTCGCGCCTTTCGCAGCGGCGGCCCGAACTCCCCGGAGAGCGGACTCAATGTTCGCCCGCACATCGGATGAACACGAATTTTGGACAAGAGCGATTTTCACTTGGTTAGACGGCATGACGGCATTCGTATTTTTTTCCGCCCTCTCGGTAAAACGAAAACTCTCGCAAGCAGGGAATGAAAGCCGTCAAGCGCGATGTTGTTATTGCAGGAAAAATCGAAAATCGTGAACATGCCCTCCATGCCGAAAGCCTTTCCGCTTCGGCCTCGAACAGCAACAGACACCTCCTTCTCGTATGCGATCGTGGCCAGCCAATTTAACGACACCTTTATCCAGCCTCTCGTGGACCACGCCTCGCGCGAACTCGCCGCACTCGAGCCCGGCGCCCGGATCGAGGTATTCCGCACCCCGGGTTCCTTCGAGATTCCCGTATTCGTCCAAGCCGCAGCGGACTTGAAACGCTTCCACGCCATTCTCGCCCTCGGCGTGGTTTTCCAAGGTGAAACAGGCCACGCGACCTTGATTGCCGAATCGGTGACGAAGGCCCTGCTCGACATCTCGATCTCGCACCGCGTCCCGGTCATCCATGAAGTTCTGTTTGTGAAAAACGAAGATCAGGCCAAGGAACGCTGTCTCGGCCTGGAACACAACCGAGGCATCGAAGCCGCCCGCGCCGCCGTGCTGGCTGCTCGCAACCTTTCGGAGGTCGCCTAACCATGGGAGTCCGACGCGATGCCCGCGAAGCTGCGGTGCAATATCTCTACCAACGCGAAGTTCACGGCGATGAGTCCGACTCGAACCTCGAGGACTTTTATCAATTCCGCGGCCTGAGCCCGAGCGGACGCAAGTTCTGTGAGGAACTCCTCAAAGGCTGGATGATTCACCGCGCCGAAATCGACGACGCGATTCGCGCTCATGCGAAGAATTTCGAATTCAACCGCCTCTCGGCTGTGGATCGAAATGTGCTTCGCATCGCCTCCCACGAAATCCTCTACTGCCCCGACACCCCGCCTGCTGTCGCGATCAACGAGGCCATTGAAATCGCCAAGAAATACAGCACCGCCGACTCCGGAAAATTCGTGAATGGTGTCCTCGATAGCATCCGAAAGGACAAAGGCCCGAAACCTGCCTGACCCATGGCCGAAGGATTTTTCAAAAGTTTCCTCGCGAAATTCCGTGGCGAACCCATCGATTGGGAGGAATTGGAGGAAACCCTCATTCGCGCGGACATCGGGGTTTCGATGACTCAGAAAATCCTCGAGTCGATCAAGGCCCGCAGCGGCTTTGCCTCGGCCGACACGGTGATGCAGGTCACGCGTGAGGAAATCTTAAAAATCCTTCCCCCACCCGAGCCCCCGCTTTTCCCCCTCCCCTCGAAGCCCAAGGTCGTCCTCCTCGTTGGCGTCAATGGAACCGGAAAGACCACTTCCTCAGCCAAGCTCGCCTACTGGCTGAAATCCCAAGGCCGCACCTGCCTGCTCGTCGCCGCCGACACCTTCCGGGCCGCCGCGATCGAACAACTCTGCCGCTGGGGTGAAAAGCTCGGCCTCGAAGTCATCAAGAGCCAATATCAAGCCGACTCGGCCGCTCTTTGCTATGACGCATGGGACAGTGCGAATCGCCGGAATATCGAATTCCTCCTCTGCGACACCGCCGGCCGACTCCACACGAAGAGCAACCTCATGCAGGAACTCTCCAAAGTCGCCCGCACCCTCGGTAAGCATGACCCCGAAGCCCCCCACGAAAAGTGGATCGTGCTTGATGCCACCACGGGGTCGAACGCCCTCGTCCAAGCCCGGGAATTTCACCAATCCATCGGCCTCACCGGCATCATCCTCACCAAGCTCGACGGCAGCGGCAAAGGCGGCATCGCCGTAGCCATCCAGCACGAACTCGGCCTCCCCACGAAATTCATAGGCACCGGGGAAAAAGAAACCGACTTCGCTCCCTTTAACCGAAACAACTACATCGACCGATTGCTGTCGTAGAAATCCCCTACCGCCACTCGTGCTTCGGGTATTGGCGTTGCAGTTGGTTTTTGAGTTGGGGGTAGGTTTCGGACCAGAAGGAGTGGAGATTTTTTGTGACCTGCACCGGACGGTGGCTCGGGGCGAGGACATGGAGCGTCAGCGCGTGGCGGCCGAGGGCGATTTTGAGTTCGCCATCCACACCATAGAAATCCTGAATGCGGCCGGCTAGGAAGGGTTCGGCTGTATCTGAGTAGGTGATCTTGGCTCGACGCCCCGAGGGAAGCTCCAAACGCTCGGGGGCGTGTTTTTCGACAAGCTGCTGCTGGGCGTGCGTGAGAAGGGACTTGGCGTGTGGCAGAACAGGCGCGTCCTTGATGTCGCGGTAACAAGTGGCCCCGTCACAAACCAAAAGAATGATATGGTGGCGTTCGTCGTCGCCAAGTGCCGGGAGGCCTTGATCGGGACAAAGTCGGGCGAGGAAATTCACCCGGTGGATCCATTGCTCGACCGCGTCATCCCAGCCATTGAGGCGAAGATTTCCAGCAAGCACCTCGTCAGCGAGACAACTTGAAGCAGCAGGCCCGGGCTCGGCGTCGCGATCACGATTTTCCAGAACCAGATCCCGAAAAACCCGCTCGCGGCGCACCACAACGCGGTTCTGGGATTTGTCGAAAAAATACTCGGCCCGATCCGTAAAATCAGCGGGGAACATTTCACGGAGCCAGACTTCCTCGATGCCAGTCGCCAGACTCAGCAAAACCCGGGCATCGCCATCCCGGCCCTCGATTTCGGCGATTTCGGCGGCGACGAGAAACCGGCTTCCGTCAGCCACACTTTGGCGGGCCAGAAGCCCTCGACGACCTCGAACGATGTCACAAACAAGCGTCCCAGGATTTTTTCTCACCGCCACCTGATCGGCGAAACCGGCCAGCACACAACGGGCTACCGCCTCGTCGGTCGGAGGGACATCTTCGATCAACAAGGCCTCGGCGTGGGCGATGTCGAGGAATTGGTCAAAGAGCTTCCCAACCTGACGCGCGGAGTCGGCATGGATGCCTAGGGTGCGGCATTCATTCATCCGAAAATCCCGCGACCGCGCCCATTCGAAGACTCGCATCAAAACCAAGAAATCCGAGGTGCCGCCGCCGAAGATTTCCATTCGCTCTTCCTCGATGCGTTTGTCCACCTTGAGCAACATCGATCGAGTTTGCGTGATGGCGGCGATCAACGAAGCCGCGCGAACACAGCCCAATTCCTCGGCGGCCAGAAGCATTCGCGCATAGCGGGGGTGAAGCGGGAAATTCAGCATCCGCCGCCCGAGGCCCGTGATCGCACCTTCCGCATCCAATGCTCCAAGGTCGCTGAGCAAAAACTCGGCGCGATCCAGAGCCGCCGAGTCGGGCGGTTCGATCCAGCGGAAAGTTTTCAAATCCCCCACCCCGGCAGCCTTGAGGGAGAGAATCGTCTCAGCCAGATCGAGGCGCTTGATTTCGGGAAGTTCCCGCAAGGGACGCCGCTGGTGGTCGCGCTCGGTCCAAAGCCTCACGCAGACACCCGGTGCGGTGCGACCCGCACGACCAGCGCGCTGGGCAGCGGAGGCGGCGCTGATTTTTTCGATAAAGAGCGTGTTGATGCCCCGGTTGGAATCATGACGGGCAATGCGGGCCAGCCCGGAATCGACGACGAGTGTGATGCCATCGATCGTGAGCGAGGTTTCGGCAACATTGGTGGAAACGATGATCTTGCGCCCGCCGCCTCGATTTACCGCCTTGTCCTGCTCGGCCGCGGGAAGTTCGCCATGCAGCGGAAGAATCGCGCAGCGGCTGCCCAACCGCGCCTGCAATTCCCGAATCGTGCGTTGGATTTCGTAACTCCCCGGCATGAACACCAGGATATTCCCTTCGGTGTCGTCAAAATGGCCCGCCACCGCGTCAGTGGCCGTTTCCCAAATCGGATCTTCGCGGGGTTCGTGGCTGAGATGGAGAATTTCCACGGGATGGACACGCCCCTCGGATTTTAAAAACGAGGCGTTGCCGAGATAGGTCGCGAGTTCCGCGCCGTCGAGAGTCGCAGACATCACGATGATTTTGAGATCGGGGCGCGTCGTCTCTTGAAGATCAAGCGCCCGTGCCAGGCTGATGTCGCCATGCAAGTGACGCTCGTGAAATTCATCGAAGACAATAGCCGAGATGCCGCGCAGCTCCGGATCAGCGAGCATTTGGCGAAGCAAAATTCCCTCGGTGACAAACAAGAGCCGCGTGTCGCGGGACGAAACATTATCGAGGCGGATTTGGTAGCCGACCTCGCCACCGAGTTTCACCCCCCTCTCGCTGGCGACGCGCGCCGCCAACATCCTCGCGGCCAAGCGGCGCGGTTGCAGGATCACACAACGACCATTCCCTAGGATGCCCCCATCAAGGAGGATTTGGGGAACCTGCGTGGATTTGCCCGAGCCCGTCGGGGCTTCGAGGACGAGGCGGTTTCCCTCGCTCAGCGTGCTGACGATTTCCTCGTCGAGTTCATAAATGGGCAACGCCTCGTGATCCACAGATCAGGATAATGAGGATTTGAACAATTCCAGCGTGATGTCCCGCGCGGCGGAATGGTCCACAACCGGCGGGGGATAGTTTTTCACCAAACGAACCCCCGGAGGCGGAGCATCCATCAACTTCTCCGCCGGGACATCGCGCAATTCGGGCACCCATTTTTTAATGTAGGCGGCGTCAGGATCGAAGCGCTTGGTTTGACTCCACGGATTCTGGATTCGGAAATACGGCGCGGCATCGGCCCCGGTTCCCGCGCTCCATTGCCAACCGCCATTGTTGCTAGCGATTTCGCCATCCACGAGCGTCTGCATGAAGTATTGCTCGCCGAGGCGCCAATCGAGATGGAGGTCCTTCGTCAAAAACATCGCAGCGATCATGCGGGTCCGGTTGTGCATGAATCCGGTCTCGCGGAGTTCGCGCATGGTGGCATCGACAATCGGAAAGCCGGTCTCGCCATTTTTCCACTTCTCAAAATTCGCCGTCGTGCCGGGCCATTTCATGCCGCGATACTTGGGGTTGAATTCCTGATCGAGAACCTCGGGGTAGTTCCAAAGGATTTGTATGTAGAATTCGCGCCAGACGAGTTCGGCGATGTATTTCATGGCACTCCCGCGACCGGCCGCGTCGAGCGAATCGGCTTTTTGAAGACAGGCTTGGTGGAGTTCGCGGATCGAGATCAAACCAAAGCGCAAATCTTGAGAGAGACGCGAGGTGTGGCGACCCGAGGGGATGTCACGATTCGCGCCATAGCGGGCAAGTCCGCGATCCAAAAATTCCCTCATCCGCTCCCGGGCTCCCTTTTCGCCGGACTCCAGCACCCCGCCAGCGGCTGGCGGAAGCCCCCAGGAAGCCAGTGTGGGGAGTTCAAGCGAGGAGACATTCGGGGAAGTGAGTTTCTTGATCCGTTCCACAATGGGAGGCTTGGGAAGTTTCTCCCAAGCCTTGGAGTAGGGAGTAAACACGCGGAATGTCTCACCGGCTCCGGTCAAAACCTCCCTGCGCTCATGAATCGCGATATCCTTGAAAGCGTGAATCTCAATGCCCAGCCGCGTTGTGGTTTTGGCCAAGCGTTCTTCAACGGAACGCCCGAAGGGATCGGGATCTCGGTTGTAAAAAATCGCCGAGGCTCCGGTTTCGGCGACGAGTTTTTCCAGCTCCTCGACGGCATCACCTTGGCGGATGACGAGCCTCGATCCGATCGAGCGAAGATTGCCATCCAGAGCACTGAGCGACCCACAAAGGAATGACTGGCGATTGGAACCCGTCCAACGGTGGTTGTTTTTCCATCCGCTCAAAATGTAAACCGGCACGATCGACTCCGAGGCCTTGGAAGCGGCATGGAGAGCGGTATTATCCGTGATGCGGAGATCGCGGCGGAACCAGTGAATGACAATTTTCCCCATGGCGTGAAACCTAGCCACCCCCATCGCGCCGACCAATCCTTTTGCACAGGGAGCGGCAACTTGCCGGAGAGTCGCACTTCAACATTGTTTTGCATGCGAAGGAGCTTTCGAGGATGTTTTTCGACCTTTTTTTGAAAATGACAGCACAACCAATTGATCGGAAATCCCAGTCGCATTCCGTGGAGAATTTGCGCGTGGTGGGGGTCACCCGCCTGATCACTCCCGCCCAAATCAAAGAGCAACTTCCCGCTGGAGATCGTCAATTGGCGCTGGTGGAAAAAACACGCCAAGAGGCGAAGTCCATCCTGCGTGGCGAAGATGACCGCATGTTGGTGATTGTAGGCCCCTGCTCGATTCACGACCCGGTATCCGCTCTCGAATACGCCCGCCAGCTCGCCGTTCTCTCCCAAGAACTGGCCGACCGCTACCTCATCGTCATGCGGGTTTATTTTGAAAAACCCCGCACGACCATTGGTTGGAAAGGGTTCATCAACGACCCGAATCTCGACGAATCCTGCGACATGGCGAAGGGAATCCTTCTCGCGAGGAAGTTGCTCTTGGACATCCTCGATCTCGGGCTCCCCACCGCCACGGAATTCCTCGATCCGATCATCCCTCAATACACCGCCGAGCTCATCACCTGGGCCGCCATTGGTGCCCGCACGACGGAATCCCAGACCCATCGTGAGATGGCGAGCGGACTCTCGATGCCAGTGGGGTTCAAGAACGCCACGGACGGAAGTTTCCAGACGGCGATCGACGCGATGGCCTCGGCCTGCACCCAGCACAGCTTCCTCGGCATCGATCAAGATGGCGCGACGAGCATCATCAAGACGGCAGGAAATCCCGACAGCCATGTCGTTCTTCGCGGGGGCCGCACCGGTCCGAATTACCATCCCGAAGATGTCGCCCTCGCCGAGCAGGCCCTTCGAAAATCCGGCCTGCACCCGACGCTGATGGTTGATTGCAGCCATGCGAATTCCGGCAAGGACCCGAACCGCCAACCGGATGTCTGGAAGAGCATCCTCGCCCAGCGCCGCGAGGGAAATCGACACCTCATCGGCGCGATGCTTGAGAGCCATTTGCATTTCGGCAGTCAACCCCTCACGCAGGATCCCTCGATTTTGAAATACGGCGTATCCATCACGGACGCCTGCATGGATTGGGAAACCACGGCCGCGCTCCTCAAGGCTTGAAAATCCGAGAGGCCAGGTTTGCGGCGATCGACTTTGAAAGTGCCGGAACCGCGCCTGGGCTTGGAGATGAACCCGTCCAAATCGCGGTCGTTCATTGGAACGGCGACTCCTTGGAGCGGGTGCTCGACTCGTATTTGAAACCCTCCCGCCCGGTGACCTGGGCTGCACGGGAGGTGCATAGCATTTCCGATGAGATTGTCTGCCATGCCCCCAAGCTGATCGACCTCTGGCCTCAAGTCCGCGAAGCCTTGCGCGACCGCTGGGTTGTGGCTCACGGTGCGGCGACGGAGAAACGGTTTTTGAGTATTTTTCCCTTCCATGGATTCGGTCCATGGGTCGACACGCTACCACTCGCCCGGGCAGTCCATCCCTCCTTGGAATCGCACAAACTCGGCGACACGATTCAATCTCTGGGGCTGGAATCCGAACTCGCCGACTGGCCCCGATTTCGCTGGCACGACGCAGCCAGCGATGCCGCCGCCACGCTGGTCCTGCTCAAAAACTTGGTGAACACGACCGACCTCCATGACGAGCCGGCGGAAATCCTCACCCGCCCGAGTCTCCGAGCCTATTTCAAGGCTCGCAGGAAATAATTCCCTCGGGCGTCACCACAAAATCCATCCGGATGTCGTGATCCTCGCAGGGCACGCGCTCCACAAGCAATTCGGTGAAACAAACTCCGACACGCACTCCTTGGAACTTCGTCAAAAGCCGATCGTAGTATCCCGCCCCGCGACCCAACCGACCCCCGGATGGATCGAAGGCCAGCCCCGGCACGATAATGAAATCAGACTCAAAGGGAGCTTTTGGGGCGTTTGCCTTGGGCTCGAGATTTCCAAATTTTCCTTGGACCAATTCCTCGGAGGACTCGGCGTAGTGGAGTTTCAAATCCTCCCCAGAGACACGCGGAAGGATGACTTTTTTTCCACTCGGCCAAGGCGTGAGCAGGTGTGGCTCGGACGGCAGGGCACAGTAGAGGCAGACAGAACTTGAACGATGCCATTCGAGCCAGAGCGCGAAGTGACCAAGGATTTCCAACCCCGCAGCACGGCTGCGAATTTTCGGCAAACCCTCAACCCTCCTGCGCGCCTCCCTTCGCAGGCTTTGCTTTTCTTCGGCGATCACCGACAATGCAATGGCACATGGTCCGCAAGTTTATCGAGGAAAAAATAGCCGCACGGAAGAAGCCGGATCTGCATGTGGACATGAAACTCGGCAGCGGCTGGCACAAGCGGAACTTCCTCGCCGAGGTCGTCATCCCCTCGATGTTCACCAAGCGCCACGGCGAAAAAAACAAACCGGTTTATCCTGAGCTTCGCGAGGGCGAACTCTGCATTACTTGGATTGGCCACGCCTCGTTTCTCGTTCAAACCACCGAGCACAGCATTCTCATCGACCCGAACTGGGCGAAGTGGCTCAAGGTCATTAAACGCATTCGCCAGCCTGGAATCGAAATTCATGACCTCCCGGCGATCGACCTCGTGCTCGTGACTCATGCACATTTCGACCACCTCGACCGCAAAACCCTCCGCGCCGTCGCCAGCGATCAGGCCATTGTCGTTCCCGAGCATGTCGGCGGGTTGGTCCACGGCCTTGGTTTTAACCATGTCCAAGAGCTTCGCCAATGGGAGTGCTTCCGATTTGGCGACCTGAAAGTCACCCTCACTCCGGCGAGGCATTGGGGGGCTCGCGTTCTTCACGACAGCCACCGAGGATTTGGTGGATTTCATATCGAATACGCGGGTCGGTCGGTTTTTCATTGTGGCGACAGCGCGTGGTTCGAGGGCTTCACGGAGATTGGGGAGCGTTTGCCGGTGGAAATCGCCCTCCTGCCCATTGGCGCCTACGAGGCCCCGACCAAGCGCGATGTCCACATGAATCCCGAGCAAGCCATCGATGCCTTTCTCCAACTCAAAGCCCGCACGCTCGTGCCGATGCACTATGGCACGTTTCGCCTGAGCTACGAGCCGCTCCACGAACCCCCCGAACGACTAATCCGCCACGGTGCGGACAAGCAGGTGATCGACCGCATTCGCATCCTGAAAGAGGGCGAGCCGACGGTTTTTTAGTTTTTTTGTTGGAGGCAAAGGTTTTTGCGCCCTTTGCGGCTTCTCGCTCGTTAATTTTTTCGTGATGCCTGACCCACTCACGAAATATCCTGACCAAACGGGATTGATGATCCTGCCATGGGTGACCCTTTTTCCAGGAGCCATGATGCCTCTGAAAATCTTCGAGGACCGCTATCAGGAAATGCTCGCCCAATCCCTCTTGGGGAACCGGATGTTTGCGATCGCTCATACCCTCTCCGAGGAAGATGCCAGCGAATCGCTCGGAGCGATCGGCATGATCCGGGCCTGTGTGACAAATCCCGACGGCACCTCGAATCTCGTCCTCCAAGGAGTCACCCGCGTGGCCTTCCATGAAATCCACCTCGATCCCTATCCTCGAAGCGAAATGCTGATGCTGAACGATCCCGATGAGTCGAACCCCACCCTCGAATCGCTCCGCCGATCGATCATGGACGCATTCCGCTCCCAAGCCGTCGAAAAACTCGGGATTCCCGATGGGTTTGTGAACCACCTCGGCACGATCAACAGCCCCGGGGCATTTGCAGACCTCTTGGCCTCGACGGTTTTCGAGAATCCCCAGACTCGCCGACTGATCTTCCAAGAATTGGATGTCATGACTCGGATGGAACTAATCGAGAAATTCCTCCTCGCCGGAGTTTTGGACTAACCCAAAAGCCGAATCGGGCCTCGTGTGACAATTTTGTCGCAATCTTCTTGAGGCTCGCCATGGATTGCCAAATTGCTAGAGTTTCGGGCCGAACTAAAAGATAGGGTTTATTTTTAACGAATCCTATTGTCGTAGAAGCACTAAAATGCCGAACACCAAAAAACCTCTACCTGGGCACGCGACGGAGCAGAACCGCTTTGAGACCTCGAGGCTGACTCTGCTGGTCGATCGGTTCATGACGGTTTTTATCAAATTCGGCGGCGCACTAGTCATCACCTCCGTGCTGGGAATTTTTGTTTTTATCTTCCTGCAAATCTGGCCGCTCTTCGCCCCACCCAGCGTCACTCCGCTGAAAAGCATTCCGCTTCCCGACACCAAATACGCCCTGCTAGGCGTCGATGAATGGGGCGCGAAACCCTTCCTCGTCGAACCCGATGGTTCGCTCCTCGTCGTAGATTACGAAACAGGGGAAACCCGCGACCAATCCCTCAACCTCGGAATCACCGGTCAAGTCACCGCAGCCTTCCTGAACAAGCGGGAGCAAAAAATCATCCTCGGCACATCGAACGGTCAATTTGTTCTCGTCTCGCCAAACCACAGCTCACGCGAGTCCGGTGGTCGACAGCTTGTGGAAGTCAATCCCACCGCCGAGGCCCCCGCTTCAATTGGAGATCCCGGCCTGGCGATCACCGACATCGCTTACGGAGATTCCGGCAGCAGCAAGCTCATCGTCGCCCTCCAATCCGATGGCGAAACGAATCGCGTGACCGCCTCGCTTTTCAAGCGCAAGCGCTCGCTCATGGGCAAAAGCAAGGAAGAAGCCGTCGGAAGCCACGATCTCACCCCCTTGATTCCCGGCCGTCCCGAGAAAATCCTCGTGCCAGTGACAGGCGATTCCGTGGTGGTGATCAGCGAAAGCGGGAAGGTCAGCTACCTCGTTCTCACAGGGGGAAAATTCGAGCTCCGCCAATCCTTCACCCCCTTCGGTGATCTGGCCAACTCGCACATCAATGTCGCCAATTTCATCTTTGGCGATGTCTCGATCTCCTTCGCCAGCGACTCGGGCGAGAACCGCATCTTCAGCCTGTTCTATCCAGAGGGCGGGAAGGAACGACTCTTCGGCCTCACCCATGAATTCCCAAATCTCGGCGCGAGCCCTGTGCTTCTCGTCTCCACCCTTCGCAACAAGGCCTTCCTCTTGGGTGGCGGCAAGGAATTGTCCCTCCGCTATTCCACCACCGAGTCCATCCGCTGGCAAAGTAGCGTCCCCTACTCCGTCTCGAATGCCGTCATTAGCGGAAAATACCAACGCCTCGCCGTGCTGGACTCCTCAAATACCCTGCATTTCTTCCAAATCGACGACCCGCATCCCGACTCGGGCTGGAAGGCTCTTTTCGGCAAAGTCTGGTATGAGGGCGCGCCGGGGCCGAAGTGGGAATGGCAAAGCACCGGCGGCAGTGATGATTTCGAACCCAAATACTCCCTCGTGCCCCTGATTTTCGGAACGCTGAAAGGCACTCTCTACGCCATGGTTTTCGCCGTGCCGATCGCCCTTCTCGCGGCCCTCTACACCTCCCAATTCCTCGACCCGCGCTTCCGCTCCACCGTGAAGCCGACCATGGAGATCATGGCCTCCCTCCCCTCCGTCGTTCTCGGGTTTCTCGCCGCGATCTACATCGCCCCACTGGTCGAGCGCCAAGTTCCCTCCCTGATTCTGGTTGCGCTGGGGGTGCCGATTGTGGCGGCCTTTTCAGGATTCTTTTGGAGCCATTTGCCAATCCAAGTCCGCAAATTCATCCACCCAGGTTGGGAGTGGATCGTATTCCTCCCCCTACTCTTCGCCAGTGCCGGGATTCTTTGGTATCTCGGGCCGGCCTTTGAATCGGTGGCCTTCGTGGTAACCGATCCCGCCACGGGCCAAAAAACAGCCGACTTCCGGGCTTGGTGGCCTGCCGTGACCGGCACGAGTTACGATCAGCGAAATTCTCTCATCGTCGGATTCATGATGGGATTCGCCGTCATACCGATCATTTTTACGATTGCGGAAGATGCCCTCTCGAATGTCCCCAAGCCCCTGATTACGGCCTCCATGGCTTGCGGAGCGAGTCGCTGGCAGACCGCCCTGCGCGTCGTCATGCCCACCGCCTCGGCCGGCATTTTCTCGGCTCTCATGATCGGCCTTGGCCGCGCTGTGGGTGAAACGATGATCGTCGTCATGGCCACCGGCAATACCCCGATCATGGAGTGGAATATTTTCTCCGGCATGAGGACCCTCTCCGCAAACATCGCCGTGGAGCTTCCCGAAGCCCCTCACCATGGCACCCTCTACCGCACCCTCTTTCTCGGCGCCCTCGTTCTGTTCCTGCTTACTTTTGCCATCAACACCATCGCCGAGGTTCTTCGCCAGCACCTCCGAGAGAAATTCAAGACGATCTAGGCCATGCGCGACACCGACACCAAGGACCTCGAACTCACCCGCACCCTCGCCGCCCCCGGCGAACCCTTCGTCTGGCTCACCGCCATGGGCCTCGCTCTTGGCCTCATCATGGTCGTCGGCTTGCTCGGCGTGATCGTAGCCAACGGCCTGCCGGTTTTCTGGCCATCGAAAATTGTCGAACTCCACCTCAAGCCCGGGGTGAAAAACCCCGTCCCCAATTCCGGAGACACACTGACCGGCGAACTCGTCCAAACCCGCGAGAAACGCATTCCCGTCCTCAGCGCCACGGGCGACAAAATCGAGGATCAGACCGAAGTCCAAATTTTCGTAGGCAACAAGGATGTCAACGGCTCCGGCTTCGCCTTTCTCAATAACACCGACATCACCTCCATCACAGAGCCACAAGGCATCTACCGCCTCGAGCGCATGGAATACGGCATCGCCTTCGCCTACCCAAAATCTCTCCAACTCGCCGATGGAACCTCCCTTCCGGCGGATTCCCCATCCTTCACTCAAACCCTCACCCGCCTCGACGCGGAATCCGCCACCCGCCGCCAGGAGATCGAAAAAATCGAGAAACACGACATCGGCGCCATCAATTCCCGCATCACCCAACTCCGCGCCAAAGGCAAGGGCTCTCCGGAATCCCTCCAAGAAATCGCCGCCCTCGACGCGGATTACCAACTCCTCGCGGCCAAGGCCCGCGAACTCCGCGCCCTCCAATCCGCCTCTGTCCTCGTTTACAACACCCCGAACGGCATCGAACGCCGCCTGCCAGTGGGCGAACTGGTCGCCTTCACCTTGCCAAACACCCTCGATTTCACCCAAAAGCTCACCCTGTTTTTTCACAACATCTGGAATTTCCTGACGCTCGATCCCCGCGAGGCGAATACCGAGGGGGGGATCTTCCCTGCGATCTTTGGCACATTTGTCATGACGCTCCTTATGAGCCTTGCCGTTGTTCCCTTCGGCGTCGTAGCAGCCATCTATCTTCGAGAATACGCCAAGCAAGGCCTCGCCGTTCGAGCCGTGCGCATCGCGGTCAACAACCTCGCCGGCGTTCCATCCATCGTCTTCGGCGTTTTTGGCCTCGGCTTCTTCGTGTATTTCGTCGGTGCCTCGATCGATGGCACCTTCTTTGGCGAATACCTCCCCACCCCGACCTTCGGCACTGGCGGCATCCTCTGGGCCGCCGCCACGCTGGCCCTCATGACAGTCCCTGTGGTGATTGTGGCCACCGAGGAGGCACTTGCCGCCGTTCCGCGTGGAATGCGCGAGGGCTCCCTCTCCTGTGGAGCCTCCAAATGGCAAACAATCCAGCGCATCATTCTCCCAGCCTCTCTTCCTGGCATTCTGACCGGCCTGATCCTTGCCATGGCTCGCGGCGCCGGCGAGGTTGCCCCACTCATGCTCGTCGGCGTGGTGAAACTTGCCCCGAGCCTCCCGATCGATGGCGACTTCCCCTTTGTCCACCTCGAACGCAAATTCATGCACCTCGGATTCCACATCTACGATCTCGGGTTCCAATCCCCGGACTCCGAGGCCGCCAAACCGATGGTTTTCGCCACCACCCTGCTTCTGATACTCCTCGTCGTCGTCCTCAACCTCGCCGCCATCCTGATCCGTGAGAAACTCCGAAAACGCTATGCCACCGGTGCTTTCTAAGCCCGCCGCCCAACCCATGGAAACCACTGTGAATACCACCACTGAAGGACGACCAGACTTCATCTCCATCCAAGACTTCTGTTTTTTCTATGGCAGAAAACAGGCCCTTTTCGACATCTCGCTCGACATCCCCGAGCGCCAAGTCACGGCCTTCATCGGCCCCTCCGGCTGCGGGAAATCCACACTCCTGCGAAATCTCAACCGCATGAACGACCTCATCGACGGGATTCGCCACTCGGGGGACATCATTGTGAATGGCCGCAGCATTTATGATCCCCACATCGAGGTGATCTCCCTGCGCAAACGCGTGGGCATGGTTTTCCAGAAATCCAACCCCTTCCCGAAATCGATTTACGAGAATGTCGTTTACCCCCTCCGAGTCGCTGGCCAGAACAAAAAATCCGCCCTCGATGAGACCGTGGAGCGCAGCCTGCAGGGCGCCGCGTTGTGGGAAGAAGTGAAAGATCGCCTGCACGAGAGCGCGCTCAGCCTCTCCGGCGGCCAGATGCAGCGACTCTGCATCGCCCGCGCCATCGCCAACCGCCCCGAAATCCTCCTGATGGACGAGCCCTGCTCCGCCCTCGACCCCATTGCGACCGTGAAAGTCGAAGAGTTGATTCGCGAGTTGAAGCAGGAATTCACCATCGTGATTGTCACTCACAACATGCAGCAGGCGACCCGCTGCTCCGACCGCACCGCGTTTTTCTACCTCGGCAAGCTTGTGGAGTTTGATGAAACTCCGAAAATCTTCAGCAATCCCTCGCAAAAACAAACCGAGGACTACATCACCGGCCGCTTCGGTTGAGGCCAATTGCAAGAACAGATCCCCAATCTGGGAATGGGCAAAACTTAAAACTTAATTTTTAACACTTAAAACTTCCCCGCGATGGATACACCCCGCCACATCCTTACCAACTTCGAAACCGCCCTCGAGAACCTTCGCAAGGATGTCCTCATGATGGCCAGCCTCGCCGCCCGCAGCCTTGACAGCGCCCGAAAGGGACTCTTCGAACGCGACGAAGATTGGTGCAATACGGTTATCGCCGACGATGAGGAGATCGATGCCTTGGAAATCCAAATCGATAAGTCCGGAATGGACATCATGCTGCGCTACCATCCCTTCGCCTCGGATTTGCGCAATGTGATCGCGGCGATGAAAACCAGCGTGAACCTGGAGCGAGGAGCCGATCAAGCGGTCGGGATTGCCCGCCGTGCCCGGAAGCTCATCTTGCAACCCGCGCTACCTGAAATCGCCCGAATCGAGCCCCTTTTCGACACCGCAACAAACTTGTTCAAGGACGCCATCAAAGCCTTTTCCGATGGCGATATCGAACTCGCCCGCACCCTCAAACTCCGCGACAAAGGACTCGACGAGCAAAACCGCTCTTTTGCCGAAACCCTCGCCGACCTGATGCAGAAAAACCCTGACTCGATCCGTGGCTACCTCGAGCTGATCTTCATCGCCCGCTGCCTGGAGCGCATCGGAGACCAAGCCAAAAGCATCGCGGAGGATACGATCTACGCGGTCGAGGTGAAGGACATCCGCCACACCTCCACCCCCAACTGAACCGGGAGTCTTTCCGTGTGACAATCTTGTCACACCCCCTTCCTTGCCGGGAGTTTTCTGCTCGGATCGACTGCGATGCCGATGAACCACTACCGCACCGGTTGGATTTCAGATGTGCATTTGGGAACCAAGGGCAGCAATGCCGGCGCCCTGATCAACTTTCTCAGGGATACGGAATTTGAGACGCTCTATCTTGTCGGCGATTTGATCGATATCTGGGCTCTTCGTCGCGGAATCTACTGGCCCCAAGATCACAACGATGTGATCCAAAAACTCCTCCGCAAGGGCCGCAAAGGCACCGAGATCATTTACATCATCGGCAACCACGATGAATTCCTCGCAGCCTTCCACGGGCACTACGCCAGTGTCGAAATCCGCAAGAACGCGATCCACACCACGGCGGACGGTCGAAAAATCCTCGTCATCCATGGGCATGAACTCGATACCGTCGTCCAAAACCTCGGCTGGCTGGCCCACCTAGGAGACATCGGCTATGTGCTGCTCATGCGCTGCAATGGCGTCGTCAATTTCTTCCGCCGGCTCTTCGGGCTCGGCCACTGGTCCCTCAGCGCCTATGTGAAAGCCGAGGTCAAAAATGTCGTCAGCTTCATCGGAAAATTCGAGGAATCCGTGGTTCGCTTCGCCCGCGACCACAAAGTCGATGCGGTCCTCTGCGGTCACATCCACACCCCCGCCGTGCGCGAGATCGAAGGGGTTACCTACTACAACTGCGGAGATTGGGTCGAAAGCCTCACCGCCATGGTCGAACACTACGATGGCCGGATGGAACTCCTGGATTTTCGCGACATACCGAATGAAACCCAAACCACCGAGTTGAACGAATCTCCTCTCCTCGCGGCGAGCTAAACTCCAGAGGACTTAGAAAATTACTGGACTGGCTGGGCGCCCACGGCCGGTTCGGCAACCGAGGCCCGAGGCGGTTGGGAGGCTCCCAGCCGGGCGAGTTGAGACGAGGCCATGCGTGCCGCAGGAGACTGCGGAAATTGAGTCACCACCATATTGAAGCTCCGCTGAGCCTCGTCGCGCAGAAAGCGGCGAAGGAGAATCTCCCCCTCGGAATAAGCGGCAAAGGGCGCGGCGTAGCTCTTTGGATATTGAGTAACAACTTGTTGATAGGCCGTCAAAGCCGCGTCGGAATTTCCGGTGGCGTCTTGGTTTTGACCTACTCCCAGCAGCGCCCCACCAGCGAGTGGGTGTTCGGAAAATTTCTCGAGGAATTTTTGGAAAGCAGCCGTGGATTTTTCAATGTCACCGGCCTCCCGTTGCGCGGCGGCAAGACGCAACAAGGCATCCGCCGCAGGCATGGACCCCGGATATTGATTCACGACCGTTTCGTATCCCTCGATGCCCGTGGCATTCGCCAAGAGCTTCTGGGCAGCCGTGGAACGAAGGCTCGAATAGATGAACCAAGCTCCCAAGGCGATCCCGCCGACGACTAACAAGGCGACAGCTCCTAAAATGGCGGATTTGTTTTTCTCCCAGAACAATTCCCACTTCAGCATGGGATCATCAATCGGGAGGGGGGGTGGAATAACGGGCGTTTCCGAATTGCTCATAATTTAATTGGCGACTTTGGCGCGAGCCTCATCAGCGAGAGCGGTGGAGAGGTAGCGTTCGCCAGTCGAGCAGCCGATCGTCACGATCAACTTGCCGGCGTTCTCGGGGCGTTTCGCAACTTCGATTGCGGCGAAAACATTGGCTCCGGTGCTGATTCCCCCAAGGATGCCCTCTTCTTTGGCGAGTCGGCGAGCCATGGCGATGGCATCGTCATTCGAGACTTTCACACACTCGGTGATCTGGGGTGAGCCGACAGCGCTCTTCAAATGCAGGTTGCCCGGCACGAATCCTGCACCGGTTCCTTGAATTTTGTGCGGACCGGGTTTCAAGGGCTCTCCAGCGAGAGTTTGGGAAATGACGGGCGAATCCATTGGCTCCACGGCGATGGCTCGGAAGGACGGCTTGCGAGGAAGCAGCGCCTCGACGACACCGCTGATCGTGCCACCGGTTCCGACGGCCGAGACAAGAATGTCCACCTGACCGTCAGTATCAGCCCAGATTTCTTCCGCTGTGGTTTGAGAATGGATGGCGGGATTCGCGGGGTTGTTGAACTGCTGAGGCATCCAAGCGCCGGGGGTCTCTTGGAGGATTTGGTCGGCTTTAGCGATCGCGCCGCGCATTCCTTCCGAGCCGGGCGTCAGAACCAAGTCGGCGCCGAGCAAGGCCAAAAGCGTGCGGCGTTCGAGGCTCATGGTATCCGGCATCGTGAGGATGACCTTGTAGCCTTTCGCGGCAGCGACAAAAGCAAGGCCGATGCCGGTGTTGCCACTGGTCGGCTCGATGATCACTCCACCGGGCTTAAGAATTCCGCGCCGTTCGGCGTCCTCGATCATGGCCATGCCGATGCGGTCTTTCACGCTACCGAGCGGATTAAAAAATTCGCACTTGAGGGCGATCGTGGCTGGCAGGCCGGCGGTGACGCGGTTGAGTTTCACGAGCGGCGTGCGCCCGACGGTTTCGACGATGTTGTTGTAAATCTTGCCCATAGGTTTTGTTGGAGGAGTGATGCTTTTACACAATCCGGCGAGGGGCGGTGAAGCCCGAAATCCTAGCCCGTTGTTCGCAGGCCGCTGGCAATCGCATTGATGCCAAGCAGAACCTGTGGAAGCAGGCGGTCTTTTTCCGGAGATTGTGCCACGCAGGCCGCACGCCAGCGGCGCAGGAGTTTGATTTGGTGGTGGTGGAGTGTTTTCAATCCCTCACTGCGCAAGGCGAGCGTCTTGGTCATGCGAGGACGGCGGGCCTCCATCGATCCGCCGAAAACCTCGGCCATCATCTCGCGAGTGGAATCAAACTCTCCCAGGATGAGCGGGAGGATCGAAGCCTTCGCGCAGGGATTGGAAACGAGCCCCGCATATTGCTCGATGATTTGCCGGTCGGCGCTGGCAAGGTTCGTTTCCACATTGTTCAGCACATAATAAAGGAAGGCGGACTTGCGGAAATTCGAGCGCAACGCATCGAACAAAGCTGGCTTTTCCTCACGGAGGCGACGAAGGGCGGACCCAACGCCAAACCAACCTGGGAGGTAATGCCGACTTTGGTTCCAGCTAAAAACCCAGGGAATCGCCCGAAGATCCGAAAGCGTCCGCTCACCGGTTCGACGCGCGGGCCGAGATCCGATGCGACTCGTCTCCAAGGCGTCAATCGGTGTGGCCTCCGAGTAGTAGGCCATGAAATCCGGATGCTGAATCAACGCGGTGTAACTCTCCCGACTGGCCAGGGAGAGGAATTCGCAAATTTCCGAAACGATCCCATCCACATCGGGCTTCGGACTTCCCATGGAAACGGAAGCAACCCCGGCTTGGAGCAATTCGAGATTGTGAACCGATGAGCTGATCGTGCCGTATTTTTGGGAGATGGTCTCGCCCTGCTCGGTCATCCGAAGATCGCCTTGAACGGAACCCGGCGGAAGAGCATCGAGAAACCGGTGGGTCGGTCCCGCGCCACGACTGATCGTTCCTCCTCGGCCATGGAAGAAGCGGATTTTGAATCCCTTTTTTCGCCCGGCCGCCGCGATGGCAGCCTGCGATTGATGCAATGTCCACTGGCTCGCAAAAATTCCGCAGTCCTTGTTGCTGTCGCTGTAGCCGATCATCACTTGCTGAACGGGCAGGTCTGTGGCGCCCTCCTGCTGGCTGGTGAGGCTTCGACGAGTCAGCGGATTCTCAAGAAATTGCTTGATGATGTCCGGCCCCCGTTCGAGGTCGTCGAGGGTTTCAAAAAGAGGAACAACAGGTAATTCGCAAACCAAACCCTCACTCGTCCACTTCGCCAAACCCGCCTCGCGGGCCAACAGGTAAACGGCGAGCAAGTCGGAAACACGGCGAGTCATGCTGACGATCAAGGAGCCAAGGCCCGAGGAGCCATGCTTGTCGAGATGTTGGCGAAGGACGGCGTAGCAGGACAGAACGGCATCGGCTTGGGGGCCCGCCGAAGCGGCACCGCCCAAGAATGGTCGTGGCGAGCGGAGTTCCGCTTCAAGAAATTCAAGCCGGCGGGGTTCATCCCATTCTGAGAAATTGGATGAGGCCGCACCACTGGCGGCGAGAAGTTGATCGATCGCGAGATCATGAAATCGGCTATTCTGGCGAATATCCAAAACCGCGAGATGAAATCCGAAAGTATCGAGAGTCCGGCGAATGGGCGAAACGGCGGAGTCCACCAATCTCCCCGCCCCCATCTCATGCAACGAGGCCGCCAATCGCGCAAGACACGCATCCAACTCGGAAGGAGTCTGGAAGTGGATTCCACCTTCTAGGATTTTGGCATCCTCGATCTCGCCGGTCGTGACGGGAAGTTTTGCCTGAAGGTGCAAAATGAATCGACGCCAAGGCTCGTCGGAGTAACTGGCCCGAAGACTCGCATCGAGGGCTGGATTTTCCTTACCGAAAAGGGTGAGCTCTTTTTGAAGATCCACAGGGAATTTCTGAAAATTGCTTGAGAGTGGGAGCTTCGCGGCCAGGTCATCGAGTTGGCGGTGGAGAACGATCAACGCACTGACACGCAGCTCGCGAAGGCTCGTCTCCGTGACACTCGCCGTGACGAGAGGGTGCCCATCGCGATCACCGCCCACCCAGGTTCCAAAGCGGACTTTCGGCCAATCGAGGGGATTGGAAATCAGAGCGGCATCCAAACCGGCCTCCCGCCAAGCTTGGCGAAAACGGGCGTCCAAGCGCCCAAGCGCGGCAGGGAAAACCTCGCGCAGCGTGTAGATCACGCCGCGACGCTCGGAGGCGATGTCGGGTTTTTCGAGGAGGATTTCGCCGGTGCGCCACAAGCGTTCCAGCACGACCTTGAATTCCTCGCGCAATGTCTCGCGCTGGGACGGAGACAGCATCGAATCCTCACGAGCCAAAAGCAGCGTGTAGAGAGCGCGGTGTTGCTCAAGAACCGCCGCACGCTTCGCTTCGGTGGGATGCGCGGTGAGCACAGGTTCGATGCGAATGGAGGGCAACGAAGCCGCAATGCTGGCGCCATCGATCCCGGCCGAGGTAAGTTCCTTCAACTGGCGGGGCCACAAGCCGGGCTCGGCCGCGCTTCCCAGATCAATCTCGCGCAAACGCCTTGTCGCGGCGGCTGCATTTTCCTCGATCATGTTGAGGAGTTGAAATGCCATGGAGGCCGCTTGCTCAAAGCCCTCGCAGGACTCGGCATTTCGGCCAGTCCACGGCAGGCTTTCCGCCACACGCTGCTCCCCCAATTCGCGCAGGACCTCTTCAAAACACCCGAGGAGAAAGTCGAGGTCAGCGGAGATTTTATCGAAACCCAGTGAAATATAATCAGCCCTTTTCGTTTCCATCGGGCAGGACTTTTGCGGATTTCTAAAAAAAAACAACCGCAGGAAATGGGAGGCCTTGTTATGGCCTTATTTCTTTTCGGAGCGGAGACCCAACATCAAAAAAGCAGACCCCGTGAAAATCGACTGGATGCCATACAGCAAACCCACAACCCAGGCAGCGTCGGAGGGCCACTTGGAATAGATCATCCCGCCAAGAACCAGTGCCATAAGCCCGTTCAGAAGTAGCCAAATCCATGCCGGGTTCGCCCGCATGCTGAATGATGTCGCGATGCAGAAGATCCCCTCGGCAACGAAAACTCCCGCTAGAATCAGCGTGAGGATGGCGACGCCTTCCGTGGTCATAAAAAACAGAGCCGACCCTGCCGCGATGCGAACAATGGCCGAAAGAAGCGACAACACGCGGTGGGCTATATTTTTGCCCAACAAGCCTTGAAATAAACCGACTACTCCAGTGACCAAGAGCAAGGCTCCGAGGAACTCGGTGAGAAGGATCGAAAAAATCCCAGGAGCGGCGATGGCAAAGATGCCCGCCAAAAAAGAAATGATTCCGCCGAAAATCAGCAAGCCGCGTTTGGGAGAAGGAGAGTCTGTGGTCATAGTTTATTCTCCGTAAACTCCCTTAGCACCGTAAGAGCCGTAGTATTTTCCGGAGTAGTAGTAAGCGTAGTAGCCTCCCCGACCGCCGGGCAGAAAGTTCAGGATCAGACCAGCTGGTTCGGTCTTGGTTTCATCAAGGGATTTCAGAGCGCGCAGCACCATCTTTCGAGGAGTGGCAAAAGCACGCACCACGAGAGTGCAGAGGTCGATGTGGGGCGCGATCAGAAGCGTATCGCTCACGGCGAGAAGCGGCGCGGAGTCCACCACGACGCGGTCATATTTTGAGAGGGCCTCTTTGAGAACACGCTGAATATTTTCATTCGTGAGCAACTCGGAGGGATTCGGAGCACGCCCACCGGCCGTAAGAACCTGCAAGTTATCGATATGAGAGGGCATGACAGCGTTTTTCATCGTGCAGGATTGCATCAAAACCTCGGAGAGTCCGGGCTTCCGGTTCTCACCATAAAACACAATCGAACCGCCGGGCTTGCGAAGATCGGCATCGATAAAGAGGGTATTGAACCCCTGCTGGGCGAGCGTGACCGCGTAGTTGGAACTGCAAAAGGTTTTTCCTTCACTCGGCAAGGAACTCGAAAAAAGAAAGGTGCGGGCGTTTTCATTCAGCTGGTGAAGGGTCAAAGACGCTCGCAACGACCGGAAGGACTCGGCAACGATACCAGAGCGCTCCTCGTTAACGACCAAGACGCTGGCACGAGAGGAGAGACTGAGTTTGGGAATGGCCGCGATGACATTGACGCCCGTCATTTGCTCGATTTGATCGACCGTCTTGATGCTCGTGTCCAACATGAACAAGGCGATCGCAAGGGCGATGCCAGCTGCCAAACCGCCAAGGAGCGATTGCATCCATTTCTTAGTGGCGCTGGGTCGGATGGGCTGGGCGCCTGTTGCTTTTTCGTGGATTCGAACCGGCGACTCGGTGAGTTGCTTGGTCAAATCCACTTCCTTGAATCGTGACAAGACGGAGTTGTAAAGAGCCAGGTCGGAGTCGAGTTCCCGTTTCAGGAAGTTGTATTCCACGGTTTTGGCCGTGACATCCAAAAGCTTTTTCTCTGCTTTTTGTTGAGCAAAATCCAGCTCTTGTTCCTGTAAGAGCAACCGATTACGAGTATTTTCCAATAGACCCGTGGCGCCAAAGAGAACTTTATTCAACTCTTTCTGTGTCAGGTCAATTTGGGTTTTAATCTGGATATAAGTAGGATGCTTGGGACGGTAGCGATTGGAAATAAGTTCCAGCTCCCGCTCCCGAGCCCGCATGGACTCGCTGAGTTGGACGACTTTGGGCTCGGAGGAAACGCTAGGAAGGGCGAGGAGCTGGTCAACGCTCCCTTGATTGGCTTTGATTACAGCTAAATCACTATCAATCTGACGAATGCGTTGCTGAATCTGAGACAGATTGGCATTGATTTCAGAAAGCTGTCCCTGCGCCGTGGCTAGCATGTTTTCAATGGAGGCAGCCTTTTCGCGCTCCCGGAAAGCCTGCATTTTTTCCTCGGAAATGCGCATTTTTTCTTGGAGGCGATCGCGCTCTTCCAGCAGGAACTGGGTCGCGGACTTCGAAGCATCGGAACGCCGCTCGTTGACATAACGAATGTATTCATCGGCATACGCATTCGCGAGTTTCACTGAGAGATTGGGATCGGGACTCACGATGACCACATCGATCAGTCGGGTCTGTGGACGGAAAACCGACATGACCATGGCATTCAAAGAGGCACTCACCCGGTCGATATTGGCGTCACGCGCAGGAATGCCTGCCGCAGAGAGGAAACGCGGGTCCTGATCAAGTTTGAGCCAAATAGCCACCCGCTGCGCAAAAGTGTAACTCTTTAAAAGATCAACGACTGTGTTGATCATATCGACACTTCGAATGGCTTCATCACGCACCTGCTCAGCCTTGATGATTTTCGCCTGATCTTGTTCGATAAACAGCACCGAGCGCGCCCGATAAACGGTCTGCACTGTCGAAAGACTGTAAGCCGCATAGATTCCCGCCACGACCATGCAGAGAATCACCAACCACAACCGATCCACGACAGCATGGAAATACTCGCGCCAATCTATGGCATCCGTGACATTATGAATTGGGTTTTTTGTATTAGCTGGGTCTTTGCTCATCCTGGTAGCTTAAATCTTTTAGGGGGGTGTTAATACCAACTTTCGCCAACGGTGATGATATCTCCGGGGAGGACTTGAAAACTTCCACCAGTAGCATCCTCAAGTTTCTTGGTATTCACTTTGATGGTATCTGGTTTGCCGCCAACAATTCGTTTAATGGTCACATTTTTACTGTCAGCGATGCGAGTGAACCCCCCAGCCATGCCGATCGCCTCCAAAATTCCAAGCGACTCGTTTCCTTGAAGTTCATAACTCCCGGGGCGCACGACTTGGCCGATCAGTGTGATTTTTCGCTGCGTGTAGGAAGCAATATTGAGATAGACTTGTGGATCAACGAGGTAATCAGCATTGAGGAGAGACTTGATATAATCTTGAGCCTCGCGAACTGATTTGCCGGCGACTTGCACCTCCCCGAGAAGCGGTAACTGCACTCGACCATCGCGAGCGATTTTCGAGCGCATACTCAAATCGGGCTCTTTATAAACCATCAAATCGAGCGTATCCCCGGGTGCCAAAACATAGTCTCCCTCGCCTGCCATCAAGGTCGGCATGGAGGCCTCACCGGAACGCTCGACCGGAAGTCCTTGAGACACTGGAGAGCTTGAGTTATCCGAACGAAAACTCCCAGCCGCAGGTGCAGGTGCGGAGTGCGTGACCGGTGCAGGCAGAACAGGAGGGGCGGCATGGAGCGCGGATACCGCAAAGATTAAGGTCGCCGCAGGGAGTGCGAATTTTTGGCGGGAATTAGGATGGCGGAAAAACATCAGTGACTGAAGCTAATCACCATGCTCAGAAGTTCAAA
>JBDKIG010000008.1:0-27973 GCA_039797215.1 Verrucomicrobiota bacterium | reverse complement strand
GGACCAAAATCCGCTCAAGCTCAGGCGATTGTCGTCAATTTCCCAAGTCGTTTTGTTCGCCACGCGCAGGAGCGTGTAGTCGCGCTTCCAATCGCTTGTCACATAATCGAAACGCGCGACGGGCTGCAGGGTCCGCAGATTCGCAGGAACGCGAGCGGCTTGGCGAGGGTCGATGTCCATCTGCTCCTCGGAAAGATTTCCCGGCAACTCGGAATCGGTCTGCGCGTAGGCGAAGTAGAATCGGGATTCCAGCTCGGGATTAATTTTGTAGCCCAGATTCGCGAAGAGGCGCTGGTTGTTTTGCGAGCTGTGCTCCCGGTAGCCGTCTGTCGAAAAATGCGTGAGGCTCACGAAGTAGTCGAACGGCCCGACGACCGCACCGCTGGAGAGCAGGGCCCGGTAGGTGTTGTAGCTGCCATACTCGAAGCGGGCATCGAGCAGCGGGGCGTCATAGCCCGTGTAGGAGATGAAATTCACTGCGCCGCCGAGCGTGGTTGCGCCGTATTCCAAGCCGTTCGATCCGCGAAAGACCTCGATGGCCTTGGCGGCCAGAGGCTCGATCACTTGGAAGTCGAAACTCCCGTCCGCGAGGTTGATCGGAACACCATCCTGCAAGAGCTTGAGGCCCCTGCCGTGGAAAGTGCGCTGTATACCGGATCCGCGGATCGAGATGCGCGCCTCCTCCGCGCCGAATCGTGGCTGAACGAAAACGCCCGGCGCGTAATCAAGGGCGTCCTTCACCGTGGTGGAGCGGCCGTATTTGTAATACTCCGCGTCGATGACCTCGCCGGCGCCGGGGATTTCCGCGATCTGCTCGCGCAGGGTGCTGATGGATGGGTTGGTTAGCGATTGGGGTTTGGCACTGACCACGGTTTCGGGCAGGACTTGGGGAGTTCCAGGTTCCGGTGTGGGTGTTGGGGACGGTTGGGAAACCGCTTGGGCAAAAGCGCCCGCCGTGGCGCAAAAGAGCGCCGATGCTACGGCAATAGATTTACATAAATTCATTTAATAAAATAGGTTGTGATTTTTTCGACAGGCCGTGTCGAATCGGTTTGGCGAATCCCGCAGGAATTGCGCGGGCCGCGCGGCTGTTGGTTGTGGAAAACCTCGGAGTCGAGGCGGTGAGGTCAGCCTACCGAAATGGGAATCGGCACCGGGGGAGAGAAAAAGATGTCGGCGAGCTTGTTCTGCAGCGCCGTGGGAAAATGAAATGGCTTGGCGCAGGGAGGCGTGAGCAGGCGATGGGATTGGGGGAGGAATTCGCCGAGCTTGGACTTTGTAGAGGTCAAGGCGTCGTCCTTTTTGCCCGACCCGGTCTCTGTGATTTTTTTACAGAGCGAGCAGGGATGCTGGCCGTCGAAAGTTTTTTCAAGCGCAGTTCCGATCGATTCGGTTTTTGCAAAATCGCGAACCATGTTTGTCCACGCGACACCCTGCAAAACTGCCAAATGCCCGCCGGTCGTCAGAAACAAGGCCAGCCCGATCATCACGGAGGCCATGGCTCGAAAAATGGGAAACCGGTTCAGCATTTGAAGAGCGTGTGACTATTCGCTCCACGAAATGGTGTCAATTCCTCTCACCCCGCAAGGTGGCGCCAGACAAAAGCCACGGCGGTGCACACGAGGAAGCCCAGTGCGAGCGGGAGAGCGGCGGCGAGGGTGGTCCAGCGCCAGTCGCCGGTTTCTTTTTGGATCGTGTAGAGCGTGGTGGAGCAGGGGTTGTGCAGGAGGCTGAAGAGCATCAGGCACACGGCGGTGAGGGTGGTCCAACCGGCCGAGACCAGCATCGTGTGGAGCGTGCTGTCGTCCGCCTCGAACATCACGCCCGCGCCGGGCGCGTCAGCCACTGGGGTTCCCGAAACCAGCACGGTCAGCATCAAAATCGTCGGCACCACAATTTCATTGGCGGGAATGGCGATGACATAGGCGAAAAGAATCACCCCGGTGAGGCCCATCACCCAGGCGAGCGGGTCGAGCGCTCCGATCGCCCACCAGGCGAGGCTGTGGCCGCTGACGCTCACATTGGCCGAGAGCCAAATCACCGCGCCGGCGGGAACCGCAAAAACCACCGCGCGCCAGAGAACGATAATGGTGCGGTCCACGAGCGAGGTGTGGAGCGTGCGAAGAAGATTTGGTGGACGGTAGGGCGGCAGCTCGAGGCTGAAAGTGGAGGATTCACCTTTCAGCACCGTGCGCGAGAGGAGCCAGGAGCTCCCGAAGGCGAAAAGAAAACCGAGCACCGCGACGCAAAAAACGGATCCCGCGGCAACCACGCCAGCGAGCGCCGGAGGGGCCACGGCGCCGAGGAAGACGGTGGCCATGAGGATTTGGGTGGGCCAGCGGCCGTTGCAGAGGGAGAAATTGTTGGTGAGAATCGCGATCAGGCGTTCGCGCGGAGAGTCGATGATGCGCGTGGCCACGACGCCGGCGGCATTGCAGCCGAGGCCCATGGTCATCGTGAGGGCCTGCTTGCCGTGGGCGCCCGCTTTTTGAAAGAGCCGGTCGAGATTGAACGCCACCCGCGGCAGGTAGCCGAAATCCTCAAGTAGCGTGAAGAGCGGGAAAAAAATCGCCATGGGCGGAAGCATCACACTCACCACCCAAGCACCGGAGAGATACATGCCGTCGATCAACAAACCGGCGAGCCAAGGCCACATGCCGAGGGCAAGCGCATGGGCTTTCAGCCAGGGGTGCAGGGTGTCCACCAAAAGCTCCGCCAGCATCGCGGAGGGCACATTCGAGCCCTCGATCGTAAGCCAGAGCACGATGGCAAAAATCGACGCCATCGCCGGAATCCCGGTGATTCGACTGGTCAAAACCCGGTCCAGTCCGCGCTGCCAACGAATTCGCGAACCATCCCCTTTTCGCTGCATGTGCCGAGAGGCGAGGTGAGAGGCTTCTTCGCTCACGCGCGCCGCGATTTCGTCCTGAAAGCGGGGGCCTAGCTCCCATCTGGCCGACTCGGCCTCGCGAAGGATTTCGTCGGTCGGGCTCATGGGGTGGAACTGAACTCTCCGTTTTTCAGCGCAGCGACGATGCGGGGATCGCCCTCGAGAAGGCGCAGGGCGATCCATGAGGGATTTTGCATCGTGGGATAGGTAGCGGTGAGTTTTTGAGAAAGCTTTCCCACTGCTTCACGGAGGGCAGCCGGAACAAACTCCGGCGCCTGCCGCGCGCAAACGAATGCTCCGGTCGCCACATCACGCACGGCCGAGAGCAATTCCACCAAACCCTCGCCGCGCCTCGCGGCCGTGCCCACGACGGGAATCCCCAGCTCGCGCGAGAGGCCTCGCGTGTCGATGTCGATTCCGTGGGCACGCGCCTCGTCGAGGAGATTGATGCAAAGAACGACTCTCGGAGTGATCTGGAGGATTTGCAGGAGCAGGATGAAATTGCGTTCGAGGCAGGTGGCGTCCGCCACGACAAGCGTCACATCCGGTTTGCCGAAGAGCAGGAATTCCCGTGCCACCTCCTCGTCGGGCGTGGTTCCAAGGAGGGAATAAGTGCCCGGCAGATCGATGATTTTGTAGCGTCGGCTGTCGAGATCGAACGCCCCCTCGGCGCGGGAGACGGTTTTTCCAGGCCAGTTTCCGGTGTGTTGACGCAGGCCGGTGAGGAGATTGAAGACCGTGCTTTTGCCGACATTCGGATTTCCGGCGAGGGCGACGGTGTGATCCCAGTGGTCGGACTTCGAGCCCAGTCGGCGGAGTTCCGCATGGGGGCTTGGGCAGGTCTCGCAGGTCGTGGGTGCGCAGTTCGACATTCCTTTAGGCCTCCAAAAAAATCCGCTCCGCCTGCTTGCGCCGCAGGGCAATCACGGCGCCGCGCACCCGATAGGCGGTGGGGCTGCCAAACATGCTGTCGAAATCCCGCTCGATTCGTGTGCCGGGCACGAGCCCGAGATCGAGCATCCGCCGGCGCTCCCCGCCAACCAGTGTTGCCGAAAGACTCGCGATGCGCCCGGATTCTCCCCGGCTCAGCGAGGAAAGTGGCTTCACGGCTGGCGGAGCCTCACAGGGCTCCACTTGAATCGCGGCGGCGACGGCCAGTGGCAGGTCACACTGGCGGTCCTCCACAGCGACACGCAAAAAATCCGCCCCGCGCCGCAAAATCCGCATCCGCGCTCCGGCCAGAATCCCTGCATCGGCCGCTTGGCGATAAACACTCGCGGGCTCGTCCTCGAGGTGGACGACTTCGGCCGAGGAGCCTTCCGGCATTTCGAGCAGCGGTCGGCCTCGTCGCGGTGGTAGCGAGCCATCGCGCGTGGGAATCGGGTCACCGTGGGGATCGTAGTGCGGACGCCCGAGGCGGTTCGAAAGAGCATCGACCTCCTGGCGCGACAGGGTGTGCTCCACCAAATCCGCTCGGCGGTGCCAATCTTCCGTCGCCACGCCCGTCTCGTTGGCAAGATAGGTTTCGTAGAGTCGGTGGGCGCGCAGCAAATGGCGGGCCTCCTCGCGTCCAGTCCCGGTTAACTTAATCGCTGGCCCGTGGGAGTCCGCCAAACCGGCGCGCGCGAGTTCCCCAACGATCTCACCGGCCCGCTGGAGGCTGATGCACAGAGCCCCCGCCACGCTCGCGGTCGTCGCGGAAGTTTGTGAGTATTCGGACTCATGGAGATGCTTGAGAGCATCCCCAGCCTGGGCCTGCAGGACATCGACCGCGTTGGACTCCCCGATTCGATTGGGCATGACGCCGGGAAAATTGCGTCGGCTGCGAGCAGATGTCAAAGCCTAGACTGAATGTGCCTAGGCTGAAAAAAACACCAACGCCTCGGCTGGTGTCTTAGTTTCCGTTTCAGAGTGCGGCAACCTTGCGGCGGCGCCGCAGGAAATATATCCCCATTCCGCCAACCACCAATAACGAGGCAGCCACTTGGCCGGGCTCCGGAACGGGGGAGGGGGGGGCTGGAGTGTAGGTGTATTGAAGAGTTAAACTAGTTAATGCAAAATAGCCCACACTGGAGACAGCGTAATCCTCACCAAGAGTATCAATTTGATTCTGAACATTCGTTAGGTATGTGATATTTCCAGATCCTTGATACTGCGCGAATGCCGATGAGGAAACCGAGCGAGTCACCGGGGAGCCCCCTAACAAAGACTGCCCGCCGGAGATAGCAAAAAGTTGGGATCCGGATCCAGCAATGGTTAGTGGGTTTGAGGCAGGTGATGTAGTGAGTGCAGTGTAGGCGCTTGAATAGGCGCTAATTCCAAGGGTTGCGTTGCTTGTAAGCCTGAATCGGGATTCGACGGCATCCACATCCATCGCTGATGCCGAATTGTTGGTAACGTTCACATTTCCTCCCGGCGTGCTGGAGTTGATGATCAAATCGATTGCGGAAAGCGTCCCCAGTGTAGGGTTGAATTTGCTGAAGCTAAACGAGGTGCCCGTCGTAACAACATTTTGGGTTGCATTGTAGGTAATCAAAGCCGCTCGGGAACTGTAAGAAAATGCAATGGCTGCAAGGAGGATAGGTATGATTTTTTTCATGTCTTCAGTTGTGTTGGCGGGTTTCGCTTGGAACTTGAAATCTTTTTCAAGCGCACAATTCAAGTTGATTCTACTAAAGTTTAACGGACCGCAAGTTTTTTTTAGTTATTTTAGACAGCGTGAAATTCGGCGTAGGCGGCGGCGGCGCGGGGGGCGAGGCGGACGCGTAGGCGGACATCGTTTCCCTCGTATTCCGTGTGGCGGATGTCGGCGTCGCGGTGCAGGCGGGCGATCAGGTCGGCGCGGGATTGGGGGATGTGGAGTTCGAGCGTGACGAGATCGTCGGCGACAAATTCGGAGATGCGGGCGATGAGTTCGGGCAGGCCGGTGCCGGATTTTACCGAAATAAAGACGGCGTCGGGAAAACGGTCGCGCAAGGCGGGGATCGAGTCGGAATCGGTGATGCGGTCGATTTTATTGAAAACAATCAGCGTCCGCCGCGAGTCGGCTCCGAGTTCGGCGAGGACAGAGCGGGTTGTTTCGTAAAATTCCAAAACCTCGGGCTGGCTGGCGTCGAGGACATGGATGAGGAAATCGCTCAGGACGGCCTCCTCCAGGGTGGCGTTGAAAGCCTCGACGAGCCCGTGCGGGAGCTTTCGGACAAATCCCACAGTGTCGGTGAGGAGGAGCGGTTGGTTGTTTGGGAGTTCGATCTTGCGCGTGGTGGTGTCGAGGGTGGCGAAGAGTTTGTCTTCGACGAGGACTTGGGCGCCGGTGAGCGCGCGGAGGAGGGAGGATTTGCCGGCATTCGTGTAGCCCACAATGGCGGCGTTCGGCACGGGGGCGCGTTTGCGGTCTTTGCGCTGGGTGGCGCGCTGGAGTTTCACGGCGGCGAGGTCACGCTTGAGGCGATCGATTTGACCCCGGATTTTGCGTTTGTCCTGCTCCAGCTGCGATTCGCCCTCACCCTTGGAGCCGATGCCGCCGCCTTGTTTGCCGAGGTGCGTCCAGGCGCGGACGAGTCGGGGGAGGGAATACTCCATGCGCGCGAGATCGACCTGCAGCCGCGCCTCGCGCGTGTGGGCACGCTTGGCGAAAATATCGAGAATCACCTCTTGGCGGTCGATCACGAGGCCGGCGGTGAGTTTTTCCCAATTCCTCTGCTGGGAGGGGGTGAGTTCGTTGTCGAAAATGACGACATCCGCCATGAGCGCCTTCGCACGGGCGGCGACCTCCTCGGCCTTGCCGGAGCCCATGAGGAACCGCGCATGGTTTTCGCGGTGGTGGACGAGTTCTCGGCCGACGATCGGGATGCCGAGCGTGTGGACGAGTTCCGCAAGTTCCTCGAGAAGGCTATCCGCCTCGGCGCGCTCCTCATCGCGCGTGTAAGCACCGACGAGCAGGGCACGCTCCACCATCTTTGGCTTTTCCTTGATCTCAAACATCCGAAGAAACGGGAGATTGCCAGCGTCGCCGCGCCACCGCAAGGCGGGCGATTTTTTTTAAAAATGTCTGTGCAAGAAAACAACGAGCAGTTTGAGTGATTGGTTAGGCGTATTTTTGTGATCGCCGGTGATTTTCGATTCCATGAAAAACCAATCTTTATTTGCAGGGCTTTTGCTCGCCTTGGCTGTCCTTTTGCTGCCGGAAACGGCTCGCGCCCAGAACCCGCTGGCGGTCCCAATCATCTTCGACAACCAGACCGGCCTCGATCCCAGCCAGATTTTTATTCAGTTCATGGGTGGGCATCCCGTGGGTGGCCATTATACCAACGCGCTCAGCGGAAATACGAGCTACCTCTCCGGCCAACCCAACCAGTTCTATTCCCTTGCTCAAATCCAAGGTCTTGGAACCTTCAATGCCACGACCAATTCCAAAGGTGTCTCGGTCCAATACGCCAACTCGCCCGGCATTCTTCTCGACGATCTTCCGTCTGGCCGCATTTATCTGAATTTCGGCACCCAGGGACTCATCAACCCCGGTTCCCAGCCCGGCTACACGCCTCCTTCCTTCCTGTCATCCGACCCGAACTACAACACCCGCTGGCAATATATCGAGGCCACCGTCAAAAACGGCCAGATCTGGGCCGACCTCTCCTACATCGATTTCACCTCGATCTCGTTCAACCTCACCGCCAACGCCTCGGGCGCGGGAAACAACGATCAAATTTCCGCTCCCGCATTCCAACTCGCCAACTCCACACTCCAGAGCGCCACCTCCAATGCCGCTTCGCTGCCCATACAGGACCCGCTTCCGCCCCTGCTTCCGCCCGAGCAACAATTCACCCGCATCATCAGCCCACAATACACCGTCGGCAACAATCAGACGGTCTACGGGAATTTCACCAGCTACCTCGGCAGCCTCAATAACACCAACGCCACCGTCAGCGGTTTTTTTGCCGGTGTCGGAGGTGAACTGGGCGCGCCAACCACCGCCGCGCAGATTTACGAATACACCGCCAACTTCAACGGAACGGATGGCAACGGAACCGTCACCCTCGTGGCATCGCCGAAATCTGGAACGACATTCGGTGCCTACGGCAATGGCAGTATCGTCCCCGTGCCGAAGGGAAACTCTCTAAATGGCGCAGGTAATAACACGATCACGCTGAAATACTCCGACCTCATCGCCCCTACAGGCATCTACGGCAGCAACCCTGCTTATCAAGTCTCCGGCACTTTCACCCAAAACAACACCGGCATCGTGAACGATGTCTTCGGCCGGGTGGTCGGCGATTTGCTGGCGGGCCTCACCTTCGGAACTTTCGGCAGCAATGTCACAGCGAATCTCTCCATCGGAAATGGCACCACGACAACCCTGAATGGCACCATCGGTTCCCTGCCCAGCAGTGTCTGGTGGGGAGCCGGGGAGAGCACCGATTTCCAGTATGTTCCAGTCAACGGGACGATCTACACCGTCAGCTGGAAGCAAAGCCTCGCCGGCTCCAGCAACGGCACACTCCTCTACGGCGGCGCGCAACCCACAGGATCCTCCAAGGAAACTCCCTACTACAATTACTACTCTGCGGCCCTCGTCGGCGGAAACTACAACATCAACACGGCCCTCACACCCGGCTACGGAACCCCCTTCGGCGACCGCATTGGCAACAACCTCCTCACCTTTACAATCAATGGCACTGGGCAGGCCTTCATGGTTCTCACGATCAATGCCGATACCGGCACGCCCAACGGCGGAAATTGGACCTACACGCCCATCCCCGCCTCTGTTTGGACTGGCGGCAATGGGACTCAATGGACCCATCCATCAAACTGGAGTTCGAACAACCTCACCCATTCTCATGCCGTCCCTAACGGTAACTCCACCATCCAATTCCTTGGCACACCGGGAAGCCTGAACGCCACCACCGTCGATGTCGGCGGGAACCGCGATGTCGCCGCAATCTCGTTCCGCTACGGTGCCCAGCCTTTCATTCTCAAGAATGGCACCATCACCCTCAACGGCTACACCCAGAATGTGCCCGGACTGGGCAATGTGACCTCTGTCGGAGCGAACATTATTAATTCCTCCCTCCAGCCCCAAACCATCCAGAACGACCTCGTCTTCACGACGAATGGCACCCTCGCCGCCGTCTCGGCAAATCTCACCCTCTCCGGAAACATCGCCACCAGCGGCCTCCTCGCGAACGCCGGCGGCAACACCACCACCCTCTCCGGCAATGTTAGCGGCAACGGCGGATTCTCCCAAGTCGGCACCGGCACGCTGGCCCTGCTGGGAGCAAACAACTCCTTCACCGGCGGGGTCTCGATTTCCAGCGGCACGATCGCCCTCGGCTCGAACGGCGCGGCCGGAAGCGGCGACATCACCTTCGCAGGCGGCACCCTCGCCGCCCAAGGCGGGGGCAACTACAGCTTCGCAAACAACCTCGTCCTGAACGGCAATGCCACCGTCGCCGGCCAGGGTTCGCTCGCTTTCAACGGAAACACCACCTTCGGGAACAGCACCACCTTCACAGCAAACGCCCCCGTTTCCTTGAATGGCGCCTTCAGCCCCGCCGGCGCCAATTCGCAGAATTTCACCTTCACCGTCGCTGGCAACTCCTCCCTCACCCTCGGCGGCTCCTCCCCATCCGGCTACAACGGCTCCTTCGCCGTCACCAGCGGCACCCTGAACCTCGCCAAGACCGGCAACGCCACATCGGTCTTCAACAATCTCACGATCGGCGGCGCCGGCTCGCCCGCCACAGTCCTCGTCTCCACACCGAACCAGATTCAGCTCACGAGCTATCCCCTCGGCGGCGGAAATTTCACCTCCCCCGCCATCACCATCTTCTCTGGTGGCACCCTTGCCCTGGGCTCGAATTCGCTGAACCTCTCCACGACCACCGCGAATACCAGCGCCTCGTTGATCTTTTACGGCGGCAATGCCACGGGGAACGGCACCATCTCAACCTTCGGCAACACTGCCACCATCCAGTTCATCGGCACCGGCAACTCCACCGCCGCCATTAATAACAATTTCTCCCTCCAAAACTCCACCCTCACCGGCAACCTCGCCGGTAATTTCACCGCGTTCAATGTGGATGCCAACGACGCCCCGGCCCAGCTCATCGTCACGGGTGATATCTCCGGCCCGGGCGGTTTGTCGAAAGGCGACGCGGGAACCCTTTGGCTGCAGGGGAATAACACCTACGCCGGCGGCACCAGCCTCGCCGGGGGCGTTCTGGCCGCGAGTTCCCTCGGCAATGGCTCCGTCTCCTTCGCCGGCGGGGGTCTCAGCCCTGGCGGGCTGGGCCAGACAGGCAACCTCACTGTGAAGGGCATCTCTTTCAACAACGGCTTCATCCTCTCCACGCTCGCCACCAACAACTCCTCCGATTTCCTTGGCAACACCGGCAGTTTCTCCAACCAGAAAGGCAATAAAATCCTCTTCGTCTTCGAGAGTGCTTCCACACCCGCCGGCAATTTCACCTACACCCTCGCCAGAGATTTCGACCCTACTGCAGGCAACTACACCTACGCCTCCGCGAACATCCCCGGCCTTGTCGGCAATTTCACCTACACTTCAGGCAACCTCATTTTCTCCGGTGCCGCCGGCGTGAACGCCACCTGGAGCGGCGCAACCAGCGACTCCTGGGCCATCGGCACAAACTGGCAATCTAGCGCCGTTCCCGCCCCTGGCGCGGACATCCTCTTCGGCACCGCCACGAACCATTCGGTTGATACCGCCGCCAACCAAACCACGGGTTCCATCACCTTCCTCGCCGGTGCCCAAGCCTACACGGTTTCGAACAACACCATCACCCTCGGCGGCGACCTCACGAACAATTCAGCTGCAACGCAGACCGTGACCAGCAATCTTACCATCAACTGGGACCGTTCCTTCAACGCCGCCTTTGGCAACCTCGTGCTTGCCAATATCGATCTCGGCACCCAAATCCGCGTCAACACCGCCACCTTCAACGCTGCCGCCAACCGGACCATCACCATCTCGGGCAACCTTACCGACGACTATATTGTCACGGCAAGCGAGGCCCTCCCGGCCGGCAATATCGTGAAAACCGGCTCCGGCACCCTCCTTGTCACCGGTAGCCTCGCGCACCACGGCACCACCACCATCGAGCAGGGCATGCTCGCCGCCAACGGCACGATCGGCGACCTCACCCAACCCTCCCAAACACCCACTCTCGTTTTCTCCGGCGGCACCCTGCGCGCCGCTGGAAACATTACCACCTCCTACACCGGTTCCGCCACCTACCGGCAAGCCATCGTCCTAGAGGAGACAGGCATCTTCGACACCAACGGCAATACCATCACCCTCGACAGCGGCATCACCGGACCCGGCGGCATCACGAAAACCGGCGCCGGCATTTTGATTCTCACCACCAATGCCACCGCGAGCGCGCTCCCAGCCTCCCTCATCGGCAGCGGAGCCTACCAGGGCAACCTCACCATCACTGCCGGGCAGGTTCAGATGAACGCCAACCAAAACCTCGGCCCAAATTCCACGGTTTTCATCTCCGGCAATGGTGCCCTTTCCCTCTCCAGCTTCACCGGAAATGCCATCACCAATAACTTCACCCTCAACGGCGCCGGCGACCCCTCCCTCGGCGGCGCGCTTTTCATTGATGGAGCGAACACCGAATTCTCCGGCACGATCACCCTCAACGGCAACAGCACCATTTCCTCGATTAGTTCCTCTCCCACCTTCACCGGAACTGTCAGCACCGCGAACAATACCATCCTCTACACCAATGTCCTCGATGGCGGCACGCTCAGCCTCCAAGGGGCGATCTCCGGCAACGGCGGTCTCGGCACCTCCTCTACCCATAACGGAACCCTCAGCCTCGGCAACGCAACCAACACCTACAACGGCTCCACGATCCTGAATTCCGGCACCCTGCTCATCCAAGCCGCCTCGAATCTGCCCTCCGGACCCGGCGGCCATTTGTTGATCAACAATAACGCCACTCTCACCCTCACCATCGCCAGCGCCACCGAAGCCTTCGACTGGCGTAGGAACCTCCAACTCAGCGGAACCGGTTTTGGCAATTCCACGGGCGCAATCAGAAATACCGCCGGCGCGAACAAGTTCTCCGGCAACACCACCCTCAACGGCAATACCACCCTCTACATCGATGGCGGCTCGCTTGAATTTGCCGGCCCCGTCTCCCTCGGCGCCTATGCACTCTCCTTCAATGGAACCAGCCTGCCCTACATCCCGCTTACGATCTCCGGCAACCTCTCCGGAAGCGGCAATATCAATCTCGGCTCCAGCCAGCAACTCGCCCTCTCCGGCGACAATTCCGCTTATAACGGAACCTTCTCCCTCGGCAGCGCCGCTGTCCTTCAGGTTTCAGGAAACAACGGTCTCGGCACGGCCACCCAGAATTTCACGCAAGCCAGTTCATCGCTCCAAATCTTCGGCGGCATTACCTTGGGCAACAACATCACCACCAGTGGTTCGATCGTAAACCTCTCCGGCGACAATTTCCTTCCCAACCTCCTTTCCACCGGGGCGCAGACCATCTACTCGAAATCCGGCACAATCCACATAGGCGGCAATTTTTCCAATAGTAGCAGCGTTTTGACCAGTGGAACCGCCGGGTTCAATGGAACCGTGGCGACCATTGGTTCCAATTTCTCGATCCACAACATCCAGCTTGCAGGCGGCTATTTCAGCCCGGGCGGTGCGGGCACCCGCCAAAACCTCGCGCTTGCACAGGCAGGATGGGCGGGCGGCACTTTGGTTCTGGACCTCGCCTCGGGAAATCTCTCCGACAGCATCTCCCTGCCAAATCCCATCGGGGCGATGACAACCGGGGTCTTCTTCAATGACGACTTCGGCGATCAGGGTTTTGTTGGAAATCAGACCTACACCCTTTTCTCGGCGGACAGCGGCACCCAAGTGAATGCTCCTACCAACTTCACCACCAACATTCGCGGCCTGAGCGGAAATTTTTCCAATAACGCAACTCTTATCCAATTTACCACAGGTGCCACACCCGTCGCCGCAACCTGGAGCGGCAACACCAGCGGATCTTGGTCCACCGGGTCCAACTGGCTCGCTGGAACCAGTCCCGCCGCCGGCGCGGCCATCACATTCACTGGAAACAAAAACATCTCTGTCGACACCATCGCGGACCGATCCACGGGAACCATCACCTTCGCCCCCGGAGCCTCAAGCTTCACGATCTCAAACAACACCCTTACCATCGGCGGTCGCATCACGAACAACTCGGGCGTCACCCAGACGATCACGAGCAATCTGACCTACATCGGCAGCGGCAAGAGCATCCTCGCCCAATTCGGCGACCTCGTCCTCGGCAACATCGCGATGGCCCCCATGATGCCCCAAAACCTCGCCCTCACCTTCAACGGCTCCTCAAACACCACCGTCAACGGCTCGATCACGCAGAACTCGAATGGCACCGCCTCCTTGGTGAAAAACGGCACCGGCACGCTCACCCTCGCCGGCAACAGCTCCTACACAGGGGCCACCACCGTGAATTCCGGCACACTCCTCGTTACCGGAGCCCTCGGCTCCACCCCCGTCACCATCGCCTCCGGAGCCGCCCTCGGCGGCGTCGGATCGATCGGCGGGAACATCACCTTCGCCGCAGGATCGAATTTGGTTTTCAGCTCCTCTGGGTTGTCTCTGACAGGTCCGGAAACCCTCCTCAGTTTCGGCAACTTCTCCGTTGCAAACATCCTCGACCTCCCGTCCACCACCGGGAACCAATCCTTCACGCTCTTCGTTTCAAGCACCGGGCTGAACAATCCCGCCGCCCATATCAACACGGCCAACCTCCAAAACCCCTACTCAAACAAATACACCCTCTCGGACGGCCGCCTCGCATGGTTCAGCGGCAGCAACGCCACGGCGGATTTCAGCGGATTGCACGAACACCTCTTCCTAAACATCACCGGAGGCTCCACACCACCAGTCCCATCCAGCCTCTACTGGGTCGGCTCGAACGGCACCTCGTGGCTCGCCGCCGAGAACTGGTCCGCCTCCTCCAACGCCACCGTGGGCAGCGCCACGCTCGCCACCAACGGCACCCAGAGTGTGATTTTCGCCTCCACGGGAGCCAACGCCACCACCACCGCCTCCACGACACTCGGCGCTAACGCGACCATCACCCAACTCGTTGTCACCACCAGCCAATCCGTCGCAATCGGCGGCTCCGGAATCCTGACCATCAGCGGAAACCTCGCCACCGCCATCGCCATCGAGTCCGCCGCCGGCAATGTCTCGATCACCACCCCCGTCGTCCTGGCCGGAAACGCCACCACGATTTCCGTCAACGGCACCTCGCCGACCGTTTCCATCGCCACCATTGGCGGCTCGAACGGCCTGACAAAAACCGGCGACGGCACGCTGACCCTCACCGGCACCAGCACCTACTCGGGCGGCACGACCATCTCCGGCGGCACGCTCGCCATTTCCTCCGCTTCCATCACGGGAAATATCACAAACAACGCCGCTCTTGCCTTCAACCAAACCACCAACGGCACCTTCTCAGGAAACATCTCCGGCACCGGCTCGGTCACTAAATCCGGCGCCGGCACGCTCACCCTCAACGGCACGAACACCCACAGCGGCTCCACCACCATCGCCTCGGGAGCCCTAGTAAGCGGCAATCTCTCAAACTCCATCCTCGTCCTGCAAAGCGGCGCGGCCTACAGCCCCGGCGCGGTCAACACGATCGACACCATCTCCGTCGCGGGCATCACGCTGAATGGCGGCGACCTCCTTTACAACCTCGGCAACGGAACCAACGACCGCATCAACGCCTCCGGCAACGCCATACTCAACGGCCATGTTGTTTTCGACTTCAGCAACCTTGGCTACGCCGCCGGCAACTTCACCGTGCTCACCGGCAACGGTGTCTCTTCGTTTGATACCGCGAACCTCTCTTACAATGCTGTCGGGAATTTCACCCTCAGCGGCAACTTCGTTAAAAGCGGAAACAGCCTCCTCTTTGTGACCGCCGCGCCGCCACCGCCTCCTGTAAACTACACTTGGACGGGCGGAGCGGGCAACGGAAGTTGGAATGCCGCCGCGAACTGGATCACTCCTCCTGTTCCCGGCGCGCTCGTCTATTTCGCCGGATCGACCGAAACCAATGTCGATACCGACACCAACCAATCCATCGGCGGCATCGTCTTCAATGCCGGGGCCGGCAACTTCACCATCTCAAACAACACGATCACCCTCGCGGGAAATGTCGAAAACGATTCGACGAACACCCAAACGATCAACTCCACCATCACCTTGGCCAAGAACATCACCTTCGCCGCCGACAGCGGGAACCTCGCCTTCGGTGGCGCGATCGCCTTCGGAGCCAACTCGACCTTCCTCACCGTGACCGGTTCCAGCGATACGGCGATCTCCGGCGCTATCTCGGGCAGCGGCAGCCTCCTCAAGCGCGGCACAGGCAATCTCACTCTCTCCGGCTCGAACACCTTCACCGGCAACACCACGATTCAAAACGGCAACCTGATCGTGCAAGGCGGCGCGGCGCTGGCCGATGCCGGCACCGTGACGCTCGCCAACTCGAACGCCACCTTCACCGTGGCCGCCAGCGAGACCATCGGCTCGCTCCTCGGTTCCGGCACCGCCTCGGTCGCAGTCAACCAAACCCTCACTGTGGCCCAAACTGGCAGCGCCACCTTCAATGGCACACTCACTGGCGCGGGAGTTGTCGAAAAATCCGACATCGGCACTCTCACGCTTGCCGGCACCTCGAACCACACCGGCGGCACAATCGTTTCCGCTGGCACACTGGCAGGCACCACCGCCAGCCTGCAGGACCAAATCACCAACAACGCCACCTTGGTTTTCAACCAAGCCACCGACGGCACCTACAACGGCACGCTCACCGGCACCGGGGATTTCCAAAAAACCGGCAACGGCACGCTTTCGCTCACCGGTTCGACCACGCAGGGCAACTACTTCATCCAGCATGGTGTGCTTGCGGTTACAAGTGGCAACGCCCTCGGTGGCGGCGATACGACCGTTTCGAACGGAGCTCAACTCGATGTCATCGGCACAAACCTCACTCTCGGCAACCTGACGATCGCCGGCACGGGCATCTATGGAAATGGATCTCTCATGCTGTTCAACAACACACTGCTGAACGCCACGGTCGCGCTTTCCTCCAATGCCACCATTGGCTCGGTGTCCTCCGGTTTTCTCCAAGGGGATATCACCGGCTCGAACACCACCCTCACCCTCTACTCGAACTCCGGTGGCTCCGGAGAAATCTTGGGCGCCATCTCCCTCGGCTCCGGGGGAATCGTGAAAACCGGCGGCGGCTATTTCGGCCTCTCTGGTAACAATACATACACGGGCGGCATCCAAATCGATGCGGGAACCCTCGGAGGCAATGTTGCCAGCTTGAAAGGCGATATCTCGAACAACGGCACGCTGTCCTTCGAGAGTCTCCCGGCCAACAGCACCTTCGCCAACACCATCTCGGGAACCGGAGCCGTCGCGATCAACTCCGTGGGCAACCTCACGCTGTCCGGAAACAACACCTATACCGGATCGACCACAGTCAACGGCGGTGCCGTCCTCCTCGTCACCGGTTCCCTCGGAACGAGCAGCGTCACCATCGGCAACACCTCCGCCATCGGCGGCAACGGCACGCTCGGCGGCAACCTAACTTTCGCTGCTGGTTCAAACCTCGTTTACGATCCCGCTGCCTCGCTGACAGTCAATGGTGCCGCGATTTCCTTTGGCAACTTCTCGCTCTCGAACCTCTCCGGGTTCAACGGGTCCACCGCCTCGTTGGGGAATTCCGCACTCCTCGGCGGCTCCGCCGTGGTGAACACCGCCAACCTCCAAAACCTCGGCGCCGCCAATTCCCAGACCTTCGGATCGAACGAGGCCTACTTCTACACCGGCACCGGTGGCAAAAACCTCAACCTCGCCGTAGTTCAGGTCTCGGCCGACCTCTATTGGGTCGGTAGCAACGGCACCGATTGGTTCACCGCAAACAACTGGTCGAACAACGCCAGCGCAACCACCGGCGATGCGACATTTGGCCCAAGCTCCGAGGACATTCACTTCGCTTCAAGCGGCGCAAATGCAACCACACTCGCCAATACCAACCTCAGCCAGAACGCCACCGTTCGAAACCTGATCGTCTCGACCCCGCAAAATGTCGGCGTTGGTGGCAGTGGCAGCCTCACACTCAATGGATCCACCGGCACTGGAATGCACCTCACCTCCACAGCGGGCAATGTCACCTTCACCGTTCCGATTGTGGTTTCCGGTGGATCGGACATCCAAATCGATGGTGGCACGCTCGAGGTCGCTTCGCTGAACGGCACCGCAGTCCATATCGGCACCGCCGCCGGAACCTCGTTTGCTTATAATACCGGATCGAACCTCACTTTCGATGGCACAATCACCGGCGCTGGGGCCTTTGCCAAACGCGGCAACGGAACACTTACTCTGACTGGCCACAACAGCTACAGCGGCGGCACAACGATTTCTGCCGGCACGCTGGCTGGAACCACCGCCAGCTTGCAAGGCAACATCCTTAATAAATCGGCCCTGTCATTCAACCAAGCCACTGATGGCACCTATGCCGGTGTTATCTCCGGCACAGGATCATTGGCCAAAACCGGCGCTGGCGTTCTCACGCTCTCTGGCAACAACAGCTACAGCGGCGGCACAACGATTTCTGCCGGCACGCTGGCCGGAAACACCGCCAGCCTGCAAGGCAACATCCTGAACAACGCGGCCCTGTCGTTCAACCAAGCCACCGATGGCACCTACGCAGGAAATATTTCCGGCACGGGATCTTTGAACAAAACCGGTGCCGGAGCGCTCGCACTCAGCGGCACAAACACCTACACCGGCGGCACGACCCTCTCCGCTGGATCCACCCAGGCCCTTTCCTCGCGCGCTCTCGGAAACGGCAGCCTCACCCTCTCGGGCGGATCGCTCGTTGTCGGCGACGCCAACACGGCCAACCTCGCCGTCACAGGAATCACCAACCTCGTCTGGACCTCTGCAAACTCCACGATCTCCCTCGCTCATGGCGGAAACATCACGGCCTCCGCCAACTTCACCGACGGAGGAAATACTGGAAACCGAACCTTCGACCTTGGCTCTGGAAAATACCTTCAAAAGGGAAGCAATACGCTTGTGAGCTTTGGCAACAACACCACCTTCAGTGCCTCGGATTTCATCGCCAGTTTCTCCGCGAACAACTCCCACACCGGCACCTTTCAAATCGTCGGAAACAGTCTCGTCTTCAATCTCAGCAACGGCACCTCGACCGGCAATATCATCGACAACTGGGCCGGGCCGGACACCCCGACTTGGGTCGACTTCCAAGTCAACGGCGCCAATGGCACCGTCTATTCCGAGGTTCCTGTCGGCAGGAATGAAAACACCATCGCGGGCTTGATTTTCTTGAACAACGGAAACCTCGTCATCCAGCAAAACACGACGCTGAATGTCACAGGTGGCGTAATGAATGTCCAAAACGGCTCCTCGGTCGTCAGCGGCGGAACCCTCGCCACGCCGGGCAATTTCAACAAAACCGGCTCCGGAGAACTTGATGTGCAAAGCGCCTTTGTGGTCGGTGGCACCGCCTCGATCGATGCGGGCCTCCTGTCGGTCAACAGTCAACTCACCGCCGGTTCCGTGGTCGTCAATCCCGGTGGCACGCTGGGCGGCAACGGCACCCTCATCGCCGCCGGCGGAATGACAATTTCCGGCACCCTCTCACCCGGCAACTCGCCCGGTGTGATCTCGATCGTCTCAAACCCCGTGTGGACTTCCTCCGCCACCACGCTCCTGGAAATCGCCAGCCCGTCGAATTACGACCGCATCGTGGTCACCGGAACCGCCCAAGTCGCCGGAACCCTCAACATCGTCAATTTCGGCGGCAACGACAGTCTCGCCTACGGTCAGCAATATCCCTTCCTCACCGCGACCGGCGGCATTACTGGCGACTTCGACACCATCACGGCCCCGGCCACCTTCCGTGGGCGGTTCCTGAACCAAGGCACCACCGGAACGATCCTCATCGCGCCGGATACCTATACGCGGGTGGCCGTGACCCCGAACCAGCGAAATGTAGCCAAGGCGCTTGATGGTTTCATTCCGGCAAAAAGCGGAGACCGCATGGTTGTGAGCACCGCGCTCGACCTGCAAACCGCCGCTCAATACCCGAATGCCTTCAACCAGATCATGCCCGGGTTCTACGAAACCCTGCCCGACATCGTGATCGAGCAGGCCTATACGCAAACCCAACTCCTCAACCAGCGCTTGAGTTCCGTCCGCCTCGGTGCGCAAGGGTTCCAATATATCGGCATCAAGGAACAACCGCTCAAAAACGATCGCGACGGAAAATCCACTGCCTCGCCGAAGAGTGTCAGTCCGATTGTCGAGGCCCCAACTCTCACGAATTGGAATTCCTGGGTCATGGGCGTGGGCGAATTTTCCAATACTCGGGGCTCGGGTGTGCCGAACTACAAAAACAGCGCCGGTGGTTTCCTCGCCGGTGCCGACTACCGGTTCAGCGAAAACTTCTCCAGCGGTGTCTTTGCCGGCTACCAATACAACTACGCCAAATCCAATGGCGGCGGTTCGACGCGTGGCAATTCCGCCCTCTTCGGACTCTATGCCACTTATAAAAATGAGGATGGCTACTACGCCGACAGCGTGATCGGCGGGGGCTACACCGGATTTCAAACCCGCCGCCCGATTAAGTTCAGCACGATCGATCGGACGGCTAGCGCCGATCCCGGCACCGGCCAATTTAATGCTGCAATCAACCTCGGCAAGGACTGGACGATCGACAAATTCGTCGTCGGTCCGCTCCTCGGCCTGCAATACACCTATGCTGGCACGGCCGGGTTCAGCGAATCCAACGCTGACAGCCTCGACCTCGCCGTCGGCTCCCAAAATAACAGCAGCCTCCGCTCGAGCCTCGGTGGACGCGTCGCCTACATCTGGGATATCGCCGAGGGCCTGACCCTCATTCCCGAGGTCCGCGCCCAATGGATGCATGAATTCCTGAATGACTCGACCCCCATCACCTCGCGACTCGATGGCGGCACCGGCGCCTCATTCGGCTATGAAACCGCCGATCCCTACCGCGACAGCATCTTTGGTGGCGTGGGAGTCTCGGCGAAGATCGGGGAAAACATGACCGGTTCCATCTTCTACAATGTGAACTTTGGCAGCTCACAGTTCTTGAATAATATCATCAGCGTCGATTTCGGCTTGGCCTTCTAATTGCCCGCCCAGTTGGATCGACAACATTTCTGCCCCATTTCATTATTCCGCCATGCTTCCGAAAGTTTCATTCACCATCGCAGCTGTTCTCGCACTGGTCTTGTCGGTCTGGAATGTTTTTCAAACATTCAGCAACAGCAGCCTGCAACAAGCGATCCAGCTCAAGCAGGAGGAAATTCAGGCGACTCAGAATGAAATCCAGAGCCTCCAGCAACAGCTCCAAGCCCAGCAGCAGATGATCGAGGCGACCACTCAACTGGCCAACCAGGCCGGGCCGGCCATCCTCAATGAACTCGCCAGCCTGCAGGTGAAAAATAACAACATCGCGCTCGCTGTTTTTCTTCAAAAGCACGGCGTCGAAATCCGCAACAACACCGCCCCGCCGCCGACTCCGCAACCTGCCAAACCTGGAAAACCCGCGAAGGGCGCGAATTGATTTCCCATGGAATCCGAGACATTCCCCAACGAGCCCGCTCCCGTCCGCCGGAAACCTCGGGCGCGTTCCCGCAAAACCTCGACCGACCTCGAAAAGGCCGCTCCTGATCCGTTCGTCGAGGAGGCCGAACCAGCCGTCCAATTCGAGGAAATCCAGGAACTCCCAAGTGAACAGGCCGAGCCGCGGGAATCCCGAGTTGGTATCATCAGCGATTTTGCGCCGCTTGTGATTGCCGTTGCCTTTGTTCTTTTCCTTTTTTCCCAAGGGCTCGGCTTGCGGCAGGCGGAGGCGGCTTTGAGGTGGCAGAATCAGAATCTCGCCCGCCAACTGGAAACGCTGCAAACGGCCCGTGCAAATACCTCCAAGTTGATCCTCGAGCGCCAGAGCGTTGTCGATCAGTCCCAGCGTGTCTCGACAGGTTACAATGAACTTCTCGTGGGGCTCATCAAACTGGCTGAAACCGACCAGGACGCACGCTCCGTGGTGGAGAAGTTCAACATCAAACCCGCAGGCGCTTCCGAACCCCCGGCCCCGAAGGACGGAAAGAAATAGCAGCTGCGGCGCGATCTCCGCCCCGACTTCTTTCTTCTCTCCGGCGGTTTCGTTGGTGATGATTTGGGTATGGCTTCGTTCCAAGCGTTCGGGTGTGAGATTCCCGGTCCCTACAAACCCGAAACCGCCCTCAAGGCGGCGCGGCGCGTTCGCAAAAACCTCGGCGGGCCGGCGCGGCTCGGGTTTTTGTTTTTTAGCGCGAACTACGCCGCGCACCTCGCCGAACTCTCCGAAATCCTGCGCGTGGATGGCCACATCCGCGATCTCGTGGGCTGCACCTGCGGCGGTCGGATCGAGGGGCGGCGCGAGATGGAGCGCGGCTCGGGCTTTGTTCTGCTCGCTTTGAGCGGGGACTTCGGTGATCCCGTGGTGCTCGAGGCAACCGAGGAGGGCGAGGCGGTTTTGCCAGATCAAATCCTCGAACCCAATGGCTGGATCACGCTCTCGAATCCTTTTTCGTTTCCTGTCGAGGACTGGTTGAAAAAATGGAACCGCCGTTTTCGTGGCATCCCGACCGTGGGAGGTCTCGCCAGCGGCGGATCGTTCGAGGACACGATTGTTTTTGTCAACGACCGGATCGTGGATGCGGTGGCGGTGCCGGCCATTGGGCGAACGGAGATCGTTCCTGTTGTGAGCCAAGGCTGCCGGCCAATCGGCGAACCGCTCACAGTCACCCGTGCCGACCACAATATCCTCTACGCGCTCGGCAGCCAGTCGGCCTACCGGGTTTTGGAAAGCGCCTTCGAGACGCTCTCAGAAGGAGAAAAATCCAACGCGCGCGGAAATCTCTTTGCAGGCCTCGCCGGCACGGAATACCTCGATGATTTCGGCTCGGGAGATTTTCTCATCAAAAACATCCTCGGTGCAGACCCCGACTCCGGCGCAGTCGTGATCGGGGGAATTCCCCGAGTGGGCCAAACGCTCCAATATCAGATTCGCGACCGCGAGGCGGCCGTGGAGGATTTGCGCCGGGCATTCGAACCGGCGCGCGCCGTGGGCGATCAAGCCTTCGGCGCGCTGTTGTTTTCCTGCCTAGGCCGCGGTTCGAGGTTTTTTGGAAAAAAAGACCAGGATGCCGTGACTCTCTCCGAGGCATTGGGCGACAAGCCCTGCGCGGGATTTTTCTGCAACGGCGAGATCGCGCCCGTGCGCGGGCTGAATGCCCTTCACGGAAATACCGCCGCCGCCGCCGTGCTCATCGAGCGCGAGGTTTAAGATCGGTTAGGCTTTTATCGACGGTATGGGGACCTGAACCTCCACATCTGCCGAGTAGTCCATGCCGGGGAGGCCGAAGCCGAAGAGGCGTTGGAAGCTTTCCTGGTAGCCCGCGAAGTCGGCGAGTTCGGCGAGGTTTTCTGTGGTGACGGTGCTCCAACGCTCCGCGATGAGGTTTTGGATGTCGTCGGCCATTTCCCAATCGTCGAGTCGGATGCGTCCGGCCTCGTCCACCGCCGGGGTGGGGGAGTTGAGGCGTTCGCGGAAGAGGCGGTCCATCTGCTCGGCACATTCCTCGTGGTTGCCTGCGGCCTTCATCGCTTTGTAGAGAATCGAAATGTAGAGCGGCACGACAGGGATCGCGGAGCTGGCTTGGGTGACGAGGGCTTTGTTCACCGAGACCCAGGCCTTGCCGCCAAGCGGGGCGAGCTTCGCTTCGATGGCGCGTTGGGCGCGCTCGAGGTCTTCCTTCGCGCGGCCGATGGTGCCGTTTTTATAAATCGGCCAAGTCAGCGATGGCCCGATGTAGGAATAGGCGAGCGTGCGGACGCCTGGAGCCAGCGCGCCTGCTTCTTGCAGGGCATCCATCCACATTTCCCAATCCTCGCCGCCCATCACGGCGATCGTGTGCGCGATCTCTTCGTCATTGGCGGACTCGATGGTGACTTCATTGACCTGGCCGTTGGTGGTGTTGAGATTTTTGTTCGAGTAGGTCTGGCCGATCGGCTTGAGGACGGACTTGAAAACCTCACCGGAGCGTGGGTGCTGGCGGCGAGGCGAGGCGAGGCTGTAAACCACGCAATCGACTTGGCCGAGGTCCTGCTTCACGGCCTCGACGACGGTTTTTTTGAGTTCGTCGGAAAAGGCGTCGCCATTGAAAGAACGGGCGTAGAGTCCGGCGGCAGCCGCCTCGCGCTCGAAAGCGGCTGTGTTATACCAACCGGCCGTGGCCGTGCGGTCGCCCTCGGCGCCGCGCTCGAAAAACACACCGATCGTCGCCGCGCCGCCGCCGAAGGCCGTGGCGATGCGAGAGGCGAGGCCGTAGCCGGTCGAGGCTCCGATCACGAGAACCTTCTTGGGTGCGTTGGAAATCGGTCCGCAGTTTTTGACGACGGCGATCTGGTTGGCGACATGCTTGGCGCAGCCGGTTGGGTGGGCGGTGGTGCAGATGAATCCACGGATTTTGGGTGCGACGATCATGGGGCGAGAGACTGATGGGCCACCGCGCGGCGCTCAACATTTTTGTTAGCGCGCAAGCATCCCTAGTTCGTAATAGTGCACGCCTATGAAATACCTCAACCGCATCACCGCCGCCCTGCTCGGGCTCGTTTTTGTCGTCTTCGGAAGCAACTTTTTCCTGAAGTTCATTCCCATTCCCCAACCACCAGAGGGCTCGCATGCGGCAATGTTCATGGGCGGGATGTTCGTCTCGGGCATGCTCGTATTCGTAAAAGTCCTGGAAATCCTCGGCGGCGTTCTGCTGGCGCTCCCGGCCACTCGAAATCTCGGCCTGCTCATTCTTGGGCCGATCATCGTGAATATTTTCGCCTTCCACTTCTTTTTCTTCGGCTCGGCTTCCCTGCTCGATCCGATGATGTTCGGCATCGCCGTCCTCACGGCCTGGCAGGTGCTCGCGGCCGGTCGGGCGTTTTTAAACTTCCTCAAATCCTCGAACTAATCCCAAACCATGAATCCATCAATCGCTCCGCTTTTTGAAAAACTCCCGCTCGGCCCTCTGGAGTTACCCAACCGCATCCTGATGGCCCCGCTCACCCGCTGTCGCGCGGAGTCCGGCCATGTGCCGGGACCGCTCATGGCGGAATACTACGCCCAGCGTGCCTCGGCGGGGCTGATCATCGCGGAGGCGACGATGGCGATGGAGGGCAATTCGGCCTTTTACGCCGAGCCGGGAATTTACAACGACGCCCAGATCGCGGGTTGGCGCGGTGTCACTGACGCCGTTCACGCCAAGGGTGGGAGGATTTTTCTTCAAATCTGGCACGGTGGCCGCGCGTGCCATCCCTTTTTCAACAACGGCGCCCAACCGGTCGCGCCCAGCGCCATCGCGATCACGGGCGACGAGGTGAACACTCCCGAAGGCAAAAAGCCCTATGCCCTCCCGCGCGAACTCCGCGACGAGGAATTGCCGGGCATCGTGCAGGGTTTCAAACAATCCGCCACCAACGCCAAAGCCGCCGGTTTCGACGGGGTGGAAATTCACTCCGCCAATGGCTACCTGCTCGACGAGTTCCTGCGCGACGGCGCCAACAAACGCACCGGCCCCTACGGAGGCCCAGTCGAGAACCGCGCCCGCCTGCTCCTCGAGGTCATTGAGGCTGTTTCCCAAATCCTCGGCGCGGACCGCGTCGGCGTGCGCCTGTCGCCGCTCAATAGCTACAACAGCATGTCGGACTCCGACCCGATCGGCCTTGCCACCTGGCTCGCCAAGCGCCTCAACGAATGCGGCCTCGCCTACCTGCACCTCATGCGCGCCGATTTTCTAGACCAACAACACGGTGATGTCGTGAGTCCGGTTCGCGAGTATTTCCACGGCCCGCTGATCCTGAACATGGGCTTCACCGCCGACGAAGCCGCCACCGCCATTTCAGCCAAAAAAGCCGACGCCGTGGCCTTCGGAACCTCGTTTTTGGCGAACCCCGACCTCCCCGCGCGCCTCCGCTCCGGCGCTCCGCTCAACGCCCCCGATCCCTCGACCTTCTACACGCCCGGCCCCAAAGGCTACACCGACTACCCCACCGCGAATTGAATCGCCCGGCTTCTGCGGATCGGCAATAACGCTTCTATGTTCAAAAAAATTGTTCTCACCGCGCTGGGAATTGTTGTGCTGGCCGGAGTGATCGTCGGCATCAAGGCGCTCCAGATCGGCGCCTTGATTGAATCTGGAAAAAATGCCCCGAAGCCGATGGAGACCATCAGCACGACGGTGGTCGAAGCCGACGAATGGGTGCGGAGCGTGGAGTCAGTGGGTTCGCTGCGAGCCTTTCAGGGCGCGGATCTCAGCACGGAGACGCCCGGCATCGTCTCGCGGATCCTTTTTGAAAACGGAGCCGAGGTGCGCGAGGGGGATTTGCTCGTGGAACTCGACACCGAGGCCGAGCAGGCCACGCTACGCTCCGCCGAGGCCGAGGCCGACCTGGCCCGCACCGTCTACGAGCGCACCAAAATGCTCCGCGCCACGAATGCGATTCCGCAGTCCGACCTCGACGCCGCCGCCTCGCAGCTTCGCAAAGTCACCGCTCTCGTGGAGCAACTCCGCGCCACTATATCCAAAAAACAACTCCGAGCGCCCTTCTCCGGCCGCCTCGGCATTCGCGAGGTGAACCTCGGGCAGTTCATGAAAAACGGCGACAAGATCGTCTCGCTCCAATCCCTCGACCCCATCTTTGTTGATTTTCTCCTGCCCCAGCAGTTGATCTCCACCATGGCCCCCGGCCAAAAAATCCTCGTCCGCACCGATGCCTACCCAGACCGGGTGTTTGAGGGCGAGTTGACCGCCATAAACTCCGAGGTCGACCGCATCACCCGCAACATCCGCCTCCAGGGAACCCTCAAAAACGCCGACGGTGCCTTGCGACCCGGCATGTTCGCGCGAGTCGAGATTTTCCAAGGCGGCGCCGACGAGGTCCTTCGCATCCCGCTCACCGCCGTCTTCCGCGCCCCCTACGGCGACTCGGTCTTCGTCGTCCTCGAACGCCCCGCCGCCGACGGCGCAACCGAGAAATTCGTCGAGCAGCGCTTCATCCGCACCGGCCGCGCCATGGGAGATTTCATCGCCGTCACCGAGGGCTTAAAAGCCGGTGACACCGTAGTCTCCGCCGGCGCCTTCAAGCTCCGCACCGGCGCTGGTGTGAATATCGACAACTCACTCGCCCCCAAACCCTCAAAAGCTCCCGCCCCGGAGAATAATTGATTTTGAAAAACTGGAGATTGAAAGAAAATGCACACTGACCCCTATTCCTTATTCTTTTTCGGCGTGAGGTGTTTTTCAGGGCCGACTAAATAATTTATGACCTCCCCCCGTTCTCACGCCCTAATTCTTGCCGCTGCACTCGGGGCCATTGGCATGTCCCCGGCATTAGCCGAAACGACATCACCCGCGCTATCCTCACCGTCGCCGACCCCTGCCTACGACCATTCCAAATTTCCCCAGCCGATTTTTGATCAGGAACCAGGCTATGTTGATTTGTATTGGAAGTCCTGTGACCTGGCTTTTGCGCATGTTTTGAACCAACCAGGGCTTCCCCGCTCCCCCTACATGGACGAGGCCTTCGCGGACCAATACATCTGGATCTGGGATGCCTGCTTCATGGCTCTCTTTTGCCGCTATTCTCCGAGCGTTCTACCTGGAATCGAAAGTCTTTCAAATTTCTATGCGCCCATTCACGACGGGGCTCCACTCACTGCGGATTTTCGGGGAAACTCCAAGTATCAGGTTTTGATCCGGCATTCGGACAACCCTCCGCTTTTTGCCTGGGTTGAGTGGCAGTATTACCAGATGACTGGAGACAAGGAGCGGATTCGCTGGCTCTTGCAGGACAAACAGTATCTCCAGAAGCACTATCAATGGTTCCAGTCGCTTAAGCACGGAGAGCGTTTCTCTTTCACCGATGTGCCGATCATTCTGAAACCTCAACCTCTGGGTTTCGAGTGGGGGGGAGTGGCCAGCGGAATGGATAATTCGCCTCGGTTCGGCTCCCCGGGTTTGCTCGCTATCGACGCACTTTCCCAGCAGGGACTGTCAGCGAAATGCATCGCTTTGTTGGCTGCGGAAATCGGGGGCACGGAACTGCAGTCCCAATACGAAAAAGAATACAACCGGATCCGCGACTTAGTGAACCAACACTATTGGGACGAGGAGGACGGCTTTTACTACGACCTTCTGCCGGATGGACAACTTTCGAAGGTGCGCACTCCCGCCTCCTTCTGGCCCGTGTTGGCAGGTATGGCCACCCCCGAAAAAGTAGCCCGCATGGCGACGAGTGTCCGGGATCCGAATGACCTCGGCGGTCCTGTTCCCTGGGTCAGCGTGAGCCGGAGCCACAAGGACTTCAATTCCGAGACCGGAAATTACTGGCGAGGTGCCGTGTGGCTACCGACGGCCTACATGGGCATCCGGGCGCTTACGGAAAATGGCCAAGGAGACTTGGCTAATAAAACTGCCGAGCAGGTTTTGCGGCACATGTATCTCACTTACCGCGACTATTCCCCACACACCCTCTGGGAGGCCTATAATCCCATCCAGCCGATCCCCGCCTTCCACGATACCAAGATCGTAAAGCCCGACTTCTGCGGTTGGTCGGCGCTCGGGTCCATTTCCCTTTTTATCGAAAATGTGATCGGAATCCATACCGTGAATGCCTCGGAGCGTGTCGTGGAATGGAGGCTTCATCAGCCCGGACGGCATGGAGTCAGGAATTTCCGCTTCGCCGATGTGGTCACCGATCTGGTTGCTGACGGACATGGACATATCGATGTGATCTCTAATTCCAGCTACACTCTCATAATTAATGGGAAGCCATTTAAGGTCGAAGCGGGAACCCAGCAATTTGCAGCACCTCCCATTCCGAGTTCCGAGCAACCTTCAAACCAATAGGAA